>NZ_JBHJUV010000037.1:0-106244 GCF_042268025.1 Streptomyces sp. NPDC056161
GGGTTCACCCCGGCGGGCGCCGGTCCGCTGCGGCCCGGCCGCCTCACGCGGGCTGCGGCGACCGCCCGGCCGGGCGGCGTTCGCTGAACCAGTACAGGAGCGCCAGGACCGGCAGCGCCGCGCCGAACGCACTCACCGCGCCCCATCCTTCGGCGTGGTAGGCGATCGAGCCGAGCTGGGACCCGAGGGCGCCACCGAGGAAGAAGGTGGCGATGAAGACCGAGTTGAGGCGGGCCCGAGCGTGCGGGTCGAGCTGGTAGATGGTGTGCTGGCCGAGGATCATCGTGCTCTGCACGGCCATGTCGAGGAGCACCGCCGCCAGGGCGACGAACCAGATGCTGTGCTGCCCGAACCCCGCGACGGCGAAGGCCCCCGCGGCGAGGAGGAACGCGCCGCCGGTCAGCGGCCGGGCCAGCCCGCGGTCCGCCCAGCGCCCCGCGAGCGGGGCTATGCCCGCGCCGGCCGCGCCGACCAGCGCGAAGATGCCGACGCCGACGTCGGAGTAGTCGAAGGGCGCACTGGTGAGGACGAAGGACACCGTGGTCCAGAAGGCGCTGAACGCACCGAACATCGCCGCCTGGTACAGGCCGCGGCGCCGCAGCGCGGGGTGGGCGCGCACCAGGGAGGCGGTGGAGCGCAGCACCTGACGGTAGGGCGCCGAGATGGTGGGCGCCTGCGCGGGCAGCGCCACGCGCAGCGCCACCGCCAGCACCGCCATCAGAACCGCGGAACCGAGGTAGACGACGCGCCAGCCGGCCACGCCGGAGACCAGGCTGCTCAGCGTCCGGGACAGCAGGATGCCGGTGAGCAGACCGCTCATCACCCGGCCCACGACCCGGCCGCGCATGTGGTCGGGGGCCAGGCTCGCGGCGAACGGGACCAGGATCTGGGCGACGACGGACGTGGCGCCGCTGACCAGCGAGGCGACCAGCAGCATGGGGAAGCCGGTCGCGAGGCCCGCGGCCACGAGGGCGGCGGTGGTCACCACGAGCAGCACGGTGATCAGGTTGCGCTTCTCCAGCCGGTCGCCGAGCGGGACCAGGAACAGCATGCCGATGACATAGCCGATCTGGGTGAGGGTGATCAGCAGGCCCGCGGTGTCCGAACTGACGCCGAACACGCCGCGCAGCGACGAGAGCAGAGGCTGGGCGTAGTAGAGGTTGGCGACGGTCATGCCGGTGGAGACAGCGAGCAGGGCGACCAGCCAGCCGGGTACGCCGGAGGCGGCGGGAGCGCCGGGGGCGCCCGGAGTACCGGTGGGCGGGCGACGGGGAGTGCTCAGATCGGGTGGAGTGGACACAATGCCTTCCTCGGGGCGAGCCGGGGTCTGGGGGCGAGCAGCTTCGTCGATGCCCACAGCTTCACCAGCGCGTGACGGTGCTCTTTGCTTCCCCGTCCACGGCGATGAATTTGGATGACAGTCATCTCGTTCGGAGATTGCCGCGCGCGGGTGTCGCCGGACGCCTGCCGAGGGGCGCCCGGGGCGGAGCGGCGGGGGTCAGAGCCTCGTCGCGTTCTGCGCGGTCAGCGCCGCGAGCAGCCAGTCGTGCGCGGACCCGGGAGTCGGCTCCGGCCGGTGGCCCGGCGGGGTGAGCACCACGGCCGTCAGCTCCCAGTACCGGTCGATCCTCGGATCGGCCGCGAGCCGGCCCGCCAGCAGCCGACGGAAGTCAGGGGTGTCCCGGCGGCCGTAGGGACCCGTGTACGCGGCCACGAAACCGTCCAGTGCCTCGCCGGGACGCGGCGGCCGGCCCCGGCGCAGCTGCGCGCCCGCCAGCTCGTACGCCTCGGCCAGTCCGGCGTAGAGCCCGGCCAGCGCGCCGACGCTCGCGGACGTGTGCGCGGCGGGCCGAAACCGTTCGGTGCCGGTGCAGGGACCCGTCGTCAGGGCGTTCAGCCGGGCGAAGGCGAGGACCTGCTCCGGCGCGGGGTCCTCGGGCGGCGGCGGAACGGCCACGTCCAGGAACGCCGCGACCGACCGGGCCGGCATCCGCGCCGGCAGCCAGGCACGCCAGAACCGCACCATGGAGGCCGTGCTCGGCGGCACGGCCAGCGCACCGACCAGTCGCAGCCGCTCGGCCCGCACCCCGCGCGGCGACTCCTGCACCAGCCGCAGCGCCGCCTCCCGCCAGCGCAGGGCCGTCAGCTGGGAGCCGAGGTCGCGCAGCCGCCCGGCGACGGCGCTCTCCAGCGCGCCGCCCCCGCCGTCTCCCCCACCGGCCCCGTGCGTCCCGCCGACCCCGTCCACCTCATCCGTACCGTCGCGCGCGCACTCCTCGTCGAGGATGCGGCGGATCTGGGGGAGCGGCAGATCGAGGGTGCGCAGGGCGCGGATCAGCCGCAGCCGCTCCAGCGCACCCGGGCCGTAACGGCGGTGCCCGCCGGTGCTGCGGGCGGTCTCCGGCAGCAGGCCGCGGTCGGAGTAGAAGCGGACGGTCTTGACGGTGACGCCCGCGTGCCCGGCCAGTTCGCCGATGCTCCACAGGCCGTCGTACGACATGACAGTTGAATCTCCCTCCGGGGGAGTTCCTACGGTACCGGCGAGCGCGGGCCGGGTTACCGGGCCGGTCCGTGACGATCGCGTGCCGAGGAGAGGTTCATGACCGTATTCATCCTGGTGCCAGGTGTGTTCACCGGCGCACATGTGTGGGCGGAGACAGCCGCGCGACTGGCCGCGGCGGGCGCCGAGGCACACCCGCTCACCCTCACCGGGCCGGAGACCGCGGGTGGCGGCGCGGGCTCCCGTGCCGACCTGGAGACACATGTCGCGGACGTGGTCGCCGCGATCGACGCGGTGGACCCCGCGGCCGGCCAGGAGATCGTGCTGGTCGGCCACGACTACGGCGTCCATCCGGCGCTGGGCGCCGCCGACCTGCGAGCGCAGCGCGTCGCCCGGATCGTGTGCGTGGACGCGGCACCGCCGCGGGACGGCGTTCCGGCCCTGGCCGCGGTACCCGACCAGGAACTGCGGGCACGGCTGGCCGGCGGCGCGGCGGAGGAGGCCGACGCGGTGCCGGCCCCCGCGTCCCCCGCCGAGTGGCAGCGCTTCGGCAGCACCGCCGGGATCCCCGACGCCGCGCTGGCACGGCTCACCGCCCGAGCCGTGCCGCAGCCGCCGGGCACCCTGCTCCAGCCGCTGCGGCTGACCGGCGCGGCGGCCGCGGTGCCCACCACCGGGGTGCTGTGCACCGGGAACGGCGCCGGCATCGAACTGGTCCAGAGACTGGTGGACTTCGGTGACCCCGCCCTGGCCGCGCTCGTGGACCCTCGGGTGACCTTCTTCGAACTGGACACCGGGCACTGGCCGATGCTGTCCCGCCCCGCCGAGCTGGCCGAGGTGCTGCTTGGGGCCGCGGCGGGCGAGGGGCACCGGCTGACGCCCGCCGGCGCCGCACAACAACCCGCGCATCTACGGCCGTTCCTGCTGGAGGTGCCCGAACTCCCGCGGGAGCGCTCGCAGAACGTCGACCTGTACCTGCCGGACGCTCCCGGCCCACGGCCGGCGGTGGTCTTCGTGCACGGCGGCCCGCTGCCCGCCGGGGCCCGGCCCACCCCCAGGGACTGGCCGGTCCTCGTCGGCTACGCCCGCTGTGCCGCGGGGCAGGGCGCGATGGGCGTGACCCTCGACCACCGGCTGCACGACGTCGCCGACTACGAGCGCGCCGCCGCGGACGTGGCTGCCGCGGTGGAGCGGGTACGGGCCGATCCGCGGGTGGCCGCGGACCGGGTCGCGCTGTGGTTCTTCTCCGGCGGCGGACTGCTCATGGCGGACTGGCTGCGCACGTCCCCGGCATGGCTGCGCTGTGTTGCGGCCTGCTATCCGGTCCTGGCGCCGCTGCCGAACTGGGGGCTGCCCGGCCGCCGGTTCCGGCCGGCGGACGCGGTGGCGCACGCGGGCGCGCCGCCCGTCGTGCTCGTCCGGGCGGGCCGGGAGGCGCCCGAGATCGCCGTCACCGTCGAGGAGTTCCTGACCGCGGTCGGGCGGCACGGCGCGGACGTCGAGGTCGTCGACGTGCCGCACGGACGGCACGGTTTCGAGACCGTCGACGTGACCGAGGAGTCACGCGAGGCCGTCCGCCGGGCGATGCGCTCGGTGCTGGCCCGGCTGACGGCCTGAGCCCGCCGTCTCCCGGGCGGGGGCCAGACGGCCGGGCCGCTGTCTCCTTCGCTGTCGGGAGGGATCGCGGTGCCCTCCGCCCCCCGCAGGGGCCGTCGTTCCCTCCCGAGGACCGGCCGGGGCCGTCGGTTCGTCCGGCCGGCGTGGCCGCGCGCCCGGCGGCCCCGCGCGCCCGGCGGCCCCGGCCGGTCGTCGGCCGCCATCCACCTCGTCAACTGCCGTGCAGGGCCTCACGGAGGGTGCGCACGGCCAGGTGGCGGGTCACCCGCGCGGCATGGGTGTCGCGCAGACTGTCCAGCATCATGAAGTCGTGGACCATGCCGCCCACCCGGACCGCGGTGACGTCCACGCCCGCCTCGCGCAGCCGGCTCGCGAACTTCTCGCCCTCGTCCCGCAGGACGTCCGCCTCGTCGGTGATGACGAGAGTGGTGGGCAGGCCCCTGAGCTGGTCGAGCCCGGCCCTCAGCGGCGCCGCGTGCGGCTCGGTCCGCTGGTCGGGCGCGGAGTACTGGTCCCAGAACCACATCATGCCGTCGCGCGTGAGGTAGTAGCCCTCCGCGAACTGCCGGTAGGACGGGGTGTCGAAATCGGCGTCGGTGACCGGGTAGAGCAGGACCTGCGCCTTGATGTCGAGGTCGCCGCGCTCCTTGTTCATCAGCGTGAAGACCGCCGACATGCAGGCTCCGACGGAGTCGCCGGCCACCGCCACCCGGTCGGCGTCGAGGCTGTGTTCGGATCCGTGCTTGGCGAGCCACTGGCCGACCGCGTAGATCTGCTCGACCTGGGTGGGGTACTTCGCCTCGGGGGCGCGGTCGTAGACGGGGAAGACGCCCGCCGCCCCGGCCCCGACGGTGAGTTCCCGGAAGAGGCGGTCGTGCGTCAGGTCGTCGCCGAACACCCAGCCGGCGCCGTGGACGAAGAAGACCACGGGCAGCGGGCCGGTGGCCTCCCTGGGCCGGATGATCCGGGTGCGTACCCGTCCCCACCTGCCCGCGTCGACGGTCACCCACTCCTCGTCGACCTCCGGACGCCTGACGCCCTCGCCGCTCTGCAACCCCTGGAGGAGGTCCCGCCCCTTCTCCGGCGGCACCTCGTGGAGACGGGGGTGCGGGTCGGTGGCCTCGGCCAGAGCCCGCGCGGCGGGTTCGAGGTACGGAGTGATGGGCGGGCGGATGTCGGACATGATGCCTCCGGTTCGGGCCGGTCCCGGCTGGTACGTATGCCTGCTGCTGGTACGCGTGCCTGCTGGGCCTGTCGCCCCGAGCGCGCTGGCTCCACTCAAGGCGCAGCCGCCGGAGGCGGCAACCGGGTGGCCGCCCGCGCCCCGGCCGTCCCGGGAGGGGCGTCCGCCATCCGGGTGAGGCGTCCCCAGCGGCCTGCCCGGCGGTGCGACGGCCGGACTTCGCCGACTGCACCGGCCCTGGGCGGGGTGCCGCGTCCCGCGAGGACACCGCGGGCCGACCTGCCCGTCACGGACCGGCGTCCTAGATTGGGGAACGGAGTCCCACGACCACTCGGCGCCCCGGCCGGAAGCCCCCGGGGCCGGAAGGAGACCCGGCCGATGGCTGCGGACAGTCTCGTTCTCATCGCCCACGCCGGTGACGTGGGCCGCAGAGCACTCGAACAGCTCCGCGCGCTCGACGTGCCAGTACGCGTGCTGGTCCACCACGACGACGACCGCGCGGCGCCGCTGCGCGCGCTCGGCGCGGAGGTGGTCGTCGGCGATCTGACCCGGCCCGAGACCGTCGCGCCCGCGCTGGACGGCGCCGCGCGGATGTACTTCGCGATGCCCGTGTCGCCGGACCACCTCCTCGCGGCGACCGTGGTGGCCACCGTCGCACGTGAACACGGCCGCCTGGACTGCCTGGTCGACATGTCGCAGATGACGGTGTCCCAGATGACCGCCACCAGCACCGGTGAGTCGGACCAGCAGCGGCTGCACTGGCTCGCGGAACAGGTGTTCAACTGGTCGGGCCTGCCGGTGGTGCACATCAGGCCGACGGCGTTCCTCGACAATCCGCTGTTCACGACGCTCGCGGCACGCTCGATCCGGGAGCGCGGCACGATCGAGCTGCCCTTCGGCACCGGCCGCACCTCACCGATCGCGACGGACGACGTGGCGCGGGTGGTCGCCACCGTGCTGCACGACCCGGCCCCGCATGTCGGGCACGTCTACGAACTGACCGGGCCGCGCACCCTCGACATGACGCAGATGGCGGAGGAGTTCTCCCGGGCGCTGGGCCGTCCGGTCTCCTACGTGGACGTGCCGCTCGACCGGTGGCGGGCACAGGTGCTCGCCGAGGCGGGCCTGCCGCCGCACACCGAGCAGCACATCGCCACCATGGCCCGGCTGCACCGGGAGAACCGCTACGACCGGGCCTGCGACGACGTCGCACGCGTCACGGGCGTACCCGCCGAGACCGTCGAGGAGTTCGTGGCCGCGCGCAAGGACTTCTACCTGGGGGCCGGTCCCGCCGACCGGGACGGACAGCCGTAGCGCGCCGGGACGGACAGCCACAGCGCGCCGCCGCGCCGGGACGGCCGTCCCGGACCCGTCTCCCACCGGACCGTCAACCGGTCCTGGACGAAGCGGTGTTGAGCGACCCGCCCAGGACCCGACCCCGTCCCACCGCGTCGGCGGCCACCGCGCAGGAGACCGGACCCGGGAACCGGAACATGAACATCCCTCGTGATACACAGTGGCATTCCGCAGGCACAGCGGCCTGCCGACGAGGCAGGGTTCACGGGGCGGACAGGGGTGGGTATGGCGGGGCGGACGGACTTGCGCCGGCAGGCCGAGAGCAGACGGCAGTGGGCGCAGCGGCAGGGCTGGACGTACGAGGACGAGCGGCCCGCGCTGCTGGAACGCTGGCGGGACGCGGTCATCGGCGCGGCCACGGGCGAGTGGGCGGCCAGGTTCGCGGTCAGCGGGCCGCTGGAGGGGCGCAAGGTCACCGTCTTCGACTGTGTGAACAGCGCCCCCGCGCGCGGCTGGCCGCGGCAGCCGCGGTACGGCGTGCAGACCGTGATCCTGGTGGAGCTGTCCGCGGCGCTGCCGCTGACCGCCGTCTCCAAGCACGGGCTGGCCGTCGACACCATGGTCCCGTTGCTGAAACAAGTGGTCCGCGACCGACCCGACCGCCACCTCCACGAGATCGGCGATCCGGCCTACGACCAGGTCCACGTCGTGGAGACCGCGGACCCGACGGCCGCCGAACGGCTGCTGACACCCGCCGTACGGGAGTTCGCGGACGACCGGGCCTGGCTCGCGTGGCGGGTGGACGGCGAGCACCTGTGCCATGCGCGGCCGCCCGAAACGGATCCGCTCACCCACGACGACGCGGCCCTGCTGGAGGAACTGCGGTCACTGATCCGGCTGGCGGACCTCGTCGATCCGCGCCCGGAGGACGAGGCCCACCCCGGCACCCCGGCACCGGCCGTCCGCAGGCCCGCCGTGCCGCCGCCCCGGGACACACCCGCCACCGCGCCCGCCCCCGCCGCCATGTACCGCGGCGACGCGGCGCACAGCGGAGTCTTCCCCGCCGGCCGGCCGCCGGCCGGCTTCGAGGCATGGAGCGTCACCCTGGGCGGGCCCGTCATCGCCGAACCCGTCGTCAGCGCCGGCACCGTCCTGGTCAACTGCACCGACGGCGACTGCTACGCACTGGACGCGATCACGGGGGAGCCGCGCTGGCGGTTCGCGGCCCGCAGCAGGCTCACCGGCAGCCCGGCCGTCGCGGGCGGGCAGGTGTTCGTCGTCGGGAGCGACGGCGTCCTGCACGCCCTCGGCGTGCACGACGGGCAGGAACGCTGGCAGCGGACGGTCGGGCGCTCGGCCGCGCCGGTGCCCGACGGCGGCCTGGTGTACGTCGTCCACAACCCGGCCCGTGCGCTGCGCGACGCGAGCGGGCTGCGGGCGCTGGACGCCGCGACGGGCGAGCCGCGCTGGGAGTCACCGCTGCCCGAAGGATCGGCGTCCGGCCCCGCGGTGGCCGACGGACGGGTCCATGTGCACGGCGCGACGGGGGCGTTGAGCGCCTTCGACGCGAGAAGCGGACAGCGGCTGTGGCACCACCCCGGCCGCGACACCCAGCTGACGTGCTGCACCCCGAGCGTCGTCGACGGCACGCTGTACGTCGGCACCGGACGGGCCGAACTCCACGCCTACGACGCGGCCACCGGCGAGCACCGCTGGGGCAGTCAGGCGGCCGGGGTGATCGACGCCACCCCGGCCGTCTCCGGCGGCCTGGTCCTCGTCGGCGACAGCCACGGCGGCGCCTATGCCTGCCGGGCCGACTCCGGCCACCCGGTGTGGCAACTGCCCAGCGGCTACGGCGCGTCGTCGGTCACGATCAGCGGCGGTTCGGCCTGGCTCGTCACCGCCAAGGCGGGGCGGCGGCTGGTCAAGGTGGCGCTGGCCGACGGCGCGGTCCGGTGGCGGCACGCGCTGGACGACAGCGGAACGAGCCCGGCGTTCGCCGACGGCATCGTCTACGTCGGCACCGGCAAGGGCACCGTACTGGCACTGGCCGCCGACACGGGCCGCGGCCCCCGCCGCGGTCACCGGCGCCTGCCGCGCTGACGGTCACCCGACAGATCCACTGAGGAAGGCGAGACACGGGTGACTGTGCCCGAAACCTCTTGGGCGGATGCGGCGTTCCTCGCCGGAGCGCCACCGGACCAGGTGCTGCGCGCGCTGCCCGCCGTCGGCGCGACCGCGCGGGAACGGCGGATCGCGGCGGTCTACCGCTCCTCGATGCACCTGCTGCGGCACGCGGAGCCCGGCGCGCGGGCCCGGCTGCTCGCCCTGGAGGCGACCCGCTTCGGCCTGCCCGCCCTGGCCGCCGCCTTCGCGGACCTCGCGGCGGCGGACGGGCCGCCGCCGCGGTGGCCGGAACCGTGGCGGGTCGCCTGGGCCACCGGCCGGGAGGCGGACGAGCGGCTGCTGAGGGTGCGCGACCGCGACGGCCTCCGCCCGGTGCTCGGCGAAGTCGACGGACGCGTCGTGGCCGTCGACACCGACGGGTACGGCGGCGTCCGGGTCGAGGACGTCCTGAGCGGTGAGCGGACGGCCGGGTTCGCCGCCGGTTCCCGTGCCCGGGTGGTGACGGTGCTCGACGCGGCCGGCACCCCGCTCGTCCTCACCGGCCACGAACGGCACGGCCCCGACGGGCTGCCCGACGCCGGCCGTCACGGCGACACCGTGCGGGCCTGGGACCTGCGCACCGGCGAGCGGGCCGGTGAGCCCCTGGTGGTCGGCCGGGGCCGGATCGTCGCGGCGGCGAGCGCCGAGGTGGACGGCCGTACGGTCGTGGTCACCGGCGGCTGGGACGGCCTGGTGCGGTCCTGGGACCTGGCCACCGGGCGGGAGGAGGCCGAGGCGGCGGGTGGCCACACCGGCTGGGTGGTCTCCGTGGCGACCGCCGTGGTGCGGGGCCGGCCGATCGCTGTCACCGCGGGCCGGGACGACTGCGCGGTGCTGGTCCGCGATCTGCTGACCGCCCGGCAGCTCGGCGCCCCGCTCGCCGGGCACACCGCCCCCGTCACCGCGGTGGCCACGGTGACCGCGGACGACGGGCGCGCGCTCGCCGTCACCGCCGGCCAGGACGGCACCGCGCGGGTGTGGGACCTGACCACGGGCCGGCCGTACGGCGCGGCCCTGGCCGGACACGGCGGCCGGGTCGACGCGGTGGCGGCGACGCGGACCGCCGGGGGCATCCAGGTGGTCACCGGCGGCCGCGACCGCACCGTCCGGGTGTGGGATCCGGCCACCGGACGGCAACTCGGCGACCCGTTCACCGGCCACCACCAGCCGGTGGAGCAGGTGGCCGTGACGGCCGACGCCGGCCGGCCGGTCCTCGTGGCACGGGCCTTCGACGGTCTGGTCCGCAGCTGGGAGCGGACCGCACACCGCCGGGACGGGGACGCGCCGGCCGACCACGGCGGGACGCTGACGGCGCTCGCCACGGCCGTCCCGGGCGGACACCGGCTGGCCGTCGGCGGCATGCTCGACGGCACCGTCCGGGTCTGGGACGTGGCCGCCGGTCCGCGGACCGCCCGCACGCTGACCCGGCACGACGGCACGGTGCACGCCGTGACCACCGCCGTCGTGGCCGGTCGCACCCTGGTCCTCAGCCTGGGTGAGGACGGGCTCGTCCGGATCAGCGACCCGGCGACGGGCCGGGAGTCCGCCCCGCCGCTGGTGTGCCCCGCGGCCTGGCCGAGGGCGCTCGGGACGGCCCGGACGGCGGACGGGGTCCGGGTCCTGGTGGGCGGACGGGACGGGACCGTACGGATCTGGGACCTGGACTCGGGGGAGGCCGACGGCCCGCCGCTCACGGGGGCCGCGCCGGTGCAGGCGGTCACCGGCGCCCTGGTCGACGGGCGCACGGTCCTGGTCACCGGCCACAGCGACCGCACCGTACGCCGCTGGGACCTGGTGAACCGCCGTCCGCTCGGCCTACCCCTGACCGGCCACCGGCGCGGCGTGGACGGCGCCGTGACGACGGTGGTCGACGGCCGCCCCGTCGCCGTCACCCGCGCCGCCTTCGACCCGGCGCTCCACGTCTGGGACCTCGCCACCGGCCACCCGCTCGGCGGCGCCCTGCGCGGCCACCGCCGCCATGTCACCGCGCTCACGGTCACCACCCGTGCCGGGCGCCCCCTGGCCGTCAGCGCCGGCGAGGGCACCGTACGCACCTGGGACCTGGCCGCCCGGTGCGAGGCCGGCCCGCCGATGCCCTTCCCGTACGACGTGCGCTCCCTCGCCCCGTTCCCCGACGGGGACCTCCTGGTGGGCTTCGGTGACGAACTCGCCCTGCTCACTCCTGGCGGGCAGCCCGCCCCCGCGGAGGACCCGGCCGCTCCCGCCTGACCCGTCCGTGCCCCGGCCCGGGGCCCGGACGGATCAGGCGGCCCACGAGGGGGCCCGGCAGTTTTCTGCCGCCGTGCGCGCATGTTTCGTGCCAAGCGGGATACCCCGCACAGAGCCGGGCCCGAGGCCGCGGTGAAGGGGTGCCCGAAACGGGTGCCGAGCGGTCGTCGACGCGTCGGCGGTCCACGCCGCGATCGACAGCGGTGGCGGCGGGGCGCCCTTCGCGGGCCGCCATGCCGTTCTGCAAGGAGCCGAACATGACCGACGAACTCCGCGGCCACAAGGTCGCCATTCTCGCCACCGACGGGGTCGAACGCGTGGAACTCGAACAGCCCCGCGGGGCACTGCACGGCGTCGGGGCCGAGACCGAACTGATCTCCCTGCACGACGGCGAGATCAGCGCGCGGCAGATGGACATCGACCCCGCCGGTACGTTCACGGTCGACCGGAAGGTCGCCGACGCCGCCGTCGCCGACTACGACGCGCTCGTTCTCCCCGGCGGCACCATGAATCCGGACCAACTGCGCATGGACCCCGACGCGGTCGCGTTCGTCAAGGAGTTCATGGAGAGCGGCAAACCGGTCGCCACGATCTGCCACGGCCCCTGGACCCTGGTCGAGGCGGACGTGCTGCGCGGCAGGCGTCTCACCTCCTGGCCGAGCATCCGCACCGACCTGCGCAACGCCGGCGCGCAGGTCGTCGACGAGGAGGTCGTCGTGGACGGGCGGCTCATCTCCAGCCGCTGCCCCGGGGACCTGCCCGCCTTCTGCAACACGGTCATCGACGAACTGGCGAAGGCCACCCGGCCGGCCTGGGACCCGACGGTGGAACGCTGACCGCGCCCGCCTCCCGGCAGGCACACCGCCGTGACGGCGCGCAATCGCATGTCCGGGGGAGCGGTGTCCCGCCGGACCCGGGCGTCGTCGTCCGGCCATGCCGCCCAGGGCCGTCCGTGCCCGCGTCGCCGTTCCGGTCCGGCCGCGGTCACCGGCCCGGCGGCGGGGCGGTGGGCTCGGCGGGCATCCGGGCCGCGGCGTCGGCGTAGCGGCGGGCCAGCAACGCGAAGGCGTCACGCAGTTCGGGCGGTCCGACGACCTGGAGATCGGCGTCGAACTTGCCGAGGGCTGCGGCCAGCGAGGGCCACGACCAGGCGCCGAGGAGCAGTCGGCAACGGCCGGGGCCGAGTTCCTCGACGACGCCGTCATGGGCGTACGCGGACACCGCGGAGGCGGGCAGGTCGAGTATCACCTCGCCCCGGCACGGCAGGTGACCGGCGTCGCCGAGGCCCTGGAACTTCGCGGTCACGTAGGCGGTCACGTCCCCGCCGGGCAGTTCGCGCGGGCTGAAGCGGGGCCCCGTGGGGGTGCGCGGGGCGATCCGGTCGACCCGGAAGGTACGCCAGTCGTCCCGGCCGAGGTCCCACGCGACCAGGTACCAGCGCCCGCCCCAGGTGACGAGATGGTGCGGCTCCACCCGGCGCGGCGGCGCCGCGCCGGACCCCGCGCCGGACCCCGCAGCGGCGCCCGTCGGCAGGGTGACGGGGGAGTAGTCGAAGCGCAGCACCTCGCGGGTCCGTACCGCGGTGCCGAGCGCCACCAGCACCTGGGGGTCGGCCTGGGGATTCGGCCGGGCTCCCGCACGCTCGACGGCGGTCACCTCAAGGGCGTCGACGCGATGGCGCAACCGGGCCGGCATGACCTGCCGTACGGTGGTCAGCGCCCGCGCCGCGGCCTCCTCGATGCCCGCGCCGGTGGCCGCGGCGGCCCGCAGCGCGACGGCGAGGGCGACCGCCTGGTCGTCGTCGAACAGCAGCGGCGGCAATTGGGTGCCCGCACCGAGCCGGTACCCCCCGTCGGGGCCTTTGACGGCCACGATCGGATAGCCCAGTTCCCGCAGCCGGTCGACGTCGCGGCGCACGGTGCGCGCGCTGACGTCCAGCCGCTCGGCCAGCAGGTGCCCCGGCCAGTCCCGGCGGGCCTGGAGCAGCGAGAGCAGGGACAGCAGGCGCGCTGAGGTTTTCGGCATGGCACCCATACTGCCCCGAGTAGCGGCCACACCCTGACCGCTACCGCTGCGATCGTGGTCGGTGCCGGACCAATGAGAGCGAACAGAAGGATCCGATCACCGTGAATGCAACGACCACGACCCCCGCGACGCTCGACGGCGAACGGGCCGATCTGCTCGCCGAGCTCGCCGAGGCGCGTGCCGCCCTGACCAGGACGACGCACGGGCTGACCGACGCACAGGCCGGCGAGCGCCCGACGGTCAGCGAACTGTGCCTGGGCGGGCTGATCAAACACGTCACGTCCGTCGAGGAGGGCTGGCTGCGCTTCGCCCTGGAGGGCCCTTCGGCACTGAACTTCGACCTGCCCGACGGCGTCACCTGGGCGGACATCGCCTCCGGTACCGCCCGGGAGATCCCGAAGTGGCTGATCGACCACCAGGAGGAGTTCCGGATGCTGCCCGGAGAGACGCTCGCCGGCGTCGTCGAACGCTACGAGCGCACCGCCGCCCACAGTGACGAGGTCATCGCCGCCGTCCCCGACCTCTCGGCGACACACCCGCTGCCGGAGGCGCCCTGGAACGAGCCGGGGCGGGCGTGGAGCGTGCGCCGGGTCCTGCTGCACGTCATCGCCGAGACCACGCAGCACGCCGGACACGCGGACATCCTGCGCGAGACGCTCGACGGACAGAAGGCGACCTGACACCGGTCCCGCCGGACCGGGCCGCCGTCGCGGCCCGGTCCGGGCGGCATCGCCGCACCCCCTCGCGCGGCAGCCCCGCGCGGCAGCCCCGCGCGGCAGCGAAAGGAACAGCGTCACCGTGAGAAAAGGATCAGCGTCACTGTGAGAATGCGCGAAACAAGGCGCGAACCGGGACGGGCCGCCGTCCGGACCGGGGCCCACTGTCCGGGCCCCGCGCAGTCCGGACCGGCCGGCAGCGGGGACCGCGACCGGAACCGGGGCACCTGTCGGACCCGCCGGACGCCCCGCGCGCGGGCAGGCGGCCGGCCGCAGAACGGGCCGCGGTGACCCGATGACCGTCCTCGACTCCCGTGCGCTCAACCGCGCCACCCTCGCCCGGCAGCTTCTCCTCGAACGAGCCGACCTCCCCGTCCACGACGCCGTGGCGCACCTGTGCGGTCTGCAGGCCCAGGAGCCTCAGGAGCCGTTCGTCGGGCTCTGGTCGCGGCTGCGCGCGTTCGACCCCGCCCGCCTCAGCGACCTGCTGACCCGGCCGAGCACGGTACGGATCCACCTCATGCGGCGCACCGTCCACCTGCTCACCGCCGCCGACGCCCTGGCCTGGCGGTCCCGTCACGAGACGATGCTGCGCCAGCGGGTGCTCGGGACCTACCGCCGCGAGTTCACCGGGGTGGATCTCGACGAACTCGCCGCCGCGGGCCGGGCGGTGATGGCCGACGGCCGGCCCCGTTCGACGGCCGAGCTGGTGCGGGCGCTCGCCCAGCGCTGGCCGGAACCGGCGCCACGGGCTCTGGGCGAGATGCTGGTGGCCGCCCTCGTCCCGGTGGCGCAGCTGCCGCCGCGCGGACTGTGGCGGGCCAAGGCAGGGGTGCGCAACGTCCTGCTCTCCTCCTGGCTGGGCCGAGAGCCCGATCCGGCGGCCGAAGACGGCTTCGACCCCGTCGGCCAGACGCTGGTACGGCGCTATCTGGCGGCCTTCGGCCCCGCGGCCTCGGCCGATCTGCGTGCCTGGTGCGGGCTGGCCGGGCTGCCGGCCGCCGTCGCCGCGGTCCGCGGGGAACTGATCACCTTCCGCGACGAACGGGGCCGCGAGCTGTTCGACCTGCCCGACGCGCCCCGCCCCGACCCCGGCACGCCGGCCCCCGTCCGGTTCCTGCCCGCCTTCGACAACGCCATCCTCGGCTACCACGACCGCAGCCGGATCGTCGACGACGCCCATCGCGGTCTGTCGGTCGCGGGGGAGCGCGTGGTGCTGGTCGACGGCCGGGTCGCCGCGACCTGGAAGGCCGGCGCCGGCACCGTCTCCGTCACCCCGCTGCGCGGCCTGTCCCGCGCCGACCGTACCGCCGTCGCCGAACAGGGCCGGGAACTGGCGGCGTTCCTCTCCGACGGCGAGAGCGACCGGGTCCGGATCGCCGGGCCTTGAAGACCTGCCCGGTGTCGGACTCGTGGGAGCGGGCGAGGACGCGTCCGGTCCCGGCTCCTGGGGTGACGCGGCCCGGAGCAGCTCCGCCGACAAGCCGGTGGGCAGGTCCGGGTGCCGGCCGTCCCTCGCGTCCCGGCCCCGGCCGGGCGTCGGGCACCACACCGGGCAGCCGGGCCCGGCCCTGTCTCGCCCTAACCGGGCCGGTTCGCAGGGCAGTTGGGCGCATCGAGCGCATCCGAAAGTGAGGTCGGGGTGAGCGGCGCATCAGGGCGACGACACTCCTTCACCCATTTCCTGCACCGTTTTGTCGCCATTCATCCGTTGGGTGAGGGGTGGCGGGGGGTGGCGAATATGGCGGGTCGGTCGGGAGTGCATATGCGGGGGACGTACGCCCGGCAGACTTCCGTCACAGACGCGCCGTAGCGGCGCCGTCGCAGGCTGTTCCGCTCGGGGCGCGTTCCCGGCATCCCCGCGCGGCTCGTTCGGGGCGGAACCCGCCTGCGCACCAGCGACCCTCGTAGGGAGGCAACGCGCGCACGCCCGCCGTGCGCCGACCGCACGATGTCCACATCCTTCATCCATGAACTCGGCGCTCAGTACATGGCGTCGGTGCTGTTCGCGCTCACGATGCTCGCCACCGGCGCCGCGCGGGCGGCCTGGCGGCGCAGGAACCCCGGGCGCCGTCGGGCGCAGACGACCGCCGAACCCGCCGAGCCGCCCGTTCCCGGCGCCGCCGACGCCGTGCCGACGTCGGCTCATGAGTCCGCAACGTCGTCCGCCGGACGACGCGAGGTGTCGTCATGAAGACGACGGACGACGCGGAAGGCCCGATGGACGAACGCAAACAGCGCAACAGGGCGCGGGCCTGGGCCGTGCTCACCGAGAAGACGCCGGGCGTCCGACGCCTCCCGCGCCCCGACGGTGACTCACCGGGCCGGCTGATGGACATCGCCCGCAACTACGACCGCGTCTGCCAGCGGGCCGAGGGCGAGTTGCAGCCCGACGCCACGGAACCGGAGATCCTGGCGGCCCTGCTCGGCATCCGCATGCTCCGCGAGAAACTCGACCACGACGAACTGAAACTCACCACGCTGGCACGTACGAAGCGGATCACCTGGGCGCGCATCGCGGAGTGGCAGGAACTGAGCGGGCGTCAGGCGGCGGAACGGCGCCATCTGCAACTCGGACGCTCCTACACCCGTCCCGACGGCACGGTGCCCCCCACGCAGAGCGAGCGGGTGGAGTACGCCCGTGGCCGGCGCAGCCGCCGTGCCGAACGCCAGTGGGCCCTCAACCACGCCGTCCGGATCCGCCGGGTGGCCGCCCAACTCGCCGCCATCGAGGATCTGCAGCAACGTGTGGACGGCTCGCACGAGGCCCGGATCATGCACGCCATCCGCCATGGCGAGGCGGCACCAGAGAAGGCGCCGCGCCGGCAGCCGCTGGTGTGGCCCAAGGCGCTGCGCGAATGTGTCGACGAGGACGCACGCTTCCGCAACACGCCGCCTCCGCTGGTCGACGACGGTCTCCACGACGCGCACTGGCAGCGCCAGCAGCAGGAGGCCGACATCGTGCACCGCCTCCTGGGCCTGATCGGCTACGCCGCCAACCCCAGGAACATCGACCTGACCGACCTGCCGGATCTGGCCGACGCGATCTTCGACCTGTGCAACGACGCCCAGCAGACGGCAAAGAGCCGTCGCTGACCTGCGGCGAACGGCCGCAGCTGGGCGTCCGGCGGCGGAGGCGAGGACGCGTCCGGCGGCCGACCGCGGCTGCGGATGTGACGGTGTGCCGCGTAGGTCCGTGTGCCGCGGACGGACCGACACCGGTTCGGCGTCCGACGCCGGGCGTCCGGCATCGGGGCCGTGCCGGACGGTGCCGGAGCGCGCCGGGCCACGGGACGGGTGACGCGGAGGCGTACCGGAGGTCATCATGTGACGTATGAGCGGGGCGGCGGAAGCATCGGGGAGTCATACGGCCGCCGAGTCCTCCGGTCTTCGCTCGGTCGCCGCGTCGGGCGACGTCGGGATGGCCGTCACCGGCGACAACTCCGTCGCCGTCCACGTCGACCAGCAGGTGGTGCTGCCCCTCGATCCCGCCATCGCGGCCCCCTCGCCGCCCCACCTCGGCAATGTGCCGGCCCGGCTGGGCTTCGTGGGCCGTCACGACGAACTCGCCCTGCTGGACCGGGCGATGGAGCGCGAGCGGGGCGTTGTCATCCGGGCGCTCCACGGCCTGGGCGGCATCGGCAAATCGGCGCTGGCCGCGCACTGGGCGCACCGGCGGGCCGATCGGTTCAACCCGGTCTGGTGGATAGGCGCCGAGACCCGGGCCGACGTGGACGCGGGCCTCGCCTCTCTCGCCACCGCGCTGCAACCGGGTCTCGCGGGTTTCCTGTCGCAGGAGGCCCTGTGCGAGCGCGCGGTGCAGTGGCTGGCCTCGCACGACGGCTGGCTGGTGGTGCTCGACAGCGTGTCCGACCCGGCGGACGTCACCTGGCTGCTGGACCGCACCTCCTCAGGGCGTTTCGTCATCACCAGCCGCCGCGCGACCGGATGGCACGGCGTCGCCGAGCCCCTGGCCCTCGACGTCCTGGAACCCGCCGACGCCGTCGCCCTGTTCACCCGTATCGCCACCCGGCGGGAGGGCTCCGGCGCAACGCCTGACGGCGCCGCCGCCCTCTGCGAGGAACTCGGACACCTGCCGCTCGCCGTCGAACAGGCCGCCGCCTACTGCGTGGAGACCGGCACGACCCCGGCCGAATACCTCGACCTGCTGGCCGGGTACCCCGCCGAGATGTACGACGACTCGGGCGAGGGCGGTGACAGCAGCAGGACCGTGGCCCGTATCTGGCGCGTGACGCTGGACCGGATCGCCGACGACGCGCACGCCGGCACGATGCTGCGCGTGCTCGCCTGGTACGCCCCCGACGGTGTGCCGTTCTCCCTGCTGGACGCTCTCGGCCCGCCGCCCGCCGTGCGGCGCGCCCGCGGCCGGCTCGCCGCGCACAGCATGGTCGGCCTCGACGCGGCGGCCCGGACCGTGTCCGTGCACCGCCTGGTGCAGGCCGTCGCCCGGACCGCCGACCGCCGGGATCCGCATCGCGACGCCGCGGCGATCGAGGAAGCCAGGCAGATCGCCGTGGGACATCTGGTGCGGGCCGTGCCGCAGGCGTGGGCCGACCCGGCCTGCTGGCCCGCCTGGCGGGAACTGCTCCCGCACATCGACGCGTTGGCCGAGCACGCCCCGCCGGAGACGGACACGGTGTGGTCGGCGTGGCTGTTCGGCATGGCCGGGCGGTTCCTGCTCGGCCAGGGAGCCGCGGGGCGCGCCGTCGAACGGCTCGCCCGCGTGCTCGCCGCGAAACGCCGACTGCTGGGCGAGGACCATCCGGACACCCTGCGGACCAGGTACGAACTGGCGGGCGCGCACCGGGAGACGGGCGACACGGCGCAGGCCGTGGCGCAGGCACTGGAGACGCTCGACCGCTGCCTGCGGGCCCTCGGCGACGAGCACATCGAGACGTACAGCGCCTGGAGCGTGCTCGCGCACGCCTACCGGGTGGCAGGCAACGCGCGCCAGGCGATCCTGGCGTACCAGGCGGCACTCGACGCGCGCGAGCGCGCACTGGGCGAGGACCACCAGGTGACGCTGAGCGCGCGCAACGACCTCGCGGACGCCTACCGGGTGCTGGGCGACCTGGACCACGCGTTCCCGCTGTGCGAGCGCACGCTGGAACGCTGTCGCCGCTCGCTGGGCGAGGACCATCCGGAAACCCTCCGCGCCTGGCACAACCTCGCCTCCGCCTGCCGCGCGGACCAGCAGTTCAGGCGGGCGGTGGAACTGTGTGAACGGACCCTGGACCAGTGTCGTGCGTCCCTGGGCGACGACCACCCCAGCACCTTGTGGGCGCAGAACGTCCTGGCCGGCGCGTACCGCGCCGCAGGTGACGCGGAACGCGCGGTCGCGCTCTGCCTGCGTACGCTCGGCGCCCGGGAACGCATCCTCGGACCGGACCATCCGGACACCCTCGTCTCCCGCAGCAATCTGGCCGCGGCCTACGAATCGTCCGGCGAGACGGACCGCGCGGTGGAACTCTTCGCCGGTGTACTGGCGGACCGCACCCGGATCCTCGGCACCGACCACCCGGACACGGCCAGATCACGCACGAACCTCGACTCGGCGAGGCGGCGCCCGCACGGTACGACGGGACAGACGGCGGAACCCGCCTGATCCCACGCCCCGGCCCACGGGTTGATGTGCGGGGCTGCGAGGGTGGCGGCCTGGACGGTGCGGCGGCGGCTGAGCGGCGGCGAAACCGTCTTGTCGCCCTGATCGGCGGGTGGCGTGAGGCCGTCGAGGCGAAGGGGGGATATCGCCCCGGAATACCGCTTCGGGTGCTGGTGCTGCACAGGTATCAGGAGATCCCAGATGTAATGAACTTGATTACCGCAAGGAAGTGGCCATCATGGGACAACTCGATGAGAAAGTGACCCTGGTGACCGGTGGGTCGACCGGTATCGGGCTGGCCATCGCCCGTCGGTTCGCCGCCGAGGGAGCCACCGTCTATCTGACCGGTCGGCGCAAGATCGAACTGGACGCGGCCGTGGAGGCCGTAGGTGAACGGGCCGTCGGAGTCCAGAGCGATGTGTCGCATCTCGACGATCTTGATCACCTCTTCGGGATGATCAAGGAGCACAGCGGACGGCTGGACGTCGTCGTGGCCAATGCCGGCTCCGCGGAAACCGCCCGGCTGGGTGAGATCACCGAGGAGCAGTACGACAGGACCTTCGGGGTCAATGTGAAGGGCGCGCTCTTCACCGTCCAGAAGGCACTGCCTCTGCTGGCCGACGGCGCGTCGGTGATCGTACTGTCCTCCACCAACGCCTCGATGGGGCTTGAGGGCATGGGCGTCTACAGCGCCACCAAGGCGGCCGACCGCAATCTCGCCCGCACCTGGGCCGCCGAACTGGCAGGCCGCGGCATCCGGGTCAACGCCATCAGTCCCGGCCCGATCGAGACCCCCGGCCTCCGCCAGGCAGGGTCCCCGGTGGAGGGCGAACCGAACATCGCTGACGCCTTCCTGCCGCGGATCCCCCTCGGCCGGATCGGCCGCGCCGACGAGGTCGCGGCGGCAGCCGTGTTCCTCGCCTCCGACGAAAGCTCGTTCACGACAGGGGCCGAACTCTTCGTCGACGGCGGCCTCGCCCAGGTCTGAACACCAGGTCCGCGGGTCCGCACACCGCCGCCCGGCCCGCCGGTCACCCGATGTGCGCGGCGATGGTCCGCGCGCACTCCATCGACTCGGTGTGCGTGGTGTCCACCTCAAGGTTGTAGACCACGCCCCGGTGGACCGGTTCAGCCTGGGACACGGCCATCCCGATGATCCGGTCGCCGCGTGCGACCTCGCGCCCCGCGGCGACCGCGCCGTCGCACCGGACGCCGACCCACAGCACCCGCAGCTCTCCCAGGGCCTGCTGCCAGCGCCGCTGGGAGTCGGCGCCGCCGAGGAAGACCTCGTCGACGACGACCCGCGCGCCCGCGCGGGCCATCGCGACGACCCCCTCGATCCACGCCGCTTCCAGGGCGCGGAACTCCGGCCCGACGCTCACCTCTCCGTCCGGGGCGAACCCGATTCCGCCGTCCGACGCCTGCATGGACGCCGGCATCGCGTCGACCAGGGTGTCCGTCCCGAGGGCCAGCCACGGGCCCGGCAGGACCGCCTGGAGACACCGGACGATTCCGGATTTCCCCGAGCTGGAACCACCGTTGAGAATGATCACCTGAGTCGTCACCGCGCCACCGTAGAGGCATCGGGGCACCGCCGGAAACGGATTTCCGTGTCAGACCCGCTCGCGGCGGCAGGCGTCGGTGCTCAGGCGGTCGGCGTCCCACCGGAGGGTCCGGAACCGGCCCGCAGGCCCTGTTCCTGTTCGAGGTGCGTGCGGAAGCTGCGGGCGGGACGTCCGGTGACGCGCCGCACGGTGTCGGTGACGCGGTCCTCGGAACCTTCGGCGATGGCCAGGTCCATGTCCGCCAGCAGGACGGCGAAGTCCATCGGCACGTGCGCCGCCAGACGGTCGCGCATCCGGTCGTGGGACAGCCGGCGGTGGACCACCCGCCGCCCGGTGACCTCGGTGAGGGCCGCGGCGATGTCGTCGTGGCTGAGGGCCTGCGGACCGGTGAGGACGAGGTCGGTGCCGGGGACGTGCTCGTCGGTCAGGGCGTGGGCGGCGACCGCCGCGATGTCCTCGGCGTCGACGAAGCCGACACGGCCGTCCCCGGTGGCGGTCCAGATGGTGCCGTCCGCCCGGATGCTCAGCGCATGGGCGTGGCTGCCGGTGAAGTTCTGCATGAACCAGGAGGGCCGCAGCACCGCCCACTCGTCGAAGAGTCCCGGCAGGGCCTGGTGGACCAGGCCCACCGCCGGGCCGCCCGCGGGGACGGCCGAGGCGCTGAGGAGCACCGCACGGCGCACCCCGGCGGCCCGCGCCCGCCGGAGGAACGGCAGCATCACGGCCGCCGGGTCGGCGTCCCCGAGGGGAGGTACGAGGTAGACGCGGTCGGTTCCGTCCAGGGCGGCGGCGTGGGTGGCGGGCTCGTACCAGTCGAAGCGGACCGGTTCCGCGCCGGGGACCGGGCTCGCGCGTCGGCTCGCGGCCCTGACCCGGTGACCGGCCGCCGTCAGCCGCGCGGCGGTGCGGCCTCCCGTGGTGCCGGTGGCGCCGATGACCAAGGTGGTGCCGGTGGCCGTCATCGGCTGCTCCCGGTGAAGTCGACGCCCGGTTCGAGGACGGTGAGCGGGTTCCAGTAGTCGCGGTACGACGTGAAGCGTCCGTCCCGGACGGTGACGACCGCGATGTAGGTCATGTCGTACGGGCGGCCCGACTCCACCAGGAGGCCGGTGCCGCGCATCTCGGCCACGATGGTGTCCGGCTCGGTGGTCCGGTGGATCCGCAGCTCGGGGAAGTCGTGCAGATCGATGTGGTCGGGGTAGTGGCGCATGTACGCGGCCACGGCCTCCTTGCCCTCCAGCCGGGCCGGCCAGCCCGCGGGGGCGAAGGGGAACTCCATCACGCCGTCGTCGGCCCACAGGCCGACCCATGCGGGGACGTCCTTGTCCAGCAGCAGCTGAAGGCTGTGGCGGTACAGATCCGCCGGGGAGGTCGATGCGGACATGGGTGTGCTTCCTCTCGTAGAATCCGGACCCTGGGTCCGATTCGACGATACGGACCACGGGTCCGCTTTGCAAATGGAGGAACCGGGTGCCTGAACGCAAGCCCCGCAAGGACGCCGCCCGCAACCGTGAGGCCGTCCTCGCGGCAGCCGATGCCCTCTTCGCCCGCTCCGGGAGCCCCGAAGACGTCACGATGGCCGACATCGCGGCCTCGGCCGGCGTCGGCAAGGGGACTCTCTTCCGCGCGTTCGGCGACCGCACCGGGCTGCTCCGCGCGCTGTACGAGGCGCGGCTCACGCCGGTGCGGGAGGCCGTGGAGTCGGGGCCGCCCCCGCTCGGGCCCGCGACCCCGCCGGCCGAGCGCGTACCCGCCCTGCTCGACGCGCTCCTGTGCTTCAAACTCGACAACCGCCCCCTCGCGCTCGCCCTGGAGGAGAGCGGGACCGGCAGCCCGTACCAGGCGGAACACTACGAGTGGTGGCACGGCCTCCTGCGATCCGTGCTGGAACAGATCCCCGGCCTCGCCCACGGCGACTTCACCGCCCACGCGCTGCTCGCCGCCACCCGCGCCGACCTCGTCGAGCACCTCGCCGGGAAGGGAGGGGTGCCGCGTGACAGACTGCGGGCCCAACTGGCGCATTTCAGCAACGGCGTCCTCGGCGTCTGAGTCCGGTGCCGGGCAGACCGGGCACGACGGGAGTCCGGCGGCGCAGTGTGCTCAGCCGCGGCGCAGCACGGACTGGTCCGTGCCGTCCCAGCCGGTCGGCGTCCCCGCCGCCACCAGAGCGGCGAAGCCGCCCGGCAGCGCGCCGCCGTCCTCCGCCATGACCGTGACGGTGTACAGGCGCTCGGTGGCCGAGGTGTTCTCGATGCGGTGCACCGAGCCCGGAGGCAGGACGAGGACGTCTCCGGGACCGATCGGTACGGAGTGCTCGTCGCTGTGCGCGAGGCCGTGACCGCCGAGGACCACGAAGATCTCCGTCGAACCGGGGTGGGAGTTGTCCGGCTGGGCGCCGCCGGGCTCCCACACCTCGTAGAACACGCTCGTCGGCGAGCCGTCCGCCGGGCCGGCCAGACAGGCGAGCCGGACGGTGTCCTTTGGTGAGATGAGGCGCGGGACGACGTCGTCGAGACGGCGCAGGACGGGCGGGGTGCTCACGGAGTGTCCTCCTGGGGGGCGGAAAGGGCCTCGACCAGGTCGGGGGTCGACGTGGTGAAACCGAAACACTGACGGGTGTTGTAGACGGTGGCGTCGTGGCAGTACGCGGGCGAGGTGGTGGCGGACGCGTCGGTCAGCAGGACGACGTCGTAGCCGAGGCAGGCGGCGTCGACGAGGGTGGCGTAGACGCACTGATCGGAGTTGACTCCCGCGAACACCAGCGTGTCGACGCGCAGATTGCGCAGGATGCTGTCCAGCGGGGTGTCCCAGAAGCCGCTCATCCGGTACTTGTCCACACGGATGTCGCCGGGCTCCGCCACCAGCCCGTCCACCAGGTCGGCGCCCCAACTGCCCTCGGTCAGCACCCGGGAGCCGGTTGCGGATCGCCGGGAGCCGATGCCGGCGCCGATGCCCGTCGGGTCGTAGACGTGCGCCACACCGGGCGGGATGTTCGCCTGGTCCCGGCGGTTGCCCCAGTTCAGCCATACCACCGGTACGTCGGCGGCGCGGGCCGCGGCCACGGCCCGCGCGCTGAGTTCGACCGCGGGCCGAAGGACCGACACGTCCACACCGACACCGGCCAGCCAGCCGCCGGGCGAGCAGAAGTCGTTCTGGAGATCCACCGCGATCAGCGCCGTGCGCGACGGATCGAAGACGACCGGTGAGGGTTCGGCCCGCAGCGTCGCCGTCCGGACCGGCTGCGCCGGCCGGTGCAGATCGACCAGCGTGCCGGTGAACCGCCAGCGGTTGCGGTGCCGCAGCGGCGCGTACCGGCCGGCCGCTTCGGGTGCGTCGGGCGCGGCGCTCGCACCGGATCCGCCCGGCCCGGCCGCCGGGCCGGTGCCGCCTGGCGTGACATGGGCGCTCATCCGGACGTCTCCAGGCCGGCGGCGAGGGCGAGCAGACCGAGGTCGGTGCCGGGCGCGCCGAGCAGGCACAGCCCGACCGGCAGCCCCTCGGCGGAGCGCAGCAGGGGCAGGGACACCGCCGGCGCCCCGGCCAGCCCGGCGAGGCACGTCATCCGCAGGATCGCCGCCCGTTCGGCCTCGATCCGCCGCGGGTCCTCGGTCCGCGACGGCGCGGGGCCGGGCGCGGTCGGAAGGGCCAGGACGGCGCCGGACAGCCACTCGCCGAGCCGTGCGGCAGCCCCGGCCGCCACCGACCGGGCCCGCGCCGCCTCGTCCTCGCCCACCTGGGACGCCTGGGCGAACCGGCCGGCCACGTCGGGCCCCAACGCGCCGGGGTGGGCGGTCAGCCAGTCGCCGTGGGCCTGCCACGCCTGTCGGGCCTGCACCGTACGGAACGCCTTGAACCAGTCCTCCAGGAGTTCACGCGGCAGGTCGACGTCCCGCACCGGCGGGAGCAGGCCCGCGGCGGCGGCCCGCTCGACGGTCGCGGAGAACGCCTCGGCCACCTGGGGCGCGGCCAGGGCCTCCACGGTCGGCAGCCGGACGGTGCGTTCGGCGGGCGCCCCGCCACCACAACCGCCGAGCAGCACCCGCGCCACCGCCATCGAGGTGGGCACGTCCCGGGTGAGCCAGCCGACGGCGTCGAAGGACCGGGCGAGCGGCAGCAGGCCGTCGGTGCCGATCGCACCGTGCGTGCTGCGCAGCCCCACCAGGCCCTGGTAGGAGGCGGGCACGCGGATCGATCCCGCGGTGTCGGTGCCGAGTCCCACGGCGGCCTGTCCCAGTGCCACCGCGCTGGCGGCCCCGCTGGTCGAGCCGCCGCTGACGCGGTCGGGCGCGGCCGGGTTCGGTGGCGTCCCGTAGTGGGCGTTGGCCCCCGCCAGGCTGTAGGCGAACTCGTCCGTGCGGGCGATGCCGACGATGTGCGCGCCCGCGTCGAGCAGCGCCGTCGGCGCCGGCGCCGTGCGGGTCTGCGGGCGCTGCTCGGCCAGCCAGGCCGCGACCCCGGCCCCGATGGGCTGCCCGGCCACCGCGAACAGGTCCTTGACCGCGATGCCGAGGCCGTCCAGCGGGCCCGGGGACGTCGCGGCGACCAGCGGATCGCCCACGACTCGCCAGATCGACCGGTCGAAGGCGACGGAGGTGGCCGGCGTCCCGGCGGGGGAGGGCGACGCCTCGGCGGGGGGAGGCGATGCCCCGGCGCCGGAGGGCGGCACGGGCAGGGTGACGTGTGCGGCCGACACCCGCCAGCCACCCGGTGCGGTGCGCTGCCACACCTGTGTCTGCAACCCGTCCGCCTGCCTGTCCCGGGTGCGTGCCACCAGCAGGGCCGCGTCACCGCCCAGCGGTCGTACGTGCAGTTCGACGACCCGGCGGGTGGGCACGCGGCCCCGGGCGGCCCGGAATCCGGAGATGGCCTCGTGCCCGACGAGCACCCCCCGGCCGTCCCCGCGCAGCGTGTGCGGGCCGGGCATGAACAACGCGTCGAGCGTGGACCGGTCGTCGGCCAGCAGCGCCCGGTCGTAGCGCCAGAACGCGTCCAGCAGACCGGTCGGCGTGCCCTCCGGGGCGATCACCGTGCAGTCCTGGTGGTCCGAGGTCACCATGCCGCTCCTTCCACGAGGCCGAAATCGGAGAGTCTGATCCGAGCGTGAACGCCCTTGACCTCGTCGACGACCTGGGAGATGTCGAAGTCGGTCGCGGCGCTGAGATAGGCGTAGGCCAGCTCGGGGTCCATCCCGAAGGACGCCTTGAGCAGAGCCAGGGCGTTGTCGGCGCACTTGGCGACGGCCTGGTCGAGGTCGACGTCCAGGCCGGTCGGCACCAGGTGCTCCGCGGTCCGTACCACCGGGCCGCGGGCGTCGCCGAACAGCTCCGCGGCCCGCGCGCGGGGCACCAGATCGACGGTCAACGAGGCGCGCAGCGGCGCCTCCAGGGCTGTCAGCGCGATCTCCCCGTTGCCCTGCGCGAAGTGCGGGTCGCCCACGTAGAAGCCCGCACCCGGTGTCTGGACCGGCAGGTAGAGGGTGCTGCCCTCGCGCAGGAGGGAGATGTCGAGGTTGCCGCCGTGCTCGCCGGGAGGGGTGGAGTGCAGCCGGGCGGAGCCGGGCGTCGCCACCCCCATCACCCCGAGGAACGGCGCGAGGGGGAAGCGCACCACCCGCTCCGTTGCGGTGGCCGTCAGCGGTAGCGTGGCGCGGGCGACGGAGTGGTCCGGGCCCGTGCCGAGCACTTCGCAGAAGACGCTGGCCGCAGCGGCACCGACCGGGAAGCGGCCGGGGAGCAGCCCTCTGCCGTGCCGGCTGGAGATCACTCCGTAGTTGGTGCGCGGCACCAGCTCGTCCACCCGCACCGCGAGGTAGTCGCCGACGGCCGCGCCCCGCACCTCCACGGGGCCGGTGACGATGTGCGGCCCGTCGGCCGGGGTGTGCAGCCCGTCCTTCGCGATGGCGACGGCGTCCGGCAGGACGTCCCCGGGCGCGACTCCGTACCCGCCGAAGAACGCCACCGGGTCGCGGCCCTGGTCCTCCAGGACGCCTTCGTGGCTGACCGTGTCGACGCTGAACTGCTCGCCCGGTTCCACCGAGAGAACCGGTGCGTCCTCGGCGCAGGGCAGCCGGCCCCACAGGGTCGTCGACACGGTGGCGGGCAGGTGCCGGCGGGTGCGGGTGGTCATCGGCTCTCCAGGTTCAGGGGGGTGTGCCCGTCCGCCGCGGCGGGGACGGTGCGCGGGACCGGCAGGCCGCGGCTGCGTGCCGCGGCCGCGATCCGGGCGTGCAACTGCGGGGTGACCGCCTGCGCGTGGGGGTGCGAGGAGTGCCCCTCGGCACTGACGCGCCGCCCGCCGACATAGACCTCCTTGAGGTTGCGCGGCCCGCAGGCGAGGACGTAGGTGGCGTGGGCGTCCCACACCGGACCGGTGTCCGGCCGCGCCGGGTCGACGACGAGGAAGTCGGCGAACTTGCCGACCTCCAGACTGCCGACCCGGTCGGCGACGCCCAGCACCTCGGCCGAGCCGAGGGTGTGCATGCGCAGCACCTCCCGCGGCATCATCACGGACGCCTGTGTGTACCGCGCCCGCAGCGCGTACATGCCGATCCGCATGTTCTGGAACGGGTCCGACACGTCCGTGCAGGACTGGTCGTCCAGGCCCATGCCGACCCGGATGCCCCGCGCGCGGTAGCGGGCGACATCGGCCACGCCCGATCCGAGGCGCCCGTTGGACGTGGGCTGCCAGACCACCGCGCAGCCGGTCTCCGCCACGCTGTCGACCATCTCGTCGGTGGGGTGCACGAAGTGCCCGAAGATCATCCGGGGCCCCAAGGCACCGGCCCGGCGGTACCAGTCGTACTTCCCCTGCTGCGCGGCGAGGTTGTCGGCGCTCTCCACGAAGTGCGCCTGGTTGATGATCCCGTGCCGGTCCATCACCTCGGCCTCCAGCTCCGCCGTGCCGGGGGCGCCGGCCCACTGCACCGACCCGTACACCGAGACGCCCAGGTGCGCGTGGGCCGGTGTCCGCTCCCGTACCGCCGCGGCCATCCGGTCGAAGTTGTCCAGGGCCTCGGTCCGGCCGAACGCCTCGTCGTCCAGGCGGACGGCCGTCAGCACACGCAGGCCCGAGTCGGCCGCCGCGTCGAACTGCCGGGTCAGGAACTCCTCGGAGCGCACCTCGGCCGCCTCATCGCGGCCGGTCCGCTCGTCGTAGAGCCACAGCACGCGGTTCTGGGTGAAATTGAAGGCCGAGGTGATTCCGTTGCCGAGGAAGTCCAGGCAGCCGTGCAGGGTGAACCAGTACAGGTCCTCGGCGCCGGCGCCGAGCAGGACCTGGTTGTTGGCGCGCACCCACGGATACAGCGTCTCGCCCGCGGCCAGGCCGCGCAGGCCGGTGGTGTGGAGGTGACTGTGCGCGGAGACGAAGCCGGGCGCGACGATCCGTCCCCGGGCATCGAGCACCCGGGCGCCGAGTACCGGGGGTTCTCCGGGGCCGATGCCGGTGATCCGGCCGTCGGCGCCGACGTTCATCCAGCCGTCGAACGGCTCCTGCCCGTCGGCCAGGGTGAGGAACAGCGCGTTCCGCACGGTCAGGGCGGCGTCGGTGTCCGCGGCCGTCGCCCAGCCGGAGGAGCGCGCCACCGGCACCGTGCCGTGGGACCGTGCCGTCGGCGCCGTGCCGCGTGACGCTGCCGTGCCGCGTGGCGCTGCCGGGCCGCGTGGTTGCGCCGCCGTCACCGTGCCGCGCCTTCCCGGCGGCGGACCGGGGGAAACGGGGGAAAGGAGAACGCCCGCACCTCGGTGAGCGCCTCGGCGAGCCGGGCGGTCCAGTCCGCCACCAGCCGCTCGCCGGTCCCGGCCGAGGCGCCGGCCGGATCGCCGACCACCCCGGACGCCGAGACGTCGTCGATCAGCCAGGCGGTGGGCACCACCCCCTCCAACGTCAGATGCCGCCGCGCGCGGTACAGCTCGCCCAGTTCCAGCCCGTCCGCCACGGCTTCGTCCAGGCGCACCAGATGCGGCGCGAGGGCCAGCATCAGCGACGTCTCGACGAACCCGCCGTGGATCCCGAACGGGTCCGGGTCGGTGACCCCGTCCGGCAGCGGGAACCTGGCGGGCATGACGGAGAACACCTGAAGGCCGTACGCGTGGCGGATGTCGCGGGCGACCACGTCCAGGAGGCTCGGCTGACCGCCGTGCCCGTTGACGAACACCAGCTTGCGCACCCCGCTGGCGGCGAGTGACGCCCCGAGGTCCATGCACACCGCCTGAAGGGTCGCGGTCGACAGCGCGATCGTGCCGGCCCGGCCGAGGTGCTCGGTGGACTTGCCGTAGGACAGGGTCGGCAGCACCCACACGCCGGCCCCGGCACCGAGGCCGCGCACGGCCCCGCGGGCGAAGCACTCGGCGATCAGCGCGTCCGTCACCAGCGGCAGATGCGGTCCGTGCTGCTCCACGGCGCCGATCGGCTGGACGGCGACCGCGCTGTCCCCGGCGAGGTCCGCGATGTCCTCGGTGGTCTGCTCGGCCCACAGGAAGCCTTGTTGTGCGGTGGTCATCTTCTCTCCAGATCCAGGTCCAGGACGCCGACGGCGGTCATTCCTCGGTCGGCAGCGCCGACTCGTGCCACTGGCCGAGCAGCCGCCGCTCGACCAGTACCACCACGGCGAACAGCAGCAGGGAAACGATGCTGGCGGCGATCACCGCGAGGAACAGTTCGGGTGTGCGCAGTTGCACAGCGCTCTCCGTGATCACGTAGCCCAGTCCGCCGGCCCCGCCGCCCACCCCGGCGACGAACTCGCCGACGATCGCCCCGATCACCGAGGCGCCGGCCGCCACCCGCAGACCGGTCAGGACGGACGGCAGCGCTCCGGGCAGCCGCAGGCACAGCAGCCGCACGCGGGGCGACGCACCGGCCATGGTGTAGAGCTGCACCAGGTTGCGGTCGGTGGACTTCAGGCCCTGGAGCGTGTTGGCGGCCACAGGAAACAGCGCGATCATGGCGGCCACCAGTGTGTTCGTCGCCATGCCGGGGCCGAGCCAGACCACGAACAAGGGCGCGACGGCCACGATCGGGATGGTCTGCAACAGGATCAGGTACGGATACAGGCTGCGCTCCATGAGCTGCCAGCGGGCCATCAGCAGCGCGAACAGCACACCAGCTCCGGCGGCGATGGCGAAGCCGGCCAGGGATTCGCGCAGGGTCACCCAGGTGGGCTGTCCGAGCGTGCCGGACTCGTCGGCGAGGGTGCGCACCATGGTCGCCGGCGACGGAACCATGTAGCCGGGTATGCCGAAGAGGGTGATGACCAGCTGCCACCCGGCCACGCCGACCGCGAAGGCCCCGAGCGGTGGCAGCACGACGCTCGGACGCAGCGTCCGGCGTCGGCGGACAGTCCCGCCCGGCGCCCGGGTCGACACCTCAGGACTCTCGGTCACCTGTGTCGTGGTCAAATCCCGCCACCTCCCAGCATCGTCGAGATGTCGGCGCGCAGGTGTGCCAGCGCCGCGTCGTCACGTTCTGCGGACGGCTGTGCTGCGGGCGGGCTCGGCGAGCGCAGCAGCCGTACCAGATGCCCCGGGCCGGTCCCCAGGACGGCGATCTGATGTCCGAGCCTGACCGCCTCGGCGATCGAGTGGGTGACGAACATGACCGTCACTCGGCGGTTGCGCCAGAGGTTGATCAGCTCGGTGCCCATCTTCTCCCGGTTGAACTCGTCCAGGGCGGCGAACGGCTCGTCCATCAGCAGCAGTTCGGGCTCGCTCGTCAGCGACCGGGCGAGCGAGGTCCGCATCCGCATCCCGCCGGACAGCTCCCGCGGATACGACTTCTCGAAGCCCGCCAGGCCCACCAGCTCGATGGCTTTCCGCGCCCGCTCCCGTCGCTCCTGCCGGGCAACCCCCTGCAACTTGGCGACCAGTTCGACATTGGCCCTGATCGACCGCCAGGCCAGCAGCGTCGGGTCCTGGAACACGTACGACATCCGCTCGGTGCGGCGGACCACCGTGCCGTGGGTCGGAGTGGTCAGGCCGGCGGCCATCCGCAGCAGGGTGGTCTTGCCGCACCCGGACGGTCCGACCAGGACCGTGATCTCCGCCCGCGGCAGCCGGAGTTCGATCGGCGCGAGGGCCCGGAATCCGCTGCTGTACACCTTGTCCGCGCCGTCGAACGAGACCAGCGGATCGACGTCGACCACCGGACGGTCGACTGGGATTGTGCTCATGACGTCACTCCTTCCGAGGTGCCATCGGGTCGGCCCGGCAGGTCAGTAGGAGCCGGACGGGGCGGCCGGCAGGGAGGCGGGCGCGGGCACCTTGGGCAGCAGCGAGGCGTCGTACAGGTCCTTGGTGTCCGGGGTGCTCTTGAGCCGGCCGAGCCGGCGCATCTGGTCGACGAAGGTGGCCCAGCGCTGTTCGGTCATGGCGCCGAGCCGCTGCTTGCCCTCGTCGGCGACCACGTACGCGCGCTGCTTGTCCCAGGCGTACCAGACGCTCTGCGAGGTCTGCTGCCCGTTCGCCTTCAGGATCGCGGTGTTGGCCTTCTTGGCCACCGCCACGTCGCCCATGTAGTCCTTCCAGCCCCGCATGCTCGCGGCCAGGAAGTCGGTCAGCTCCTTGCGGTGACTCTTCAGATAGGACTCGGAGGTGAAGAAGACATCGTTGTAGGGGTTGAACCCGGAGGCCGAGAACGGCACGAAGTTCACCTTCACACCGGCTCGCTGGGCCTGGTACGCCTCGTTGGTGGGCCATCCCTGCTGCACCAGCCCGTCATCCTTGAGGAAGGTGGCGATGGAACCCTGGTACGTCTGTGTCCTGAAGCCGATACCGGTCGTCTTCCGCACCCACTCCGGGCCGAGCTGCCCCGTCTGCACCACCCAGGTCTTGTCGCGCATTCCGGCGAACGAGGTGATGCCGGTGTCGGCGTGCACCATCACGCCCACCGGGTTGTCCTGGTAGAGCGCCCCGATCGCCACGACGGGAATGCCCTGCTCGCGGGCCTGGACGAGGCCGGCGGCATCGGTGAAGCCGACCTGGGCCCGGCCGGCCGCGACCAGTTGGGTGGCCGACACCTGGGGGCCGCCGGACTGCAGGGTGACGTCGAGGCCGCGGTTCTTGTAGAGCCCTTCCGACTGCGCCGCGAAGAACCCGCCGCCCTCGGGGTCGGCGTACCAGGGCAGGACGACCTTGAAGCCGGTCCCCTGGCCGGCGGCGGAGACCGCGCCGCCGCCGCTGCCGCAGGCCGACGCGGTGAGGACGACGAGCGCGACGGCGGCGCCGGCCGTGGCCGCCCGGGGCGGGCGGCGGAGGGTGAACTGAGGACGCATGGAGTTCTCTCTTCGCGGATCGATCAGGCAGGGAGCCGGTCTGCGTGCGGGGAGCCGGTCAGGACGTGGGGTGTTCAGAACGAGGGGTATTCGTCCCTCGTCAGGTTCGCGACGTCGGCGAGATGGGCGAGCATCGCGTCCCGGGCCGCGGCGCCGTCGCCGTCCCGGACCGCGGTGAAGATGAGCACGTGGCCGTTGTGCGAGGACCTGCGGGCCTCGGCGGTCGTGTGGGAGAAGGCGCGGACCGACGAGGTCCAGGTGTTGGCCAACGAGTTCAGCGCCACCATCAGCGGGTTCTGCGAGGCCTGCGCGAGCAGCATGTGGAAGCTGATGTCGGCCTTGATCGACTCGTCCGGCGGAACGTCCCGGCTGGTCTGCTCCAGCACCTGCTCAAGGGCGTACAGCGTGGCCCTGGTCGCGCGTTCGGCGGCCAGCTGGGCGAACTTCGGCTCGATCGTCTCGCGCAGCTCCGCCACGTCGCGCAGGGTGCGGTCGGACTCCGACATCTCCTCGTACAGCGACTGGGCGTGCGACGGCGCCTCCAGCACCACGGTGCCCCGGCCCGGCTTGCGCTCGACGACCCGCTTGGCCTCCAGCTCGTGCATCGCCTCACGGAGCGAGCCCCGGGACACCTTGAGCGCCTGGGCCAGCTCGCGCTCCGGCGGAAGCTTCGTCCCCGGCGCCAGGGACCCCCTGCTGATCAGCATCTCGATGTGCGCCACGATCTCCGTGCTCACGCTCATCGACCGGCGTACGAACGCATCGAACGCGTCCACTGGACACCCCCTGCCGTTGGCCGGTTGGTCCGACCATCTGAAGATGGAGGGGAGCTTAGGCATGGACCAGAACCGGCCAACAAGCCCTCACGGGGTTTGGGAACACAGCATTTACGCAGGTCACCCGGTTGTAACACGGCTGGGTGCCCGATGCGTGGATCCGTAACACGGTGAGGGCCGCCGCACCGGACGCGGCTCACCGCCGTACGTCCGGCTGTACGTCCGGCTGTGCGTCCGACGGTTACCTCGGTCCCTCCGGGCTCGTCGTGACCCATGACGGAATTCCTTCGAGGAAGGCGACGACATGTCGGGAGCAGGGCCGCAGGACGTGCTGGCCGAAGCCTTCGAGCAGCAGCGCGGGCGCCTGGTGGCGGTGGCCCACCGGATGCTCGGATCGCGGGCGGACGCCGAGGACGCGGTACAGGAGGCATGGCTGCGGCTGGCCCGCCAGGACGCGGACGCGATCGGCAACCTCACCGGCTGGCTGACCACCGTCGTCGGCCGGATCTGTATCGACGCGCTGCGCTCCCGCAAGACCCGGCCCGAGGTGTCGTACGAGGACCGGCTGCCTGAGTTCGTCCTCACCGAGGACGCCGACGCGGCACCCGTGGAGGACGCGCTGCTGGCCGAATCGGTGGGGCTGGCCCTGCTGGTGGTGCTCGACACCCTCCGCCCCACCGAGCGGCTGGCGTTCGTCCTGCACGACATGTTCGCGGTGCCGTTCGACGAGATCGGCCGGATCATCGGCAGGTCCACCGACGCAGCCAAGATGCTCACCAGCCGGGCCCGCAGGAAGGTGCGGGGCACGCCGCGCCCGGCCGACGAACGGCGGCGGCAGCGCGCCGTGGTCGACGCGTTTCTCGCCGCTGCCCGAGGCGGTGACTTCGAAGGGCTGCTGCGAGCGCTCGACCCGGAGGTGACCTGGCGTTCCCACACCGCGCGTGGCCTGGTCGTCAGGACCGGGGCGGCCGAGGTGGCCGAACGGGCCCAGCGCGGGGTGCGCGCCGCGGTGACCGCACGCTCCGTCCTGGTCGACGGCGAGCCCGGCATCGTGGTGTGGGGCCGCAACGGCAAGCTGCTGGGCGTGATGGCGTGCACCGTCGCCGCAGGCCGGATCGTCGGCATCCTGTCCGTGAGCGACCCGGAACGACTCGCGGCCATGGGCCTTCCCGCACCGGCCGACCGGGCCGCGTGCCGCCCGCGCCGCTGACCGGCCGGGCACGTCGGCACTCCCCGCGCCGCCGTCGCCGGCCGGGCCCGATGTTACGTACCGGACGGCCCCCTCGTCGAAGGAGGTGGAAGCACACCGACGGCGAAGGAGAGTTTCATGCAATCTCGGATCGACCTCCAGGGGACCGCACTGGCACCGAAGTTCGGCAGACACCTCGTCTCCGCGGACCGGGTCCTGGACGAGTCGGGAGTACCGGCGGCGACCCGGGAGCTGGTGAAGATCCGGGCCAGCCAGCTCAACGGCTGCGCCGGCTGCCTCGACATGCACACCAAGGAGGCCGCGCTCGCGGGGGAGACGGCGGTACGGCTCAACCTGGTCGCGACCTGGCGGGAGGCGACGGTCTTCACCGACGCGGAGCGGGCCGCGCTGGAACTCACCGAGCAGGGCACGCGCCTCGCCGACGGCGGTGGGGTCACCGACGAGGCATGGTCGAACGCGGCCGAGCACTACGACGACGAACAACTCGCCGCCCTCGTCGCGCAGATCGCCGTCATCAACGCCTTCAACCGGCTGAATGTCATCACCCGACAGGTCGGGGGTGACTACCAGCCAGGGCAGTTCGGGTGACAGGAGAGCATTCCCGGCCCGGGGGAGGAGGGCGGCGGGGCCGGCCGGGCAGTGACCGCGGGGTGACCGGCGTCCGCTGTCCCGTCGTCCGCGCACCTGCTGGCACCTGCTGGCACCTGCTGGCACCGGTCGGCTCAGGGATTAGGGTTGGGATATGTCCGAAACGGCCTGATCCGGAACGCCGCCCGGCCCCGGGGCGGTGTTCTCGGCCGCCGCACGACCCTCCCGCCCGTGCGGGGGCCGCCACACCGGTCGCACCGGGTGTCGCGGAGCGGCCGGGCGGTGCGCGCCGCATCCGGGTGACGAGAGGACCGCGATCATGACACTCCAAGGAAGGGCGCTGCGCCTGACCATCGTCGTCGACGACACCGACACCTGGCACCACAAGCCCCTGTTCACGGAGATCGTGCACCGCGCCCACGCCTTCGGGATGGCCGGGGCGACGGTCTTCCGCGGCGCCGAGGGCTTCGGGGCGACATCGGTCGTGCACACGACCCGCCTGCTGTCCATGGCCGACGACCTGCCCACGGCGATCGTCATCATCGACGAGGCGGACCGCGTCCGAGCGTTCATGGCCGAGCTGGAGGACCTGCCCATCAGCGGTCTGATCACCCTGCAGGAGGTCGAGGTCGTCCACTACCAGGGCCGGGAGACCGCGGCCACGTGATCTGCGCCGGTTCCCCCGCGACACGGCGGCGAGCGACCGTCCGCCGCCGCCCCGGCACAGCCGGCGTCAGGCGCGCGCCTGCACCGGATTGCGGGACGCCCGGTGCGGCACGTCGACGTTCTCGACGATCACCAGGCCGCCCTCGATCAGCCGGCGCAGGACCGGCAGGAACTCGCGCACACGTTTCTCGTCGTCGACGATCACGATCACCAGCGGAACGTCCTGCTTGATCGACAGCAGCCGGAAGCCGTGCATCACCGATGAGGCGCCGAACCCCTCGATCCCGCGGAGGACCGTCGCGCCGGCCAGCCCCGCCTCATGGGCACGGTCCACGATCTCGGCGGACAGCGGCTTGTGGTGCCAGGTGTCGCATTCCTCGATGAAGATCGTCAACTGCAGGGCACGTTCCATGGGCATCATGGTGTCCTCCTGGTCATCGCACACCTCACCACGGCGCCCGAACAGCTGTGGCACCACCGAGGCGAGACGGGAAAGCGGTGGACCTCTCATTCCGTGGCCTCCTACTCGCGCGGGCCGACGACGGGCCAGGATCAGTTCACGAGCAGGGACTGTCGGCGGCTCTGTGTGCCGCGGTTCGGGTACGGCGAGCCCCACCGCCGTGTGACCGTCGCCGGAAACGGTGTGGCCACTACAAAACCAAGATATCGCCAATTAGTACGAAATGAAATGAAGGGAATGGGGGAGTCGAGGCAGTCACCGCGGCATCGGCGAAATCGGGTGGTCGTCCCTGCCCCTGCCGCTCTACGGTCGTGCGCATGGTCGACGACTGCTTCGGACACCCACGGCTCGCCGCGCTCTACGACCCGCTCGACCCCGACCGCAGCGATCTTCAGGCGTACGTCCGGCTGGCGGAGGAGACCGGGGCGCGCAGCGTGCTGGACATCGGCTGCGGAACAGGTGTGTTCGCCCTTCTCCTGGCTGCTCGCGGCATCGAGGTCGTCGGTGTCGACCCGGCCCTGGCCTCCCTGGACGTGGCCCGGGCCAAGCCGGGCGGCGAGCGGGTGCGCTGGATCCACGGCGATGCGACGGACCTCCCGCCGCTGCGGGTCGATCTCGCGACGATGACGGCGAACGTCGCCCAGGCCGTCGTGGATCCGCGGACCTGGCACGAGACGCTGCGGGGAGCCCACGAGGCGCTGCGGCCCGGCGGGCATCTGGTCTTCGAGACCCGCGATCCGGCCCGGCGCGCCTGGCAGGAGTGGACCCGCGAGGCGACCCGACGCGTGACGCGGATCGCGGGCGTCGGTACCGTCGAGAGCTGGATCCAGGTGACCGAGGTGAGCCCTCCGTTGGTGACCTTCCGCTCGGCGTACGGTTTCGCCGAGGACGGCCAGGTGCTGACGTCGGAGTCGACAGTGCGCTTCCGGGAACGGGAGGAGATCGAGCGGGACCTGGTCGGACACGGCTACCTGGTGGAGGAAGTGCGCGACGCGCCCGACCGGCCGGGAAAGGAATTCGTCTTCCTGGCGCGCCGTCCCTGATCCTCGGCGGTCCGGCGACACGAGCGCCGGGGCCTCGTCCCTGTGGTGCTCGACGATCCCTCGCAGGGACGCCCGGTCGGGGAAGTCAGCCTCAGTTCTCCGTGGGTCAGCCCGTACTCCGTGCGAGGGCTGACCCGACGGCCGCACCGCCGCGGCGCCTGCGGCCGTCGGCGCGGGGCGCACCGGCCGGGTTCAGCGCCTGCCGCGGTGGATCCAGTGCGCCCGGCGCTGGTACCGGGCGACGGGGGGTGGAGTGGCGGGCAGGGGTTCTTCGGGGGCGGACGCTTCGGCCGGCGGACCGGCCGACCCGGGATCCGCGGGGGCAGGGCCCGGGGGAGCGGGCGGGGGCGGGCCGTCCTGGGGCGGGTGCAGCCCTTCCGTCGAGTACCGCGTGGTGGCGATGCTGTCCACGATCTGCTGCTCGGTGAAGTTCTCCGAACCGGGCACATGGGGGACGAACCCGATGAGCACGCCGTCGCTGACGATCTCCGCGTCCAGCCCCGACGCACCGTCCACGTCCCAGAGCGCCTCGATGTCCTGGTCCAGGACGACCCTGATCCCGAACTCGTAGACACCCGCCTCCACGAGATGGGCCATCACGTTCCTGGCCCGCAACGCCGCCACCACTCGGTTCGCGCGATCCTCATCCATGGCGGTGTATCCCTTCGACTTCGGCGTCAGGCCGTGGCCGGGGGCCCGGCCGTACGGCGCGGACGGACACGTTCCCACGCTACTCCGCCCCGCCGGCGCAGGCCGGGGAGCGGAGGCGGAGGAGCGGAGGCCGGGGAGCGCGGGCCGGGGCCGGCCCGGCCGCGCACGGGCCTCGCCGTGCTGCGCGCCCGGGAGCCGGCCCCCGTGCCGGGCCTTGCTCGCCCCCGCGCCGGCGGTCACGATCTCCGCTAACGGAAGATGGCGATCGCGTCCAGGGTCACTTCCCGCTGCCCGGGGTTCCACGCGGCGGTCTTGCCGAGGGCCTGGAACTCGCCCTCGTACATCGAGTCGATCTGCAGCCCCGCGGCCGAGAGCGGCACCCGGAGGTACGAGGGCTCCGCTCCGTCGCCGTACCGGGCGCGCAGGACGTAGCCGCCGTCGGCCCCGGGGCGGGCGGTGAAGTGGCCCTGCACCGAGACGAACTCCCGGATGTCGCTGAGCGCCAGCCGGTCCGCCTCCGGCATGCGGCCACCGGCCGCGGCCAGTTCGCGCCTGAGCGCGCGGTTCAGGGCGAGCGAGCCGGAGCGCAGGTCCACGTGGACGACGGCGTCCTCGCGGTCGAGCACGGACAGCAGTACGCCGACCGTCGACAGCGGGGTGTGCCGCTGCACGAAACTCGTGAAGGTCTCCCGGCTCGTTCCCCGGTCCGCCTTCATGCCGAAGGGCGTCAGCCTGGTCCAGAGCCCGGAACTGGTCGTGACGTTGTGGGTCTCCTCGACCACCTTCTCCAGGGTCGCCGTGTAGTTGCCCAGCTCATCGAGGTTCTTGACGGACTGCTCGTGCAGATAGACGCAGATCTTCAGGCCCGGGTGGACCCTGCGGGGGCGGCTGAACCTGCTGTGCGCGAGCCGCAGGAGCAGGACGCACAGGCTCAGCACGCCCGCCGCCGCCACCAGCCAGGCGACCATCCATACCCACCACACGCCCCACCAGGCGCTGTCAGTCACAGCCATGGATCTCCTTGAACGCCTCGGAAAGGGACGAGCCGTCGGCGTCCACCGTGCGCCCGCCGGTTGTGGCAGCCACCTGCCCCAGTTCCCCGGCGTCGGCCTCGCCGAGGTGCACGGGATAGGTGGGGACCCGGCGGACCTCGGGCGGCAGGGCCCGGTACCGGCGTACGAACTCGTCATAGGTGAGACCGGTGTTGTTCTCGCCGTCCGTCATCAGCACGATGGACACGTCCTGCCGTGGGGCTTCGCGCAGGGCGTCCGCGGCCGTTCGGTAGCCGTGGTCGAGCGCGGACCACACGGCGGTGGCCTCGGCGTAGTCGTCGCGGGCGATGAAGGCGTCGAGGGCACGGAGGTCCGTGGGTCCCCGCACGGTGACCGTCCGCTCGTCCAGGACGCCGCCCCCGAAACGCACCACGGTCAGGCGTTCGCCCTCGTGGAACCGGGCGAACTTGCCCGTCGGGGTGGCGTCCGCCCCGCTGAGACCGGCGAACGCGGCACGCAGCGACGCCGCCCGCGCGCCCCGCATCGAACCGGAGAAGTCCAGCAGGAAGACGACCTGATCGCCGCCCGGCCGCCCCGGGTCGCCGTAGTCGGTGAGGAGTTTCTCGATGACGGCGAGGTCGTCCGGGAAGTACAGGGCGTTGCCCAGCGGGGCGCTCAGTTCGGCCTCGCGGCGCACCGACGGACTGACCGGACGCCGGAGCGTCCGGCGCATGATCTCCTGCTGGTGGCTTTCGCCGGTCAGCCAGTCCACCACCCGGTCGTAGGCGGCCCGGCGGCCGTCGTCCAGCAGGAGGAGCGGATGGTCCGACAGGACGGTGCCGTCGGTCGGGTAGACGATCTCAAGGGGCCGGTCGAGCCGGCCGGACTTGTTCAGGGCGAGGAGTTCGGACTCGTAGGTGATCAGCGCGTCGGTCTTCCGCCCGTCCGCCACGAAGGCGTCGACCAACTCCTGTGAGGTGTCGGCGGTGAGGGTCTGCCCGGAGCGGAAGCCGCCCAGCCGGTCGCAGGAGACGTCCTCGGGACGCAGGGCGCCTCCGGTGCCCGCGGCGGCGGTGGCCACCCCGACGAGGGCGACGAGCCCGCTGCCCAAGTGCCGCGGGTCGACCATCCCGAAGTGCACCCTGCCGGTGGCGGCGGCGTCGGCGATGTCCGCCCAGGACAGCCGGCCGCCCGGCACCTGCTGCCGCAGCCGCCGGGCGACGTCGGGCGTCAGGCCGACGACCACGGGCGAGCTCATGACGGGCGTGCTCAACGGCGCGGCGGTGCTGGCCCCGCCCGCCTGCTTGAGCTTCAGCCGTAGATAGCGGTCGGAGGAGAGCCAGGCCAGGTCGTAGCCGTGGCGTCCGCCGAGGAGCAGTTCGTCGGCGTCGTTCGCGGCCCGGTAGTCGAGGTCGAGCCGTACGCCGGTGTCGCGTTCGAGTTCGCCGAGGATCGGCCGCATGTCGGAGAGTTCCGGACTGGCCAGCACCTTCAGCGTGGTCGTCTGCTGCCTGCCGCCCGAGCAGGCCGTGAGCGCGCTCCACAGGGCGACCAGGGCCAGGCACAGGGCGAGGATGCCGGCCCGTGGCCGTCTTTTCATACGAGGTCCTCGGTCGGCGGTCATGTCACGGAGGGCCCTCGGCCGTCGGCGCGGAACCGCCGGGTTCGCCGGGCCCGTCGGCCGCCGGATCGCCGGTGTCGCACTCGCCGACGATCTCGATCATGCGCTCCAGCAGGCCGAGCTCCGGCAGCACGGCTCGGGTGTCGTCGTCCGAGGTGACCGGCGCCGGAATGTCCCGGCTCTCCAGGAACTGCGTCAACTGGACGCTCGTGAACCCGCTGTCCGTGTCGCGCAGCCGGAAGCCCAGTTCCATGGCCCGCCTCTGGAGTTCCGCATCGTCGGACACGAGCTCGCCGAGCCGGTCCCCGTCGTCGCTCAGCGCGATGAGCTTGGGCTCGGTGATGAAGCGTGCGGACGGGTAGAGCAGCACGCGCTCGCCGTCCACGGTGCCCTCCTTGGCCTGGTGCTGGATCTGATGCGCCAGGAACTGGTGCTCGTAGATGACGGCGATCGGAGCGATGCTCTTGCCCTCGGGCGAGAGGTACGTCTGGTTCTTCTCGAACGACGGCATTCCCTGGGCGATCAGCACGGGTTTGATCCGCCGGGCCAGTTCGTCGGCCTCCGCCTCGGTCTTCGGGATTTCGTTGCCCTTCTCCACGAACGCGACGAGGCCCAGATAGGTGCCCGCGGAGTTGGACTCGCAGATGTCCGAGGTCTGTGCCAGCACCTTGTTCCCGTTGCTCAGCCCGTGCCGGTTCAGCCCGATGTTGTCCCACCGCATGCCCCTGCCGCCGTCGGCCTGTGCGAGGCCGACGAACCGGTCCATGTCGAGCCGGTAGTAGAGCGGCCCTTCGTCCGCCGTGCCGCCCGGCTGCGGCTCGGCGACACCGGCGGACACCAGGGTCTCGGCGTACTCCCGGTAGGTGGCGAGCACGATGGGGCTGGAGAACGGCCCGTAGGCGGTGGCCGGGTGGCCGGCCTGGGCTTGTTTTCGGGTGATCAGGTCCGCGGCGGGCTGCCCGGAGGGGAAGACGACGTCGTAGCCCGCGTAGCTCGGGGTGGCGATCCCGCGCGATCCCATGCGGGTGATGTGCATACGGAAGCCGTGCCGGAGCAGCAGCCGTTCGACCTCGGGATCCTCGAAGAACTCGGATTTGGAGGCCATCTTCGCCTCGATCGTCACGATCCGCCGGAACGGCAGCGCCGCGTGCCCGGCTGCCAGCACCCCGACGAAACAGGAGGTGAAGAGGACCGCCAGGGCGATCGACAGGGCGAGCGGCAGCGGCCGGCGCAGCGGCGCCGGCCAGGATCGCTTCGGTCTTCGGACCGTCAACTTGGCTTCTGCTAAGCCGGGTTCATCGGCTCGGTTCGTGTTCATCGACACCAGCACCCCCGTGATGGAGGTTGGATCGTCGACCAACGGAACGGCGTTCGAATGGCTGGCCGGTGAATCCTCGGGAGCCGAGGCGCCAACAGGCGGCGCGGAAACCCCGTCCGCACCGGGGTCGCGGGACTGCTCCTGGCGCGGGCGCGCACCCGGCGGCATGCGCCGCTGCGACCGTGTGACGCGCTGCGGCGGCGCACCCTCCGAAGCCGGTCACACGCAGTCACCGCGTGCCGGTCTCCCGAGCGGTTTCCGCGCCGCCCGGAGGCCCGTCAGGGCCGTCGCTCCGCTCCTCAACGGGTACATTCCGTGGCCTGATCGTATCAATGGGATATAAAGATTGATAACGGCAGTAATATGGCGAGATGCGGAATCGGGCTGTGCGAACGAGGGAGCGGATTCTCTGCGCCGCGGCGGACCTGCTGACCCGTGAGGGCCGTACGGCGGTCTCCACGCGGGCGGTGAGTGCTGCTGCCGGGGTGCAGCCACCGACGCTCTACCGCCTGTTCGGCGACAAGGAAGGACTGCTCGACGCGCTCGCCGCCTTCGGGTTCCAGCAGTACCTCGCCGAGAAGCAGACCCTGGAGGAGACCGACGACACCATCGCCGACCTGCGCCGCTGCTGGGACCAGCACGTGGACTTCGGCCTCTCCCGGCCGGGCTTCTACGTGCTGATGTACGGCGAGGGACGCTACCGGGGAGACATCCCGGCGGGCCTGGAGACCATCGCCATCCTGCGGCGGAACCTCGCCCGGGTGGCGGCCGCCGGCTGGCTCCGCGTGAGCGTGGAACGCGCGACCCAGCTCATGCACACCAACAGCCTCGGAGTCGTGCTGTCCCTCATCTCGACCCCTCCGCCCGAGCGGGACCTCGAACTGCCGGCGGTCGCTCGTGAATGCCTGCTGGGAACGATCACGGGCGTGGGCGACCGCGACCCCCGGGCGCCGAAGGACGTCGCGAGCCGCGCCGTCGCCCTGCGTGAGGCCCTGCGGGACAACGGCACCATGGCCATGACACGGTCCGAGGGTGCGCTGCTGGCCGACTGGCTCGATCGCATCGCCGACGCGGGCCACTCGGCCCCGGCTGTCCCGGCGTCCGGCAGAAGGGACGGCCGCGGTGCCCACCGGTGAGGACATGATGCCGATCGCCACTCGGGCAGCGGAGCAGGGAGCGGGGCAGTCAGCCGGGCAGACGACGGGCGCCGCCATAGCGGTGGTCGACGAGAAGGGAACCCTGGTCGGCTGGACGCAGGCCGCCGAGCGGCTCACCGGTTTCTCCGCCGCCGAGGTGGTCGGCCGCGCCGCCGCGGACCTGCTGGCGGCGACCGAGGACAGCGTGAAGGCGTGGGCCTTCGCGGAGCGCTGCCGGGCCGAGGGAGGCTGGTACGGCCTGGTCGGGCTGCGCGACCGCGCCGGCGCCCGACTGGACGTGAACCTGAATGCCGCTCCGCTGGCAGGGCGGGACGGCAGGTCCCGCTGGCTTCTGTCCGCGACCCGGATCCCCGCCGTCGGCTCGGCGCCGGTGAACCGTCTCGGACTGGATTCGATCCTGTCCCGTGCGCCGGTCGGCATCGCCGTCCGTGATCTCGAACTGCGCTGCACCTGGGTGAACGACGCCCTGGCCCTCCAGGACGGCATCACCCGCGAACAGCGGCTGGGCCGGCGCCTCACGGAGGTGCTGCCGGGCGGCGAGTCCGAGGCGGTCGAGACGGTGATGCGGCAGGTCCTCAAGAGCGGCATGCCGCGGGTCGACCACGCCTACCGGCTCGTCGTGGCGAACGACTCGCGCCGCGAGCACGAGTTCTCGACCTCGTTCTTCCGCCTCGACGACGCGGACGGCGACACCGTGGGCCTGTGCGCCATGATCGTGGACGTGACGGACCGCCACCGGGCGCGGGAGCGGCTGGCCACCCTCAGCGAGGCCAGCACGCGGATCGGCACCACCCTGGACGTGATGCGCACCGGCCAGGAACTCGCCGACTTCGCCGTGCCGCGCTTCGCGGACTACGTCACCGTAGACCTGGTGGAGTCGGTGCCACTGGGCGAGGAACTGCTCGCCCGGCTCGGCGCGATGGGCGGGCGAATACCGGCCTTCCGGCGGGCGGGCCTGGCGTCGATCCACAAAGGGATCCCGGAGTCCCTGTGGCCACGCGGGGAGCCAGTCCTCGTCCCCGCCTTCTCGCCCTTCACCGATGTCCTGACCTCCGGCAGGTCCCACCTGGAGCCGGTGCTGGACACCTCTCCCGGCACCTGGCTCGACCAGGACCCGGAGCGGGCGGCGAAGATCCGCATGCACGGCATGCACTCGCTGATGATCGTGCCGATCCACGCGCGCGGGGAGGTGCTGGGCGTGGCCGTCTTCGTCCGCACCGACGATCCGGCGCCGTTCGAAGCGGACGATCTGCTGTTCGCCGAGGAGATCGTCAACCGCGCCGCACTCTCGCTGGACAACGCCCGCCGCTACGTCCGTGAGCGCGCCGCGGCCTTCGCGCTGCAACGCAATCTGCTGCCGCGCCGCCTGAACGGCGGACCCGCGGTCGAGGTGGCGTCCCGCTATCTGCCCGCGGACACCGAGGACGGTGTCGGAGGCGACTGGTTCGACGTCATCCCGCTGTCCGGCGCCCGGGTGGCCCTGGTCGTGGGCGACGTGGTCGGGCACGGCATCAACGCCGCGGCCACCATGGGCAGGCTCCGCACGGCGGTGCACACCCTCGCGAACATGGACCTGCCTCCGGACGAGCTGCTGGCCCAGCTCGACGACACGATCACCCGCCTCACCGAGGAGGACCTGGACGCCCTGGGCCGGCCCGTCGCGGTCGAGGGCGCGACCTGCCTGTACGCCGTCTACGACCCGGTCACCCGGCGCTGCACGATGGCGCGGGCCGGGCACCCACCGCCCGCGATCATCTCGCCCGAGGGCGAGGTCACCTTCCCCGACCTCCCGTCCGGCCTGCCGCTCGGCGTCGACCGGGCCTCCTTCGAGGCCGTGGAGCTGGAACTGCCCGAGGGCTGTGTGCTCGCCTTCTACACCGACGGGCTGATCGAGCGGCGGGACGCGGACATCGACGTCGGGATGCGCCGCCTCGGTGCCGTCCTGGCACAGCCGGGCCTGGCGCTGGAGGAGCTCTCCACGGCCGTGGTCGGCACCCTGTCGTCCCGGGCGCCGTCCGACGACGCGACGCTGCTTCTCGCGCGGACCCGCGCGCTCAGCACCGACCAGGTCGCCTCCTGGGAGCTGTCGCGCGACCCGGCCGTGGTCGGCCATGCCCGAGCACTGGCCGTCGGCCGGTTGACCGAGTGGGGGCTGGACCATCTGGCGCCCACCACGGAACTGATCGTCAGCGAACTGGTGACCAATGCGATCCGGTACGGTACGGGCCCCATCACCCTGCGTCTGATCCGGCACCACGTGCTGGTCTGCGAGGTCTCCGACGCCAACGACTCCGTCCCACGGCTGCGGCACGCCCGGGCCACCGACGAGGGCGGCCGGGGCCTGTTCCTCGTCTCACAGCTGTCCCACCGACGAGGCACCCGCTACACGACCGGCGGCAAGATCGTCTGGGCCGAGCAGGAACTGAGCCCGGAGATCTAGGAACTCGCGTCGGTGCGGGACCCGCGGGACGGCCGACGGGGTGACGTGCCGATGCCCGGTGCAGCGGGCCGCAGGCGTGCACCGGCGGGTCCGTCAGCGGATGCTCATGGTCCTGCTCACCCATTGCGCCAGGGCGAGCCGGCGGGCCAGGGCCGTCGGGCGCGCGGGCACCGCGTCGCTTCGGGCGACGGACGAGCGGACGCGTACGGTGCGTACCCTCCTTCCCCGGGTGATCTCCGGGTTCGGCCCGCGTGGGCCGCCGTCTCTGAGCAGGCGCAGGGACGGGGCGGCCCGGCGGCGAGACGGTCGTGCTCGGCTCGGCAGAGCACCCGGCGGGTTTGAAAATCGCGAGCTTCGGCTACCCCTCGAACGTCGCTGCCTTCAGCGACGACACGGATGCGCGAGGCGCGGCGGGGCACGGAAGGCGCGCTCGCGGGAGGCCGCGGACTCCGCTGCCGCGCCGGGGTCCACCACTCAAAAGGAGGTCAGCTTGGGACGCGCGACGGCGGATCCGTACCCGGCCCCGACCACCCTCGCGCCGGGCACCTTACCCACGACGGGCCTGGCGCTCGTGACGGGCGCCTCATCCGGGATCGGCGCGGCCGTCGCCCGCGCACTGGCCGCGGAAGGGTGGGAACTGCTGGTCTCCGGGCGGGACCGCGACCGGTTGGACGTGGTGGCGCGTGAGACGTCCGCCGTCGCCATTCCCTGCGATCTGGCCGCCGCCGACGGCGTCCGGCACCTGGCCCACCGGGCCCTCGGACAGGCGCAGGGCATCGATCTGCTCGTCGCGGCCGCGGGCGTGGGCTGGGCCGGTCCGTTCACCTCCATGCCCGCCGACGAGGTGGACCGGGTGCTCACGGTGGACCTGGTGTCGGTGGTGCACCTGGTCCGGCAGATCCTGCCCCACATGGTGGCGCGCCGGCAGGGCCGGCTGGTGCTGATCGGCTCCGTCGCGGGGTGCGTCGGGGTACGGGAGGAAGCGGTGTACTCCGCGGCCAAAGCGGGCCTCGGCGCCTTCGTCGAGGCGTTGCGGTACGAACTGCACGGCACCGGCGTGCGCTCCACCTACGTCGTTCCGGGCGTGGTCGACACCCCCTTCTTCACCCGCAGAGGGGTGCCCTACGCACGTACCCGGCCGCGTCCCGTCCCGCCCGAACGGGTGGCCGCCGCGATCGTCGAGGCCGTACGCCACGACCAGCACGAGGTGTTCGTGCCCGGCTGGCTCCGCGTTCCCGCCGTGGTGCGCGCCCTGGCGCCCACCACGTACCGGCGGCTGGCGGCCCGGTTCGGCTGAACGGGGCGAGCGCCACCCGGACGGGAAGGAGACGACGTGCCGCGGCACCATGCGAGCGGAGACCGGCTGCGCACCGCGGCGGTCGCCGCCGTCCCCGCGCTCGTCGCCGCCGCCCACCTCGGGCCCGCCGGAACCTGGCTCGCCGGTCCGCGGCGCGCCCTGCTGCCGGCCCTGGCGGGCATCGGCACCCCGCACCACGTGGCGCTCACCTTCGACGACGGACCCGACCCCCGCTCCACCCCCGCCTTCTTGGCCGTACTCGACGAACTGGCGGTCCGCGCCACGTTCTTCGTGGTGGGCGAGCAGCTGCTCGCCCACCGGAGGCTGGGCCACGACATCGTCCGGCGCGGCCACGAACTCGGGGTCCACGGCTGGACGCACGACCGTCCCTGGTGGCCCGCTCCGCGGCGCGAGGCCCGGCGGGTGGCACGAGCCGCGCACGCGGTGGCGGAGGTGTCCGGAACCGCACCCACGTGGTACCGGCCCCCGTACGGCATCCTGACCGGCGACCGGCTGCTGGCCGCGCGCCGTGCCGGACTGCGCCCGGTCCTGTGGACGGCCTGGGGCCGGGACTGGACGGCGCACGCCACCGCGGAGTCCGTCGCCGCGACCGTACTGACCGACCTGCGGGGCGGTGGCACGGTGCTGCTGCACGACACCGACCGGCACGCGGTACCGGGGTGCTGGCGGGCGGCGCTGGCCGCGTTGCCCGGCCTGGTGGCCGCGTGCCGGGCCGCCGGCCTGTCCGTCGGGCCACTCGCCGAGCACGGCCTGACGGACCGGCGACGCACCCCCCACGCCGGGCCGGCGGGCGCCACCGGCAGCCGCGCCGCCCCGACGGGCCGGTGATCCGGTGGCCCGGGGGACCGGTGGGCGGCCACGCCCCTACCGCCGGGTACCGCCCGCGGACGGCCTTGTCCCCCGTCCGGCGGCCAGTCGCTCCAGCGGCTCGACGACATCACCCCGGAAGAGGCCGCGGCCCGCACGGCGCAGGCGGTCGGCCGCCGCGCCTCCCGACGTGAGACGGTCCAGCGACGCCACCAACTGCCATGAGTCGCCCGCGTACTCGGTCAGCCCGAGCGCCGCCATCCGCCGTACGCCCTCCACGCCGTGCCCCGGGATCGGCCGGTACCCGATGACCGGGACACCGACCGCGAGCGCTTCGAGCGCCGTCTGCCCCGCGGCGTTGTCGACCACGGCGCAACAGGCCGCGATCAGGCCCGGCATGTCGTCCACCCAGCCCATGGCGGCCGTGCCCGGCACCTTCGACAGCGCACGGCGCAGACGCTCGTTCCGCCCGCACAGGACGAGGGGCAGATAACCCGCGCCGGACAGCAGCCGGGCCGTCGCGGCGAGCCGGCTTCCGACCCCCCACGCACCCGCGGACAGCAGCACGGGCCGCCGCCGGCCGCCGTCCGTGAGCCGGCGCCGCCACGACGGTTCGCCCGCCGGGTGCGGACGAAAGCCGTCCGGCAGCAGCGGACCGCACGCGACGGCGGGCCGTCCCAGGCGCCGCCGCACGTCCTGAGCGATCTCCTCGGTGAGACAGAGATGCAGGTCGTTGCCCCGGTGCAGCCACTGCCGGTGGACGGCGAAGTCGGTGATCAGCACCGCGCCGGGCACCGCGAGCCGCCCACGGGCCCGCATCCGGCCCGTCAGCTGGGCGGCGAGATGGAAGACCCCGACGACCGCGTCGACCCGCCCACCCGCCACCTCCGCGTTCAGCCGCTCCTCGGCGAGCACCGCGAGGGGCGCGCTGCCCGGCCGCGGGCCGCCGCCGGCGCGGAAGAAGGCCGCGTAGATACCCGCGTACACCACGGGGGCGTGCCGGATCGCCGAGCGGTAGAAGCCGCGCAGCCCGGCCCCGACACCGGCGGGCAGCAGACCCAGCACGTCCGCGTGGAAGGTCTCGTGCCCGGCCGCGCGCAGCCGCCGGGCCAGCTCGGCGGCCACCGCGTCGTGCCCCGCCCCCATGCTCGCGCTGACCACCAGCAGGCGGCTCACGGCCGACGCCGCGCTCGCCCGGCGGCGCCACGGCGCCCGGACCCGGCGGCACGCGGGATCCGGTGGAGAGGGATCCGGTGGGGAGGGATCCGGTGGAGAGCGGAGAGACACGGACACGTATGCGGGCACGGACGCGTAAGCGGCATGGTCACCTCGTATCGCACGGTGAGCAACAGGTATCCGCAGCACCGGCCGCCAAACGGGCGTCGGCCGGTATCCACCCGTCGTGCGTAGCCGGATCGGGAAGGTTTAGCCATGTGTACGGCGGTTACCACTTTTCTCGTTCGGCGGCCTCCGCCCGCCCACCGGCTGTGCGGTGGCCGCTCGCCGGGCCGTCCCGCGAACGACAGGCTTTCCGCATGAACGTGCTCACGGTCGTCACGGCCCTGCTCTCCGCGTTGTTCAACGCGGCGACGTCCGTCCTCCAGCGCAGGGCCGCGGTCCAGCCGTCCGCGGTCCCCGGCCGCGGGCCCAGAGCGGCGCTGGCCCGGCTCGGGGGACTGCTGAGCCAGCCGTACTGGTGGGCCGGGGCGAGCGCCATGGTGCTCTCCGCCCTCTTCCAGGTCATCGCTCTGGACGCGGGACAACTGGCGCTGGTGCAGCCCCTTCTGACCAGCGAACTGCTGTTCACCCTGCTCATCGGCGCGGTGGTGTTCCGGCACTGGCCCGGTGCCAGGACCTGGCGGCCCTTCGTGATGCTCGCCGGCGGGCTGGCACTCTTCCTGCTCAGCGCGTCCCCTTCACACGGCGGGGACCAGGCGGGCGACTGGCGTTGGCTGGTGGTCGGCGGCGGACTGGCCTGCTGCGTCACCGCCCTGCTGGCGGCCGCCGTGCGGGTGCGCGGCCCGTTGCAGGCCGCCACGCTCGGCATCGCGACCGCCGCCTGCTTCGCCGTCACGGCCGCGCTCATCAAAGAGGTGACCGGGCGTTTCCCGTACGGGCCCGGCGCGGTCCTCACCACCTGGCACACCTATGCGGGCGCCGCCACCGGAGTGTTGAGCGTCCTGCTGCTCCAGTGGACGTTGCGGGCCGGCACGCTGGCCGTCTCGCAGCCGGCCATGACCCTGGGGGACGCCCTGATCAGCGTCACCCTCGGCGGCCTGCTGTTCGGCGAGACCATCGCGCTGGGCTGGCGCCTGCTGCCCGAAGCCGTGGGCATCGGACTGATGGCGGCAGGCATCGTCGGCCTGACCCGGTCGCCCGTGGTGGGCGGTGCCGGGAGCTGGGACGAGGTGACGCCCGAATCCCCCGGGGTCCGCCGCGACACCTGACCTCGACCGGGTCGAAGTGCCGTACCCGGGCCGGGCACCGGCCGGCCCGGTGCCGCGGCCCGGTCGGCGTCTTCCGCGGCGCCCCCTCGGCGGCTGCGCCGAACCGGCGGTGTCCCCCGGGGCGCGGTGGCGAGTGCCGAGGTTGCGCCATACGGTGAATGAGGAAGTGACCCGCAGACACCCGTTGGGTGGGTGACGGCGTGCGAACGCGGGCCGCCGCGGGGCGAAGGGGCCCGCCGCGGTCGCTGGCGCAGGACAGGGCCCACCGCGGGGCAAGGCCGCAGGACGTGGGTCATCCGGACCGGTCCCCCCGCCGACGCACGAGCTGACTCCCCGTTTACGAGCACCGCCTCCCCCTCCGTCCGTCCGTGACCGTCAGGAAAAGGGGCGTCCATGTGCGCACTCTCCCGGGACCCGGTGCCCCAGTCGGTGCTCTCCCCGCTGACGAGCGCGGCGATCTTCCTGGTGGTGACCGTCGACGAGGGCGGCGAGCCGGTCGTACGGGAGACGCTGTCGGACGTGAACGGACTACAGCGGGCGGTCGGCTTCCGGGCGGCGCGGCAGGGCAGGCTGAGCGTGGTCGTGGGCATCGGCTCGGACGCGTGGGACCGCCTGTTCGCCGGTCCGCGGCCGGCCCAACTCCACGCCTTCCGTGAGCTGGCCGGTCCCCGGCACCGAGCGGTCTCGACACCGGGCGACCTGTTGTTCCACATCCGCGCGACCCGGCTCGACCTGTGCTTCGCGCTGGCCGCCGAGATCATGGACCGGCTGCGCGGGGTCGTCACCACACGGGACGAGGTGCACGGGTTCAAGTACTTCGACGTGCGTGATCTGCTCGGGTTCGTGGACGGCACGGAGAACCCGACGGGCCCCGCGGCCGAGGCGGCTGTCCTGATCGAGGACGAGGACCCGCGGTTTCGCGGCGGCAGCTATGTGATCGTGCAGAAGTACCTGCACGATCTGCGGGCGTGGAACGCCCTGCCGGTCGAGGCCCAGGAACTGGCGATCGGACGCAGGAAGCTGTCCGACGTCGAACTGGACGACGCCGTCAAACCGGCCGACTCCCACGTGGCGTTGACCACCATCGAGGACCCGGACGGGACGAAGCACGAGATCGTGCGCGACAACATGCCCTTCGGAACCGTGGGGGAGGGCGAGTTCGGCACCTACTTCATCGGCTACGCCCGTACCCCGTCCGTGACGGAGCGGATGCTGGAGCGCATGTTCCTGGGCGCACCGCCGGCCACCCACGACCGGATCCTTGACTTCTCCACCGCGGTGACCGGATCGCTGTTCCACGTTCCCACCAGCGACTTTCTCGACAACCTCCCCGATCCGCCGGCCGCGGGGGAGAGCGAGGAGTCCGACGGGGCCGACGAGACCGAGACCGACACCGGGGCCGGGACCGAGGCCGCCGCGTCCCCGGCCCCGGCCGTACCGGTGGCATCCTCCTCGGCGGGCGCGGACGGTTCCCTCGGCATCGGCGACCTGAGTCCGTGACAGGAGGCGAGCACCCACGATGGACAATCTGCACCGTGAACTGGCACCCATCTCCGCCGCCGCGTGGGCCGACCTGGAGGAAGAGGCACGCCGCACCTTCAAACGGCACGTCGCGGCCCGTCGGATCGTCGACGTGCCCGAGCCGGGCGGTACGGAACTGGCGGGTGTGGGCAGTGGCCATCTGCGGGACGCCGCGGCGCCGGCCGAAGGGGTGACGGCCCGCATCCGCCGGTTCCAGCCCCTGGTGGAGCTGCGGGTGCCCTTCACCGTCGACCGGCAGCAGGTCGACGACGTCGCACGTGGCGCCAAGGACGCGGACTGGCAGCCGGTCAAGGACGCCGCCAGGCGACTCGCCTTCGCCGAGGACCGCGCGGTGTTCGAGGGCTACGCCGCGGCGGACATCGCCGGCCTGCGCGAGAGTTCCTCCCACTCCGCCCTGACGCTGCCGGCCGACGTGATCGCGTACCCCGACGTCGTCAGCAAGGCGGTCACCGTGCTGCGGCTCGCCGGCGTCGGCGGCCCCTACGCGCTGGCGCTGAGCGCCGAGGCGTACACCGCTGTCAGCGAGACCTCCGACCACGGCTACCCGATCATCGAGCACATCGCCCGGGTGCTGGACGGCGACATCGTGTGGGCGCCCGCCATCGACGGTGCCTTCCTGGTGTCCAGACGCGGTGGGGACTTCGAACTGCGCATCGGACAGGACGTGTCCGTGGGCTACCTGTCGCACGACGACACGAGTGTGCGCCTGTACTTCCAGGAGTCGCTGACGTTCCTCGCGTACACCAGCGAAGCCGTCGTGCCCGTGCAGGTGGAGACCGCCTGATCCGGCGGACGTTGGAGGAAGAGACATGAAGGTCGCCATTGCGGGTGTGGGCGCGGTCGGCTCGGCCACGGCCCTCTCCCTCGTCGAACGCGGCGGAACCTGCCGGGAGATCGTGCTGCTCGACCGGGACAGACCCCGCGCCGACGGCGTCGCCACCGACCTGCGCTACGCCGCCCCGCTGTCACCGACGGTCGACGTGCGCTCCGGAGACTACGACGACCTGGCCGACGCCGCGGTCGTCGTGATCGCCGCCGGTGTCAACGAGAAGGCGGGCGGCGCCACCGACCGGTCCGACCCCAAGGGCCGCCTGCGGCTGCTGGAGACCAATGCCAGGATCTTCGCCGACATCGTCCCCCAGGTGGTCGCGGTCGTGCCCCAGGCGGTGATCATGGTGGTCACCGACCCGCCCGATCCGCTGGCCGACCTCACCCGGTATCTCGCCGGGCACGACCGGGTGTTCTCGACCGGCACCCTCATCGACAGCCTGCGGTTCCGCGTGCAGCTCGCCGACCGCCTCCGCGTCCGGCCCCGTGACGTGCAGGCCCTGGTGGTGGGGGAACACGGCACTTCCGAGGTGCTGCTGTGGTCCTCGGCGACCGTCGGCGGCATTCCCGTCACCGGCCTGCTGGCCCAGGACGGCCGGTCCGTCGACGACCTGCGCCGGGAGATCGAACGGGACATCCGTTACGCCAACATCACCATCATCGAGGGCACCGGTGCGAGCCAGTACGGGATCGGAGCCGTCTCCGCCCGGCTCGTCGAGGCGGTCCTGCGCGACGAGCGCGCGGTGCTGCCGGTCGCCGCGTACTCCGCCGCGCACCGGGTCACCCTCTCCCTGTCGAGCGTTCTCGGCGCGGGCGGGGTCCAGCAGATGCACGAGCCCACCATGACGTCGCAGGAGCGCGAGGCCCTGGACGAGAGCGTCCACGTCCTGCGCGAAGCCGCCGAACGGGCTCTCGCCGTCGGGGCCGCCTGAACCGCGTCGCGCCCGCGCCCGCGTGCGAGGGGGCCTGCGTAGCCGACGTGCGCGTCGGCGACCGTCGAGGCGACCGCGGGCAGGCCCAGGCCCCTCGAACCGGTGGCGGTGCCGCCCGCGAACCCGGGGCGGCGTGCGGACGCGCCCCCGGGCGGTCACGCCGTCGGCCGAACGCCCCCGGGACGCAGTCGGACCAGCGGCAGACAGGCCATCACAATGGCGCACACGACCAGCGCGACGGGCAGCACGGCCGCCCACGCCGGAGCCGCCCGCAGGAGCGCCATGCACGCGGCCGCGCCCGCGACGAGGGCTCCGAGCCGGGCCGGCACCCACCGCCGCGAACGGGTCGTGCCCAGCCCTTTGACGATGTACGTGGCCAGGGTGCCGGTCAGGTACGTGGTGGGGGCCGCCGCCCGGCCGGCCGCCACCATCGCCGCCGCCTGGACTCCCATGGCCAGTGCGGCACCGAACTGAAGGACGTGCCGCGTCGTGCCGGCCGGCGCGCCGCCGACCGCGGCCCAGACTCCCGCGATCGCGGCCAGCAGAACGGCCTCCCCGACCAGGCAGAGCATCACCCGCGCCGACCAGTGCGCGACCACCCCCGTCGACCGCCTGGTGGGCCAGGCGACCACCGCGGCGCCCACGCCGAACCCCACCAGCGCCAGCACCGCCGCGGTCACACCCGTGTCCTGCCCCCGGCCGGCCGCCATGCCGAGCAGGGCGAGATTGCTCGTCATGACGCCGGCGAAGACATGGTCCAGGGCGGTGAAGGAGATGGTCTCCACCGCCCCGGAGGCCGCCACCAAGAGGACCACGGCGAGCCGCAGAACCAGCTCCGGCTCGGCCTGATGCGCCGGGCCCGGTGGGACTTCTCCTCCGCGTTCGTCACTCACGGTGTTGGATGGTAACGCCAGGAGTGATCACCGCGTCCGAGGCCGGACGGTGCCGGGCCGATGTCCTTGCCGACCGCCGGATGGGTCGATCCGCCTGAGTGCGCGGTGCCCACGGAGGGCGGGAACCGCGAGGACCGTGAGCACTACCTTGGATCCTACTTGTATCTAAGATGGACTCAATGTGCATTGCACTGAGATTCCAGTGGGAAGGTGAGTGTTCCGTGTACTGCTTCGACTGTGTTCAGGAGGGTCGGCTGGAGCCTGCGGTGGCGGTCTGCGTGGACTGCGGCGCTGCCGCGTGCGGGGACCACGTCAAGCGGGTCGCGGCGTCGCTGCAACGCGTCGTCGGCATGGGAGGATCCAGCAGCTATGACACCCGTCGCCTCCAGTGTGGGGCGTGCTGGGCGGCCCGGCACGGGGTCGCCGCCGCCTGACCCTTGCCCGGTCCTTCGCAAGGCGCGGGCGTCAGGGATGGCCTGAGGGCCGTCAGGGGCTGGCGCCGCTCCCTGGCCGACGATCGCGGCTTCCTGTCCGGCGTGTGCGGCTTGCGCTGCCGGGCCGGCCTGCGCCCTGCTGGCCGAGCTGACCGGCGTACTGGCGGGCGCTGTGCTGCCCGAGCTGACCGGCGTACTGGCGGGCGCCGTGCTGACCGGGGCCGGCACCGGTCTGCTCACGCCCCTCGGCTTCGCCGCCCTGGCCTCCACGACGCCGGCGGAACGCCTCGGCCGGACCATGGGCGCCGCCGAACTCGGCCGTGAACTCGGCGACGCGGGCGGTCCGTTGCTCGTCGCGGGCATCGCCGCGCTCACCACCATCACGTTCGGCTACGCGGCACTGGCCGTCCTGCTCGCCGCAGGCCCCGCCCTCGCACTCCTGCGTCACCGCATCCGCAAGTGACGACAGAGGGCGCGGGTGCTCCCGTCCCGCTCAAGAACGCCACGAGCACCACGCCCTTCCGCCGTCATCACCGGCGGGACCTCGGACGACTGCGGTCAGCGCCGCCCGGCCCGGGTCAGCGCCTCCTCGGCCCCGGCGGCCAGGGTGCCGACCAGATCGGCCGCGGACGGCAGGTCGTCGATGAGGTCGACGCCCTCGCCGGCCCACCGGGGCAAGGCCGGGATACGGCCTCCTGCCACGGCGTCCCGATAGGCGTCCCGGGCCTGCGGGGCCGCCGCGAGTTCGTCCTCCCGGCCCCGCCACGCGTCGAGGAAGGGGTGGCCGAGGGTACGAGCGGTGTACCGGGCCGGCCAGCGTGAGCCGCGGGCGATGTCCAGCACTCTGTTGCGTTCGGTGTCCTCCCCGTGGCCCGCCACGATCGCCCGGGCGGTGGCGGGGTCGACCAGGGCTTCGGCCGTGGCCTGGAAGCGGGTGCCGAGCAGCGCTCCGGCAGCCCCGAGCGCCAGGGCCGCCGCCACACCGCGGCCGTCGGCGATCCCGCCGGCCGCCAGCACCGGCACCGGCGCCGCGAGGTCCGCCACGACGGGCACGAACGGCAGCGTGGACCGCCCGCGCCGGGCGCCGTGCCCGCCTGCCTCGGTGCCCTGTGCCACGATCACATCGGCGCCCAGGTCCACCGCCCGCCGGGCCTCCTCCAGGTCGGTGACCTGAATGATCAGCGCCGGGCCCGCGTCCCGGACGCGCTTCGCGAACGGACCGGGATCGCCGAAGGACAGCATCACCGCCGCCGGTTCGTGCTCCAGCGCCCGGGCAATCGCGTCGGCGTCGATCGCCCAGGTCTGAAAGCCGATGCCCCAGGGCTTCTGGGCGCCCTCAGCGGCCAGCACGGGCAGTTCGCGGGCCAGCCAGTCCCGGTCCCCGTTCCCGCTGCCCAGCAGCCCGAGACCGCCGCCGCGCGAGACCGCCGCGGTCAGTGCGCCGCCGGCCGACCCGCCCATCGGGGCCAGGGCGATCGGATGCTCCACACCGAACAGTTCGGTGAACGACGTCGACAAACCCATGGTCGCGATCCTCTCGTGAAAACCCTGCGGCCCCGCCCGCGGGAGCCGTACCCACCCGGCCGCGAGATCGACCGCCGGATCGCCGGCGCACAGGTCACCGGAGCCGGTCAGGGCCGAGGGCGTTCCGTGGTGGGCAGGACGTCCGCCGGCTGCGGGCCGCCCCGGCGCGCGGCGCCGTCGCGGCTGCCCGGGGGCGTGCCGGCGTGCGTGCCGTGCGGCGACGGCGCAGTCTGGACGCAGGACCGCATGACCCGTCGGCGTGCGACTGGAGACACCTCATGAAGCTCGCAGTGATCGGTGGTACCGGCCTGATCGGCTCGCAGGTCGTGCAGAAGCTGGCCGCGGCGGGACACGAGGCCGAACCGTACTCCAAGTCCACGGGGGTCGACGTGCTCACCGGCCGGGGTCTGGCGGAGGCGGTGGCGGGAGCCGACACCGTCGTCAATCTGACGAATTCCCCGACCTTCGACGACGCCTCCCTGCCGTTCTTCCGGACCTCGATGGACAACCTCCTGACCGCGGCGCAGAAGGGCGAGGTCGGGCACCTCGTCATCCTGTCGATCGTGGGTGCGGAGCGGGTGCCCGACGCCGCCTACTACCGGGCCAAGGTCCTCCAGGAGAACACCCTCAAGGCCGGACCGATCCCTTACTCGATCGTCCGTGCCACCCAGTTCATGGAGTTCGTCGACGCGGTCATGTCGTGGACCACCGAGGGCGACATCGTCCGGCTGCCGACCACCGCGCTCCAGCCGATCGCCGCCGCGGACGTCTCCGACGCCGTCGCCGAAGTCGCCGCCGGCACCCCGTTGAACGGCACCCTCGACATCGCCGGACCGGAGGTCTTCCCCCTCGACGACCTCGGTCGCATCACCCTCCACGCCCGCCCCGACGGGCGCACGGTCGTCACCGACGACACCGCCGGATTCTTCGCCTCCGTCCACGGCGACGCCCTCACCGCCAAGGGCGATGTCCGCCTCGCGCCCACCCACTACCGCGACTGGCTCTCCTGACTCCTGGACCGTTGCGGGCCCCTGTTCCCGGCGCCGCCCCGCTCCACTACGCGACAGCGGCCCGACACCACACCCGTACGCGAAACCGCCGAGGCGTAGCGGCGCACGGCAAAGGGCACACCGCCTGCTGACGCGAACCCGGCCCGCAGGCCCGGAGCACGCCCGGTCCGGGGCACACGCCCGGTCCGCAGCGGCGCCGACGCCGGTCTGTCGGCCGCGAGTTCACCCGGCGGAGGACGCCGAGGCGACCACCGGATCCACCGGGGGTGACCGCGAACGCACCCGGCTCCGGCGGCCCCGCCGAACACTGCGGCCACGGAACGGCATGTGTCAAGACATCCGACCGGCCCCGCCGCTCGTTCTCCTAAATTAGTAATAAATATTGACAGGGTATCGGCCTCGGTCCACAGTCTTCGCCGTGACGCGCAGGCCCCGTCCCGGTGCGGCCCGCGTCTCTTCCTCCTGCTTCCGACCTGGGAGAGGCATGTGACTTCCCACCCGCCCGCACACCGACCCCGACACCACCGGATCCCCCGGGCCGCCCTCGCGGCGGGGATCGCGGTGGTCCTGGCCGCCACCGTGACGCCCTCCGCCGGTGCCCACCCGGCCGACGCGCCCACGACCGTGGACCAGGGCGCACCCGACTACTACGACAGCGGTCTCGCGCCCACGCCCTACATGGGCTGGAACACCTATTACGGACTGGGCGCGCCCACCGAGAAGGAGGTGCGTGCCGTCGCCGACACGCTGGTCAGCAGCGGTCTGCGGGACAGCGGCTACGACATCGTGTGGCTGGACGGCGGCTGGCAGGCCGACAACCCCCGCGACGCACAGGGCCGGTTGGCCGCCCACCCGGAGCGCTTCCCGTCCGGCATCCCCGCCCTCGTCTCCTACCTGCACAAGCGCGGACTGCGGGCGGGCATCTACACCGACGCGGGCACCTACGACGGCGGCCGGAGCTGCGGCCTGGGCAGCCGGGGCCACTACGCGCAGGACGCGCGGCAGTTCGCCGAGTGGAAGGTCGACGCCATCAAGGTCGACTTCCTGTGCGGCATCGGCGAGAAACTCGATCCGGGGCCCGCCTTCAAGGAGTTCAGCGACGCGGTCGCCAAGTCGGGCCGCCGGATGCTGCTGAACCTGTGCAACCCGCTGACCGACGACTGGGGCCTGCCGCACACACCCGAACAGGACGCGCACAACACCTACGGCTACGCGCCGACGATCGCGGATTCCTGGCGTACCGGCACCGACATCGCCTGGGGAACCCCGAGCCCGGGTCAGTGGCCCAACATCCTGCGCAACATGGACGCCAACGCCTGGCACCCCGAGGCGCAGGGGCCCGGCCACTACAACGACCCCGACTACCTCATCCCGACGCGCCGCATGGCCGACGGGAACCCGGAGCTGACGGAGGAGGAGTCCACCACCCAGTTCGTGATGTGGGCCGAGATGGGCTCCCCGCTGGTGCTCGGGTCCGACCCGCGCACCCTCTCGGCGTCGATGATCGACATCCTGCGCAACCCGGAGATCATCGCCGTCGACCAGGACCCGCTCGGCACCCAGGGCGTGCGGGTGGCCACCGACGCGACCGGCGATGTCTACAGCAAGGTCCTGGCGGGCCACGGCCGGCGTGCGGTCGTCCTGCTCAACCGCTCCGACCAGCCGGCCGAGCGCACGGTCCGGTTCGCCGACGCGGCGCTCGGCGGCCCGGTGACCGTCCGCGACCTGCGCGCCCGAGCCGACCGTGGCACGCACAGCGGGTCCTACACCGTGCGGGTGCCCGCACACGGCACCGCCTTCCTCGAACTCACCGGCAAGGACGCCCTGCCCGGCACCCAACTGGGCGTACGGACCACCGCGAGTCCGGCCGTGGTGCGCGGCGGCGACATCCTGAGCACGTTCCTGCGCGGCCTGCGCGGCACGCTCCAGGAGCACACGGCCGCGGCCGACGGCACCGCCCGGCCTGCCGTCCGGGATCTCGGCGGCCCGGTGGCCGGAGGGATCCTGGGCCAGCCCGCCGCCTACGCCTCCCCGGGCGGCCGCGTCGACGTCTTCGTACGCGGCGCCGACTCCCGGGTGTACCGGCGGGCGCTCGCCGACGGGCGCTGGGGCCGGTGGGAGAGCCTGGGCGGCCGGGTGACCGACGCGCCGACGGTGGCCTTCACGGACCCGGCGCACTGGACGCTGTTCGCGCGCGGGGCCGACGGGCGGATCATGCGGCGCGGCCCGTCCTCCGACTGGTCCTCGCTGGGGTCGCCGGGCGACCGGCCGACCTACGGCAGGCCGTCCGCGGTCGTCGACGCCGAGGGGCGCGTCCACGTGGCCGTGCGGACCGCCGCGGACGACGTGTGGACCCGCTCCCGCGCGGCGTCGGGCCAGTGGTCGGCGTGGACGTCGCTCGGCGGGACGGTCAGCGGCAGCCCGACCCTCGTCACCGCGGGGGACGCCGTGCTGCTGTACGCGCGGGCCGGGGACCACACCCTCTGGCAGCAGCGGTACGTCTCCGGTGCCTGGCAGGGCTGGACCAAGCGCGAGGAGTTCCCGAGCGCGGCCTTCGACGGCGCGCTCGGAGCGGTCGAGGGGCAGGGCGGCACGGTCGACGCCGTCTACCGCGGGATCGACGGCTTCGTGTACCGCACCGAGTTCAAATAAATTAGTAATTAATCTTGACGTGGTGTGAGTGCCACGCGAACCTGGATCCACCGCGAGCGGGGCCGCCCATGCCTCGGCCGCCGCCGCCCCGCCGGGTGGATCCGCAGGGAGCCCTCCATGACGAACCTTCAGCCCAGCCGACGGCGGTTCCTCGCCGGACTCGGTGCCGCCGGGACCGCGGCACTGCTCAGCGGCTGTGTCACCGCCACCTCCACCGCCAAGTCCTCCTCCAAGGGGGCGGTGACCCTTCAGTCCAACCTCTCCGCCCCGCAGGCGAAGGCAGCGATGGAGGACCTGGCCGCCGCCTACGCCAAGAAGGGATCCGGGCAGGTCAGCCTCAACACCGTCGCCGCCGAGACCTTCCGGACCCAGCTGCCGACCTACCTCACCTCCGCCAACCCGCCCGACGTCTACACCTGGTACCCCGGTTCGGTGGCGGACGCCTACGCCAAGAAGAACCTGCTGCTCGACCTCGACGACGTCTGGAACTCCTCACCCGACCTCAAGCGCTACTCCAAGGCCCAGAACACGCTCTGCACCGCGAGTTCCGGCAAGAAGGTCTTCGTACCCGCCACCTACTACTGGTGGGGCATGTTCTACCGGAAGTCGAACTTCGCGAAATGGGGCGTGCGCGAGCCCAAGAGCTGGGACGACTTCCTCGCCCTGTGCGACACGCTCAAGTCCAAGGGCGTCGCCCCGATCGGTCTTGGCGCCGGCGGCAACACCACGTGGGTCGCGTCCGCCTGGTTCGACTACCTGAACATCCGCATCAACGGCGCCGACTACCACCGCCAACTGCTCGCCGGCCGACGCCGCTTCGACGACCCCGAAGTGCGCAAGGTCTTCGACCGCTGGCAGGAGGCACTGCCGTACTTCGACCCCGACGGCACCGCCCTCGCCTTCCAGGACGCCACGACCGCCCTGCTCAACGGCCGCACCGGCATGATGCTCATCGGGACCTTCTTCGCCGACGCGGCGCCCAAGGACGCCCTCGACGACATCGACTTCTTCCGCTTCCCGGTCATCGACCCCAAGGTGCCGCTCGCCGAGGAGGCCCCCACCGACGGCTACTTCGCCGGCGCCCGCACCGGACGGCACGACCAGGTGGCCGACTTCCTGCGCTACCTCGCCACCGCCGAGGCGCAGGAGATCTACATCAAGGGCTCCTCGGGCACCGTCCTGCCCTGCCACCCCGACGCCAAGGACGCCGGCACCCCCCTCGTCCGCAAGGGCCGCGCACACGTCGAACAGGCCGCCGAGATCACCCAGTTCTTCAACCGCGACTCCAGCGACGCCCTCCAGCCCACCGCGGACACCGCGCTGGGCAAGTTCCTCGCCAAGCCCAAGAGCGTCGGCAGCATCCTCACCGACTGGCAGCGCGACGCCCAGAAGATCTGGAGCGCCTGACATGTCCGTCCTGACCGCGGCCGACCGCACGGCCCCGGCCACCGCCCCGGCCCGCGGCAGGCGCCCGCGCAGGACCGTCCGGCGGACGCCGCCCCTGGTGCTCGCGTTCGTCCTCGTGCCGCTGCTCGCCGAGGCCGTGTGGGTGTTCTGGCCCGCACTCCAGGGCTTCTACCTCGCCCTCACCTCGTGGGACGGCGTGTCACCGGCCAAGTTCGTCGGCCTTGGCAACTTCCGCGAGATGGCGCACGACACGGTCTTCCGCACCGCGGCCGTCGACACGGTGCTGTGGCTGGTGCTGTTCGGCGGGCTGTCCGCGCTGCTCGGCCTGGGCGCCGCGCTGCTGCTGCAACAGGAGCGCCGCGGCGTCGGCTTTTACCGCGCCGCCCTGTTCCTGCCCGTCGTCTTCTCCCTGGTCGCCACCGCCCTCGTCTGGCAGGCCATCTACCAGCCCGACGGCGTCCTCAACCAGGTGCTGGAGGGCGTCGGACTCGGCAGCCTGCGCCATGCCTGGCTCGCCGACCAGGACACCGCCCTGTACGCGGTGATCGTGCCCGCGCTGTGGCGGCAGATCGGCTACGTGATGGTGCTGTACGTCGCCGGCCTCAAGGGCATCGACCCCGCCCTGTACGAGGCAGCCAAGGTCGACGGCACCGGACGCGTGCAGCGGTTCCGGCACGTGACGCTCCCTCAACTGCGCGGCGTCAACGCCGTCGTGCTGTCCGTCATCGTCATCGACTCGCTGCGCTCGTTCGACGTCGTCTGGTCCCTCACCCGCGGCGGCCCCTACCACTCGTCCGAACTGCTGAGCACCTACATGTACTCCACCGCCTTCCAGTCCCTGCGGCTGGGCTACGGCTCCGCACTGGCCGTCGTCATCTTCGTGCTGGCGTTCGGCGTCATCTGCTCCTACCTCGTCCGCGCGTTCCGGGAGGCCGACTGATGTCCGCCACCACCACGGCCGTGCGCCGCAAACGCGCCGCCACCGCCGGATTCCACCTGGGCGCGGGCGCCCTGGCCGTCCTGTGGCTGCTGCCCATCGTCCTGGTCCTGGTGACCAGCCTGCGCTCCTTCGACGACATCGCCGCCCACGGCCTGGGCAGCCTGCCGCACTCCTTCACCCTCGACGCCTTCCGGCAGGCATGGGTCGACGGCGGCCAGCAGCGCGCCCTCATCAACAGCCTGCTCGTCACCGTCCCCTGCGTACTGGTGACCCTGGCGCTGGCCGCCATGGCCGCGTTCGCCCTCAGCCGCTACACCATGCCCCTGCGCCGCACCCTGCTCCTGGTCATGCTCGGCGGCAACCTGCTGCCCCCGCAGATCCTGCTCATCCCGGTGTCCAAGATGAGCGAACTCCTCGGCATCCACGACACCCTGCCCGCGCTCATCGGCGTGCAGATCGGCTTCGGCGTCGGCTTCTACGTCTTCGTCCTGTACGGCTTCATGCGGGCCATCCCCGTCGAGATCCAGCAGGCCGCCGTCGTCGACGGCGCCGGCCCGTGGCAGATCTTCTGGCGGATCATCCTCCCGCTCGCCCGGCCCGCGCTGGCCGCGCTCGGCGCGCTGTCCTTCACCTGGATCTTCAACGACCTGCTGTGGGCGATCACGGTGCTGCGCAGCGACACCAAGATGCCGATCACCGCGGCCCTCATCGGACTCCAGGGACAGTTCGTGTCCATGTGGAACGTCGTCGCGGCCGGATCCGTCATCGCCGCCGCACCGACCGTGGCCGTCTTCCTGCGCTTCCAACGCCACTTCGTGGCCGGCCTCAACCTCGGAGCAGTCAAGTGACGTCGCACCAGCGCTGGACCCTGCGCACCGACAACACCAGCTACACCGTCCGCCTCTCCCCGGACGGCCCCTGGGCCGAACTGGCGGCCTGGGGCCCGCACGGCGTGGAGAGCGGACCGTCGGCGCTGGAGTGGTCGCGGCGCACCCACTTCATCACACCCGCCGACGCCGCGCCCGCCGAGTACCTGCCGTACGGCCTGCGCCCCTTCACCGGCGCCGACCTCGTGGCCTACCGGCCCGGCCACGACCGCGGCCTGTGGTGGAGCTTCACCGGCGCCGAGGAGACCGCGGGCGGCCTGCGCCTGGCCTTCACCGACGACCTCACCGGCCTGCGCACCGTCCTGTGCTACGCCACCGTGCCCGGCACCGACGTCATCCACCGCTGGACCGAGCTGACCTGCACCGGCGATACGGAACTGCGCCTGGAGCGGCTGGATTCGGGCGCCGTGAACATCCCCGTCACCACCGGCGCGCGGCTGACCTGCCTGACCGGACAGTGGTCGCAGGAGTTCCAGCACACCCAGCTGGAACTGACCCGCGGGACCTTCACCATGGGCAGCAGCCAGGGCGTGCCCGGACACGCCTACGCGCCCTGGCTGGCCGTCCAGGACGCGGCCGCACCGCAGGACGCACCCGCCCCGGCGTACGGCGTGGCCCTGGAGTGGCCCGGGAACTGGCACATCACCGCCGAGGCCGAACCCGGCGGAACCCTGCGGGTGCGTGCGGGCCGCACACCGCACGAGGGCGCCGTGCTCCTGGCCCCCGGCCGGACCCTCACCACCCCTCGCCTGGCCTGCGCGTTCAGCCCGGACGGACTGGACGGCCTGTCCCGCGTCTGGCACCGCTACGAACGGCACCTCGCCGGTGACCGGCTGCACCGCACCCGCAAGGTCCTCTACAACTCCTGGGAGGCCACCGGCTTCGCCGTCGACGCGGCACAGCAACGGGAACTCGCCGAGGCCGCCGCGGACATCGGCGCCGAACTGTTCGTCGTCGACGACGGCTGGTTCACCGGCCGCGCCGACGACACCGGCGGACTGGGCGACTGGTACCCGGACCCCGCGGCGTTCCCCCAGGGTTTCGGCCGGTTCGTCGAGGACGTCCGCGCGCTCGGCCTGGACTTCGGCCTCTGGATCGAGCCGGAAGCGGTCAGCCCCGGCAGCCGCCTGCACGCCGAACACCCCGAGTGGATCTACCGCGTCGAGGGCCGCCCCGTCCGCCTGGTCCGCAACCAGCTCCTGCTGGACCTCGGTCGCGGCGACGTCCAGGACTTCGTGATCGGCACCTTCGACCGGCTGCTCACCGAGTACCCCGTCGACTACCTGAAGTGGGACATGAACCGGCCGCCCACCGAGCGCGGCCGGCCGGACGCCGGACCCGCCGACCGGCTCGACCTCGACGCCCAGCACGTCCACGGCTATCTGCGGGTCCTCGACCACCTGCGCACCGCCCACCCGGACGTCACCGTCGAGGGCTGCGCCGGCGGCGGCGGACGCATCGACCACCTGACACTCGCCCGCACCGACGTCGTATGGCCCAGCGACAACACCGCCCCCCTGGACCGGCTCGCCGTCCAGTACGGCTTCCTGCACGCCCACGCGCCCCACCGGATGAGTTCCTGGGTCACCGACGCGCCAGGTGTGTTCGACACGCGTCCGCGCTCCCTGGCCTTCCGCTTCGTCCTCGCCATGTGCGGGGTCCTCGGCATCGGCGCCGACCTGCGCGCCTGGTCCGCGCGGGAGCGGGCCGAGGCCGCCGGATGGATCGAGCGCTACAAGGCCGTGCGGGACGTCGTCCACCACGGCGCGGCCCGCCTCCTGGGCACCCCCCGCGACGCCACCTGCGGAATCCAGTACGACGCGCAGGACGGACACCGCACCGTCGTCGCCGCGTTCGGCACCGGCCCGCTGAACGGCGCACCCCTGCTGCCGGGCCGGGCCGCCCGGCTGCGGCTGCGCGGACTGGACCCGGCCGGCACCTACCGGGACGCCGAGTCGGCCACCGTCTACAGCGGCGCCCATCTGCTGCACTACGGACTGCCCTTCGCGTGGCGCGCCGACCACGATGCCCAGTTGGTGGTACTGACCCGGCAATAGCCCCCGGTCCGCATATGTTCGCAGGGCACACTGCGCCCCAGCCGCCGGACATCCCACCGAAGGAGCCGAACACCACGATGGATCAGCCCGCAGGACGGTACGGTGCACGCTTCACCGGCCGCACCGCCGTAGTGACCGGAGCCGCCTCCGGCATCGGAGCGGCCACCGCCGAACGCCTCGCGCGGGAGGGAGCCGCCGTGGTGCTCGCCGACATCGCGGACGCACCGGGCACGGCCCTGGCCGAACGGATCACCGCCGACGGCGGCCGGGCCCGCTACGTGCACGCCGACGTCGCCGCCGAGGACGACTGGTCGCGGATCGTCACCGCCGCCCACGCCTACGGCCCCGTCGACGTGCTGGTCAGCAACGCCTACACCGTCGACGTCGCCCCGGCGCACCAACTGTCCCCCCGGTCCTGGCAGCGGCAGCTCGACGTCAACCTCACCGGCAGCTTCCTCGGCTTCAAGGCCGTACTGCCGGACCTGCGCGCCCGCGGCGGGGCCGTGGCGCTCACCTCGTCCGTGCACGCCCACAAGGGCATCCCCGGCCACCCCGCCTACGCCGCCGCCAAGGGCGGCCTGCTGTCCCTGTGCGGTCAACTCGCCGTCGAGTACGGCCCCGAGGTACGCGTCAACGCCGTCCTGCCCGGACCGATCATGACCGCCGCCTGGGACCGGGTGCCGCCCGCCGACCGGGAACGCAGCGTCGCCGAGACCGCCGCCCGCCGCTTCGGCACCCCCGACGAAGTGGCCGCCGCGATCGCGTTCCTCTGCGCCGGCGAAGCCTCCTACATCACCGGGGCGAGTCTCCTGGTGGACGGCGGCTGGAGTGTCGTGAAGGCATCCGCGTGACCGCCGCCGAACCACCGTCCGACCAGAAAGGCTGTACGACATGACGCCCTACGCCCGCCGCGGTGTGCACGGCCAGACCGTCGAGGCCCTCGCGCGCCGCATCCTGGGCGGCGAGATCCCCGAAGGAGCCACCCTCGACCTGGTGGCGCTGCAGAGCGAACTCGACGTCAGCCTCACCGCGCTGCGCGAGTCGCTGAAGGTGCTGGCCGCCAAGGGCATGGTCGACGCCCGGCAGAAGCGCGGCACCTTCGTCCGGGCCCGCGCGGACTGGAACCTGCTCGACGCCGACGTACTGCGCTGGCAGTTCGAGGGCGGCCGTGCCACCGGGACCGACCGGTCGCTGCTGCGCAACCTCGCCGAGGTCCGCGCCATCGTCGAACCGGCCGCCGTACGGCTCGCCGCGCAGCGCCGCAGCGACGCCGACCTGGCGGCCCTGGACAGCGCCCTGGACGCCATGGGACGGCACGACGCGGACCCCGCGCACGCCGTCGAGGCCGACCTCGCCTTCCACCGCGCCCTGCTGGCCGCCACCCACAACGAACTGCTCGAACGCATGGAGATGGTGCTGGAGTCGGGTCTCGCGCACCGCGACCGCATCGTGCACAGCTCCCCGCACAGCGAGGACCCCGTCCCCGCCCACCGCGCGGTATTGGACGCCGTACGCGACGGCGACCCGCAGGCCGCCGAGGCGGCCATGCGCGCGCTGCTCGCCCAGGCCGGCCGCGACCTCGACCGGATCGACGGCCCCGACGACACGAAAGGCAGCGGCGGCAAGTGAAGATCGCTCGCATCGAAACCTTCCTCGTCCCACCGCGCTGGCTGTTCTGCCGCGTGGAGACCGACGACGGAACGGTCGGCTGGGGGGAACCGGTCGTCGAGGGCCGCGCCGAGATCGTGCGCGCCGCCGTCGACGTCCTCGCCGAATACCTCGTGGGCCGGGACCCGCTGCGCATCCAGGACCACTGGCAGGTGCTCACCAAAGGCGGCTTCTACCGGGGCGGCCCCGTCCTGTCCAGCGCCGTCGCCGGCCTCGACCAGGCCCTGTGGGACATCGCGGGCAAGACCTACGGCGCGCCGGTGCACGCCCTGCTGGGCGGCCCCGTACGCGACCGGGTCCGGGTCTACGCCTGGGTCGGCGGCGACGAACCCGCCCAACTCACCGAGCAGATCACGGCCCAGGTGGAGGCGGGCTTCACCGCGGTGAAGATGAACGGCGCCGGAGCCACCTCGCCCGTGGCCACCGCCGCGGAGACCGCGGCCGTCGTCGACCGGGTGGCCGCAGCCCGCGAGGTCCTCGGCCCCGACCGGGACGTGGCCGTCGACTTCCACGGCCGGTTCACCGCCGCCAGCGCCCGCCGCGTCCTGGCCGAACTCGCCCCGCTGCACCCGCTGTTCGTGGAGGAACCCGTCGTCCCCGAGCTGAACCACCTGCTGCCCGGACTGGTCGCGGCCGGCCCCGTACCCCTCGCCACCGGTGAACGCCTCTACTCCCGCAGCGAGTTCCTGCCCGCCCTGACCGCAGGCGTCGCGGTCGTCCAGCCCGACCTGTCGCACGCCGGCGGCATCTCCGAGGTGCAGCGCATCGCCTCGCTCGCCGAGACCTACGGCGCACTGCTCGCCCCGCACTGCCCGCTCGGCCCGATCGCCCTGGCCGCCAGCCTCCAGATCGCCTTCGCCACGCCGAACTTCCTGATCCAGGAACAGAGCCGCGGCATCCACTACAACAAGGACGCCGACCTGCTGTCCTACCTCCTCGACCCGGAGCCGTTCCGCTTCGTCGCCGGACACGCCCGACGCGGCGACGCACCCGGGCTCGGCATCACCGTCGACGAGGCCGCGGTACGCGCCGCCGACCGCCGGGGCCACACCTGGCGCAACCCGGTGTGGCGGCACGCCGACGGATCCTTCGCGGAGTGGTGACCGTGCCGTGGGACGTCGTCACCGACCCGGCCCACGGCGGCCGCTGGACATCGCTGCGGCACCGCGGACGCGAATGGCTGTGGCGGCGTGAGCACACCGGACGCCACGGCGTGGCACCCGGCGACGCCTTCGTGGACGCGGGCGGCCTCGAAGAGTGCGTACCGACCGTCCGCGGCACCCCCGACCACGGCGACGCCTGGTCCCGCCCGTGGACCCGTGTCGCGGGCAGGGACAGCGTCCGCTGCGACCGGTTCGCCCTCGGGCGCACGCTCCGCGCCACCGCCGACGGTGTCGAGGCCGACTACGTGCTGACGGCCGAGCCCGGCTACCGCTTCCTGTGGGCCGCGCACGCGCTGCTCGACCTCTCCGAGCGGGCCGCCCTGAAGGCACCCGACGGGGCGCGCACGCGTCTGTTCCCGGAGGCGGCCCGTCTGCTGGGCCGTCCCTGGCCGGTCGGCGCACCGTGGGTGGAGGGCTCCTGGCCGACACCCCTGGGGCTGCGCCTCGACCGGTTCGGGGCGGACGACGGCACCGCCGTCGGGGCCGTCGTGGCGGGCGGCCGCTGCTGTGTGCACGACGGCCCGGACCGACTCGCCTTCGCGGTCGAGGCCGACGGACAACCGCTGTCCATCGCCGTGTGGCGCAATCTCGGCGGCTACCCCGACGGCCGCCCCTACCGCAGCATCGGCGTCGAACCCATGCTCGGCCGCGTCTTCGACCTCGGCGAGGCGGGCCCCGAGGACGCCGCCCGCGTCCCGGCGTCGGGTGAGGTCCGCTGGCGGCTCACCCTGAGCGCGGAGTGCCGTTGTCCCTGAGCGGCCCGGCAGTCCCCACCGCCCGCCCCACCGCACCGATGTGGAAGGAACCCCAGTTCGTGGACCTACTGGCCGCCCTGGCCGCCCGTCGCCTGCTCGCCATCGTGCGCGGAGGCGACCCGGACGCCGCCCTGCGCACCGTACTCACCCTGGCCGAGGAGGGCATCGACCTCATCGAGATATCGCTGAGCGGCGCCGACGCGCTCACCGTCATCACCCGGGCCCGGCAGGAACTCGGACCCGACCGGCCCCTGGGCGCCGGCACCGTGCTGACCGCCGCCGACGCGCGGGCCGCGCACCGTGCGGGCGCCACCTTCGCGGTCACCCCCGGCCTCGGCGAGGGCGTCGACACGGCGCACCGCCTCGGACTGCCGGTCCTGGCCGGCGTGCTGACCCCGACCGAGATCATCGCCGCCCAGGCCGGTGGTGCGGCCGCCCTCAAGCTGTTCCCGGCCGCGGAGACCGGGGGAGTGGCGTATCTGAAGGCGCTGCGCGGACCGTTCCCGCGTACGCCGTTCGTCCCGGTCGGCGGCGTCGACGTCGCCTCCGCCCGCGCCTACCTGGCCGCCGGGGCGACGGCCGTCGGAGTCGGCTCGCCCCTGGTCGGCGACGCCGCCGACGGCGGCAGCCGCACCGCGCTGCGCGAGCGCGCCCGCGCCTTCCGGGCCGCCGTACCGGAGGCCACCCGATGACCCGGGAACTCGTCCCCGCCCGACCCGACCGCCTGGAACTCGGCGAGGGTATCCGCTGGGCCGACGGCCGCGTCGTGCTCGTCGACATCCTCACCGGCCGCCTGCTGACCGCCCCGGAGGACCCGGCCGCCCCGTTGCGGCTGCTCGCCGAACTGCCCGTCCCGCTGGGCGCGGTGGCCCCCGTCGCCGGCCGCCCCGATACCTGGATCGCCGCCGCCGGTACCGGCATCTGCCTGCTCGGCCCCGACGGCTCCACCACCTGGCTGGCACGACCGGAGGACCGCCCGGGGCCGCGCATGCGCATGAACGACGCCGTGGCCGACCCCGCGGGCCGCTTCTGGGCGGGCAGCATGGCGTACGGCGGGGACGAGGGGGCCGGATCCCTCTACCGCGTCGACCACGACGGCACGGTCGTCCGGGTCCTCGACGGCATCACCGTGCCCAACGGGCCCGCCTTCACCGCCGACGGCCGCAGCATGTACCTGGCCGACAGCGCCCGCGGGGTCGTCCGGCGCTACCCCGTCGACGCCGCGACCGCCCGGCTCGGCACACCCGAGGTCTTCGTCACCCTTGAGGACGGCAGCCCCGACGGCATGGCGGTCGACGCCGAAGGCGGCCTGTGGTGCGCCGTCTGGGGCTCCGGAACCGTGCGCCGCCACCTGCCGGACGGCACCCTCGACCGGGTGCTGCGGCTGCCGGCCGCCCAGCCCGCCGGGGTGTGCCTGGCGGACGGCGTCCTCCACCTCACCACGGCCCGCACTGGACTCGCCTCGCCCGGCCCCTACGACGGCGCGGTGTTCTCGGTGCCGGTCGAGGTGCCGGGCACGCCGACCCCCTCCTTCCGGCTCGATGCCGCGGCGCGGCCGTCGGCGCGGACGGCGGGGGAGCGCGCATGAGGGCCTGGCGCCCGGTCGCGGGGCGGGTCGTCTGCGTCGGCGAGACCATGGCGGCCCTGTCCCCGGACCCGCCCCGCCCGCTCGCGGACGCCGACCGGCTTCGCCTGTCCGTCGCGGGAGCCGAGTCGAACGTGGCCATGTACCTCGCGGACCACGGCATCCCGGTCAGTTGGCTGTCGGCGCTCGGCGCCGATCCCCTGGGGGACAAGGTCCGCGCCGCGGTGGCCGCGGCCGGGGTGGACGTCACCCACGTACGCACCGACCCGGACCGCCCCACCGGCCTCCTCGTCAAGGACCCCGGTCCCACCGGCACCCGTGTCCGCTACTACCGGTCCGGTTCGGCGGCCTCGGCCCTGGGGCCCGGCCTGCTCGACCGCGAACCCGTGCGCGGCGCCGCCCTCCTGCACTTCACCGGCATCACCCCCGCCCTCTCCTCGTCCTGCCGCGACCTGGTGACCCGGGCACTGGCCGGTCCCGGTGCCGCACGGCCCCACGCGGTCAGCTTCGACGTCAACCACCGTGCCGCCCTGTGGCCGGACGGCACCGCCCCGGACGTGCTGCGCACACTTGCCGACCGGGCGGACATCGTCTTCGTGGGTCTCGACGAGGCGCAGGACATCTGGGGCGCCGGGCTGACCCTCCCGGACCTGCGCCGTCTGCTGCCCGGTCCGCGGATCCTCGTCGTGAAGGACGGCGCCCGTGCCGCGACGGCCGTCAGCCGCGGCGGCACGTGCACGGTCCCGGCGCTGCGCACCAGGGTGGTGGAGCCCGTCGGCGCGGGCGACGCGTTCGCGGCGGGTTTCCTGGCGGGCCTGCTCCGTGGCGGGTCGACGACGTACGCCCTCCGGCTGGGCCACATCACCGCGGTCTCCGCGCTCCAAGTGACGGGGGATCACGGCCCGCTGCCGGACCGCGAGCACATCGAGCGGCTCCTCGGCCTCACACCACGGGACTGGGAGCGGTACGAGGACGGGTCCGCCCCGCCCCCGTCGCCGCTGCCGGGCGCCGCTCGGTGAGGTGCTGCCGCAACCGGCCGAACTCCTCTCCTCAAGCACGGCGATCACCGCTCGCCCTGTTCCTCGCCGTCTGAGAGTCTTCAGCGGGCCTGCCGCCTGTACCCGCTCACAGCGAACGAAGGACTGACGCCAATGACCCCGGCGCGCTCCGGCGACCGCCGTAGGCACTGAGCTGTCCGCTCTGCGCTCGGCGGGCCGACGATCCGGTGTCCGAGGACACTGACGCATTCCTTCCACCCATCGCGGCCAAGGCATCGCCGGTTCGGTCACCGCGGCGCTGACCGACGTCATGCTCGCCCGAGGAGCACGGTCGGTCTGGCTGGAGTACTCGGGCGAGGGGTCCCCCGCCGGGTGTACGAGCGCGTCGGCCACCGGACCCGGGGCACCCGCCTGTACCTGACGCTCGAAGAACGACCCGCGCACCAGGACCGCGGTCGGGTCCGTCCCCCGGATGCTCCAGGGGGCGGACCCGACCGCGAGTCGAACCACCGGCGGGCCGGGGGCTCTCTCAGCTGGTGATGCGGAACGTGGACGGTGAGTCGTTCTGGGTCGCGACCTGGCCCGGGAGGAGGTTGTGCACCGTGTTGCCGGTGAACGCCCCGGTGCCGGTGACCCCCGGGGCGATCCAGATGCCCTGCTTCGCCGGATTGTCGATCGTGTTGTTCTTCAGCGTCGCGTTGACGTGCGACTTGTCGATGTAGAGGCCCGCACGCAGGGCGCCCCGCATGACGTTGTCCGTCAGGGTGACGTTCGTGTACGCGTCCGGGTACAGGGAGGTACTGGACGGGGAACTGATCCGCACGCCGTGCCGGACGCCGTTCCAGCCGCCACCGCCGAGCAGGACGTTCCCGCTGACCGTGGCCGACTCCAGGGGGTGCCCGGTGTCGCCGAACACACCGATGTCCAGGGCGCTGTTGGACGACACGCTGTTCACCAGGTTGTTCTTCATCTCGACGTCCTTGCCGCCGGCGATGCGCAGGCCATTGGCCCACCAGGGTGCGACCGCGGTGTTGTTGAGGATCTTCGCACCGCTCACCTGGCCATTGGTGCCGGCGGCCCCGGAGTCCGAGTAGGTCGCGAAGGAATCGTCACCGGTGCCGCGGGCGAAGTTGTTCTGCACCGTGATGTCGAGGCCGAGCTTGTCCGGGTTCTTGGCATTGCCGTTGTTGATGTTGAACCCGTCGCCGTAGCTGTCCGCGGACCGGCTGTTGCGGACGACGCCGTTGCTGCCCGACAGCCAGTTGGCGTCGGTGTGACGCGTCCAGATCCGGTCGATCAGCCAGCCGCCGGCGCCACTGGCGTTGATGCCGTAGTCCGAGCCGCCGGCACCACCCACGCCGCGCCAGGCGGCGTTGGAGTCGATCTGGACGTCGGTCAGCGTGGTGCCCGAGCCCACCAGGATCTGCGAACGCCAGGAAGTGGCCGGGATGGGCACCTTCCGGTAGAGGGTGGTGTACCACATGCCTGCGCCGTTCACGGTCACACCGGTGAAGTCCAGCGGCTTGGACACCAGACTGTTCGTCAGGTACTTGCCCGGTGGGATCCACACCGACTTGCCCTGCTGCCGGGCGGCGTCCACCGTGCTCTGGATGGCGACGGTCGAATCCTTCGCGAAGGCCGGATCCGCTCCGTAGCTGACGACCGAGAGGGAATTGGCCGGCTGGGTCCGCGCGGCCCCGACCTTCTCCAGGTCGACGGAGTCGACGTCGTAGACGGCGGCCGTGTTGGCGGAGTCCTTCTTGAGCGTGATCGTGCTGCCCGCGGGGACGGGACTGCCGGTGACCCAGACGGGGAACTCGTTGTAGAAGTGGTAGGGCGACCCGCCCGCGTTGGGGTCGTCGGGGTTGGTCGTGGCGTCGCGGTAGTTCCACTCCTGCTGGGAGCTGAGCGTGATCGCCTGGCGGAACCTGCCGTTCACGTACAGGTTCAGGGACGCCGTGATGCCGCCGCCCTGCGGCGCGTCCGGTATCGAGGCGCGCACCACGAGGGTGTTGGCATCCTTGCCGGTGTTGTTCCGCAGCGTCACCGCGTCGCCGGTGTTCTTGAGTTCGACGAGAGCGTAGCCCGAAGCCTCGGTCTCCAGGGTGGCGGCGGTCGGGGCCGGGTCGCCCGGCCTGACGGCGCGGACCCGGGCGCCGCCGCCGAGGGTCCCGGATTCCGCCTCGACCGTCGCGAAGGGAGTCCTGGCACCAGCCGCGGCGATCCTCTTGGCGCCGGTCCCTGCCTTGACGGCCGCGTGGCCCTCGGTGGCGGGAACAACGGCCAAAGTGGCGGCGACAAGTGATGCGACGCCATATGTCCGGACTGTGGGTCGCCGGAGTCTTCGGAGCATGTGTCACCTCTTGATGGGGTTGACGACGACGCGGCCCGACGCGTCAAAGTGCGGGCGCCGTTACCTCGATGGCGTGCGCATGCCAAGGAGCACGGCAATGGTTTCTGACTGTCATGTGACAAGACGACGGGGACAGATCAGGGGGAAGTCGGCTCAGCGGGGCCGCGCTTCACTTCCTGCCGTGCTGGTGTCCGTGACACGTCTGGGCGTCTCACGGTCATCTGCCGCCCGCGCGGAGCCGGCTCGACACCCTGCCTCGGCATGATCGACATCATCCCTCCTCGGCCCGGCACCTGGCCGACGTGCGGTCGGATCGACAACCGTCCGCTCGCTCCGCTGATCGCGTTCGGGAGTCTACCGACGGTGTGCAGATTATTCCATCGCCTGGATTAACCGACTTCGACGCCATGCGAGCGGGGTCTGTCGGGGCTTGCTCGGATTCACCTGGCATGTGGCCGTTTTCGCTGGTGGGAAGCAGTGTGGGGGAGGGGGCGGACCGGTGGCCCGTCGTGCCGCTCGACGGTGACCGTCCGTCCGGCACATAAAGCGTCGTCAAAGCCTGCGAATCGTGATCAATGGGCAAGGGGCAGCGCCTTTTTGACTACCCCTTGGTCTTCTGGGTGCCATGATGCTCCATCGGATGGATGAACTCGTGGCCGACGGACGCGGACCGGGGCGCGACCCCGGGGGCGTGCATGCCATCGGGCGTGCGATCAGCGGGCAGGTACGGACGCGCTGTCACCTTCGGCGGCGGCCAGGGCGAGCCGGAACCGGCCTTCGTCAGCGCTGCCGGACGACGCGGTGAGGACCAGGATCTTGAGTTCGGCATCGCCGTAGGCCGGCACGTCGCAGTCCACTTCCACGACGTACTGGTCAACAACGCCGGCGCGCACGGCCGCACGGCGATCCCAGCGGCCTGACCGGCGCGGACGCCCTCGATGTCTTCGCCGTCAACCTCTTCGGCGTGATCCGGACGACCCCTTCCTGCCGCTGCCGCTGCCGCTGCCGCTGCCGCTGCCGCGCCGGTCGCCGGACCCGCGCGTCACCAACGTCAGCAGCGGTTTGGGGTCGCTCTCCCTCACCCACGACCCGACGCGGATCGAGTCCTCGGTGCTCGCGCCTGTCTGCACCGCGTCCAAGGCGGCCCTGACGATGCTCACCACCCAGTACGGCCAAGGCGCTCGGCGACATCAGCGTCAATGCGGCCGACCCCGGTTACACGGCGACCGATCTCAACGGCCACAGCGGCCCGCAGATCAGAAGTGCGAGCAGATCCACGTGATCTGGTCCGCGATCCAGCGGCTGCGCGCCTCGTCCACCTGCCCGTGGCGATCGGTCAGGCGGACGATCGCGACCCCGCCGTTCCGGTCCACCTGCCGGCAGATCTCCGCCAGTTGCCGGGACACACCGGAGTGGTCGGAATCGGCGGTGGACCCGGAACTGCCGCCGGACGTCGCCGTCGCCGCCGAGGCGACACCTCCGGAGGCGAGGACCGCGGTCACCGTGACGGCCACGGAGGCGAGCGCGAGGGCGGTACGGCGGGCGATGGTGCTGGTCATGGAGTTTCCTTCGTGCTGGTCCCCGGCCGGTACCGGGGTCTTTGTCGGGTGTTCGAGCGGGCGGACGGGGCCGGGCCGGGACGTGCGGACGTCCTCGGGCCCTGCGGCCGCCTCGGCGACGCGATCCCCCGAGGGGCCGCCGGGCCGTGTCCCCGGTCCGCCGGGGCTCCCGCGGCGCGGGCTCCTGCCGACGGCGACGACCGAGCCCCGCCGCGCGGGAGCCCCGCCGCACGCGGCCCGGCATCGTGGATCTCTGTGCGGTTGTCGGTGATGGCGTCGGCATCACCGACTCAGTCCAACGACTCCCCGGCACTCTCGCAACCGGAGCCCGCCCCTCGGCCCGTGCCCGCCGCCCGCATCCGTGTGCGTGCTCCCCGCATGTGTCCGCGTGCAGCGGGAACTCGGAGGGCGCCATTCACGGCACTGGACAACCTCCTGAGGAGATGAATCGGATGCTGTTCCTCGCGCTGCTGCTCCTCGTGGCGACAGGCGCCTTCACCGTCCTGGCCATCATCGGCAACCTGTCGGGTGGTCCGGAGTACGCCGTGTCGGTGCTCGGCCACCACATCGCCACCCTCGGCCCGGTCGGCATCTTCTGCTCCGGCCTCGCACTGGCGCTGCTGTTCTGCGCGCTGCTCGCCACTGTGATCGGCGGGGCCTCGCACCACCGTCGCAGGACCACACGTCCGCACCGGGCACGCCGCACCACGGTCGGCCCGATGGCGGGACCCGACGCACGGGCCTGAGCCCGGACGTCTCTTCAGGAGCCCGCGCCCCGCTCGCGGCGGAGCCGGCGGATCACGACCAGGAGGTCCAGGGCGGCCAGCAGGACGAGGGCCGCGAAGACGGCGGCGAGCGTCACCAGTACACCGCCGCCCGGGATGTCACCGGGGCCGGAGTCGGCCGCCCAGAGGGCGAAGAGGGCCGCCGCCGCCACGAAGACCGGTAGGAAGATCCCGCTCAGCAGCAGCCGCAGTCGCAGCGCGCTCCGCGCGGTGACGGGCTCGGTGCCGGTGCGTGGCATGCGGCGGCCGGTCGTGCCGGACCGCGGGCGTGGGGCCGTCGGCCCGGGGCGCGCGGAAGGTTCGGGACTCATGGCTGGTCCTCTCAAGTGGTCCGGGTCGGTCTCTCCGGTTCGGGTCGGTCTCTCCGGTTCGGTTCGGCCTTCCCGACCCGTTCCGGTACGGTCACCGGCTCCACGGCGACCGGGGCGTCGGACGTCACTTCGCGTATCGGTCCGGTCACCGTCGGGCAGGCGGGCGGATCGGGCGCGCGGGGTGCCTACCGGCCGCGTAGCCCGGACCGTCGGGACGAAACTCACTTTCAAGGCTCGCCCTGCAATGCGGGAGCGGTGCGGGTCCGGTCCCGCGACTGCCTCGTTCCGGCGTGTCGAGTGGCCTGTCCGAACCATGGGGAGACGATGGATATAGCGGATATGTCGGATATCCGAAGGTGGGTGGAGAGGCAGGGCCGGGTGGAGCCGCAGGTCGCATCGGAGCAACTGGGGGCGGGACGGACCGCAGCGGCCGTGCCCGTGCCCGAAGGGGCGCACGACGGCCCGGACAGGGACGTACGGCGCCGGATTCCCCGAACCGACGTCCTGCTGCGGGAGCCGCGGCTGAGCGAGGCGGCGGCCCGGCTGGGAGCCTCGGTCGTCAAGGCCGCGATCCGTCAGGCGCAGGAGAGCGCGCGCACCGGACGCATCCCGCCCGAGCGGACCGGCGACGAGGCCGTCGCCCTCCTGCCCCGGACGGCGGGCGGACTGCACGCGGTGATCAACGCCACCGGGGTCGTGCTGCACACGAATCTCGGCCGGGCGGCGCTGTCCGCGGCGGCCCGGCGAGCCGTGCAGGACGCCGCCGGCCCCACCGACGTCGAGCTGGACCTGGCCACCGGCGTACGGGCCCGGCGCGGGCGTACGGCGCTGCGCGCGCTGTGCGACCGGGTGCCGTCCGCCGAGGCCGCGCACGTCGTCAACAACGGTGCCGCCGCGCTGGTCCTGGCCGCCACCGCGCTCGCCGCGGGCAAGGACATCGTCATCAGCCGGGGGGAGATGGTGGAGATCGGGGACGGTTTCCGGCTGCCCGACCTCCTCGTGTCCACCGGAGCCCGGCTGCGTGAGGTCGGCACCACCAACCGCACCTCGGCCGCCGACTACGCCGAAGCGATCGGACCCGGGACCGGATTCGTGCTGAAGGTGCACCCCTCCAACTTCCGCATCACCGGTTTCACCCGCGGCGCCGACGCCTGCGAACTGACCGGGCTCGGCGTCCCGGTGGTCGTCGACATCGGCTCCGGGCTGCCCGCCCCCCATCCCGCGCTGCCCGCGGAACCCGACGCCGAGACGCAGTTGCGGGCCGGTGCCTCGCTGGTGACCGCCAGCGGGGACAAGCTGCTCGGCGGACCGCAGTGCGGGCTCCTCCTGGGCGAGGAGAAGCTCGTCCGTACCCTGTCCCGGCATCCGCTGGCCCGCGCCCTGCGCGTGGACAAGCTCACGCTGGCCGCCCTGGAGGCCACCCTCACCGGACCGCCCACCCCGACCGCCGAGGCACTGTCCGCGGACCCCGCCGCTCTCCGGTCCCGCGCCGACCGGCTCGCCGCCGCCCTGAGCGCGCACGGCATCGACGTCCGGGCTGTGGAGAGCGCCGCCCGGGTCGGCGGCGGCGGTGCGCCCGGAGTGAGTCTGCCCAGCGCCGCACTGTCGCTGCCGGAGCCGTTCGCCGCCGCGCTGCGCGCCGGGCGCGTGCCCGTCGTCGGACGCCTGGAGGCCGGGCGCTGCCTGCTGGATCTGCGGGCGGTGCCGGCCGCGGACGACGAACGGCTGGCCGAGGCGGTCCGGTCGGCGGCGGGAGGGTAGCGGCATGCAGGTCCTGGCCACCGCCGGCCACGTCGACCACGGGAAGTCCGCCCTGGTGCGGGCGCTGACCGGGATGGAACCCGACCGCTTCGAGGAGGAGCGGCGCCGGGGCCTGACCCTCGATCTCGGGTTCGTGTGGACCCGGCTCGGCGCGGGCGGGGAGCAGATCGCCTTCGTGGACGTGCCCGGTCACGAGAAGTTCGTCCCGACCATGCTCGCCGGGGCCGGTCCGGTGCCCGCGGTGCTGTTCGTCGTGGCCGCCGACCAGGGCTGGCAGCCGCAGTCCGAGGAACACCTGGCGATCCTCGACGCGCTCGGGGTCCGGCACGCCGTCCTCGCCGTGACCCGCAGCGACCTCGCCGACCCCGAACCGGCCCGCGCGGCCGCGCTGGAGCGCATGGCGGCCACCTCGCTGGGCGCCGTACCGTCCGTCGCGGTCAGCTCGGTGACCGGGACCGGGCTGACGGAACTGCGCGAGGCACTGGCCCGGCTTGCCGCCGCACTGCCGGTCCCGCCCGCCGACGCCGACGTGCGGCTGTGGCTGGACCGGGCCTTCACGGTGCGCGGGCACGGCACCGTGGTGACCGGCACGCTCGGCGCCGGCACCCTCCGGGTGGGCGACCGCCTGGAGACGGGCGACGGGACGGCCACGCTCCGGGTCCGCGGCCTGCAGACCCTCCAGGAGGAACACCCCGCCGTCAGCGCAGTGGCGCGCGTCGCGGTCAACGTGCACGGCGCCGCGGCCGGCCGGCTGCGGCGCGGACAGGTGCTGCTGACACCGGGGCGCTGGCTGCTCACCACCGCCGCCGACGTCCGGGTGGCCGGCGAACCGGTCGACGACCTGCCCCGGACGGTCACCCTGCACATCGGCACCGCGGCCGTCCCGGTCACCGTCCGCCCCCTCGGCCCGGACACCGCCCGGCTGAGCCTGGACCGCGGACTGCCGCTGCGCGTCGGCGACCGCGCGGTGCTCCGCGAACCCGGCGGGCACCGGGCACCGAGCGGCGTGACCGTCCTGGACGTCCGTCCGCCCCCGCTGACCCGGCGGGGCGCGGGCCGGGACCGAGCCCGGGAACTGGCCGCCATGACCGGCGGTCCGGACGGCCCCGCGGAGCTGCGGCGCCGCAGGCTGATCCGCCGTTCGGACCTGCTCGCCATGGGAGTGCCCGCCCCGTTCCCACCGGTCGCCGGTGACTGGCTCGCCGACCCGGCGCACTGGGCGGGGCTGCGGGAACGCCTGGCCGCCGAGGTGGACCGGTACGCGCAACGGCACCCGCTGGAACCGGGCCTGCCCACGGAGGCGGCCCGGCACCTGCTCGGCCTGCCCGACCGGCCGCTGGTGGACGCGCTGGCCGAGGCACCCGGCGACCCGCGGCTCACCTGCCGCCAGGGCAGGCTGTACGGCTCCGACGACCTCCGGCCCACGCTGCCGCCCGAGCTTCGGGAAGCCGTCGACGCCGTGGCGCGGGAACTCGCGGCGGCGCCGTTTTGCGCGCCGGAGGCCGACCGCCTCACCGAACTGGGCCTCACCCGCAGGACGGTGGCCGCCGCGGTCGCGGCGGGCGCGCTGCTGCGGGTCGCCGACGGCATCGTGCTGCTGCCCGGAACGGACGAACGGGCCGCCGCCGTGCTCGCCCGGCTGCCCCAGCCGTTCACGTTGAGCGAGGCCCGGCAGGCACTGGAGACCACCCGCCGGGTCGCCGTGCCGCTGCTGGAGCACCTGGACGCCCGGGGGTACACGGAGCGCGTGGACGACCAGCGGCGGCGCTGCCGTGGCGGCACCGAAAGCGGAGGCGGACGGGAATCGAACCCGCCTGCCCGAGATCCTCGGGCACCTCGGTTTTGAAGACCGGGAGGGCCACCAGGCACCCACACGCCTCCATCCATCGCCAGGCTACTCGCGCAGGAGACCGACATGACCACGACGCGCCAAGCCCCCGTACGCCTCACACAGTTCGCCCATGGCGGCGGCTGCGCCTGCAAGATCCCGCCCGGCGAACTGGAGGCCGTGCTCGGCGGCCTCACCGCACCCCGGCCCGCCGCGGCCGACCTGCCGCTCCTGGTCGGGCTGGACACCGGCGACGACGCCGCCGTCGTCGCCCTGCCCGCGCGGGGCGACACCCCCGCGCAGGCCGTGGTGTCCACCGCCGACTTCTTCACCCCGGTCGTCGACGACCCCTACGACTGGGGACGCATCGCCGCGGCCAACGCCCTGTCCGACGTGTACGCGATGGGTGGCCGGCCCGTCGTCGCCGTCAACCTCCTGGCCTGGCCGCGCGACGTGCTGCCGTTCGAGCTGGCCCGTGAGGTGTTGCGCGGTGGACTGCACGTCGCGGCCGAGGCCGGCTGCCACGTGGGCGGCGGCCACAGCGTCGACGATCCCGAACCCAAGTACGGCATGGCCGTCACCGGGCTGGCCGACCCGAGCCGGCTGCTGCGCAATGACACCGGCCGTCCCGGCATGCCGCTGTCGCTGACCAAACCCCTCGGCCTCGGCGTGCTCAACAACCGTCACAAGGCCACCGGCGAGCGGTTCGAGCAGGCGATCGCCACGATGACGGCCCTCAACCGGGACGCCTGCGCCGCGGCCCTGGCGGCCGGCGCGACCTGCGCCACCGACGTCACCGGGTTCGGCCTGCTGGGCCACTTGCACAAGCTGGCCAGGGCCTCGCAGGTGACCGCGGTGATCGACACGGCCGCCGTGCCCTACCTCGACGGGGCACGCGAGGCCGTACGGGACGGGTACGTCAGCGGCGGTACCCGGCGCAACCTGGACTGGGTGGCGCCGTTCACCGACTTCGGTACGGCGGACACCGACACGTGTCTGCTGCTGGCCGACGCCCAGACCTCCGGCGGGCTCCTGGTCGCCGGGGAGGTGCCGGGGGCCCCGGTGATCGGCGAACTCGTCCCCCGCGGACCCAGCTCCCTCGTACTGCGGTGAACCCGGGGACGTCGGATCCACAGCGTGCGCGGGCGCGCTCGCCGGCCACGGCCGCGTCTTCGGGTGTGCCCCTCGGCCACGGCCGGGTGCCATGGGCGTGACGCTCGGCCGCGGCCGTACGGGGCGATGCCGCCCGCCCCGCGTAGGCCGGTCCGCGCGGGGCCCTCAACGCCGTGCGTGGCGGATCTTCAACCGGCCGAACCCCATGGCGCCGGAGATCCGTATCCTCGGCCCGCCGGGTCCGGACGGCGGCCGGGGTTTGTAGCGGAGGTCCTTCCACCCGGTGCGCAGGTCCTCGACGTCGACGACCGCGTCACGAGGGACCGTGATCCTGGCCCGGCCCGTGCCGAGCTGCAATTCGAGGTCGACCACCGGATGCTCGAAGACCGCCCGGGAAAGGTCCAGGCGCACGTTTCCGTACGCGGACTCGACCTTGAGGGTCCGGGGCACCCGCCATGCGCCGCGACGGTGGATGCGTCCACTGTGGGCGGCGATCGTGGACGTGCGTTCCGCTTCCTGCTCCGGCAGCGAGTCCAGGGCCGACGCCAGGTCGCCGCGGGTCGTGGCGGCGAGCGTCCGGTGCAGGCGGTCGTCCATCTCCTCGTGTGAGATGTGCCCGTCGGCATACGCCTCCTGCACACGCTGCACGGCCGTGTCGCGCTCGTCTTCACTGATCATGGGCGGCGGGCCTTCCGGCAGGGAGTCACTGCTCCACTTTAGTGCGCTGTCCCGGGCGTGTACGGGCCCAGGGCTGTCCGGGCGCCGCTCGTCGGCGTCCGAGGCCCGGGTGACGGCCGGCGAGGTGGCGTGGGACAGCAGGGCACCGAGGGCGCCCAGCACGTCAGGTGAACGACGCGGGGGTGGCCGCCGGAGCCCCGGCGGCCGCCCCCGCGTCGTTGCCAGACGGGTGCGTGCGTTATCCCCGGGCCACCGCGATCGAGCCCGCGAGGCGTTCGCCCGCCTCGTACACCATGTACGGCACCCCGCCGTCCGTACCGAACGTCGGCGACGCCGACCGCCCGTTCTCCGGCGCCCCGGAGCGCGAGTCGTAGAAGACGCCCAGGTGCCTGCGGAGCGAGAAGTCCGCGCCCACCTCGGTGATCATGAGGTCGCCGCCGCTCTCCTTGTCCTTGTTGTAGACGACGTACGCGGACCCGTTCCGGGTCAGCAGATGGGGACCGCCGATGTTCACCGCGCCGACGTCCGAGTGACGCACCAGCGGTGTCTGGTCGAAGGTCCAGTTCCGGCCGTCGGCCGACCAACCCCAGCAGATGTCACGGTGGTTGGTGGTGTTGTTCAGCATGAACATCATCACGTAGTGCGCGCCACGGGCCGGCAGGTCATGGCGGAAGACCCGGGCGTACGAGGTCTCGGTGCTGCCCGACGGCATCATCGACGTCGACAGGACCACCTTGTCGTACGTGAAGTGCACACCGTCCGTCGAACGGGCCAGCCGCGTCGTCGTGTTCTCGCCGTGGAAGTACAGCCAGAACTCCTTCGCGTCCGCGTTCCACAGCACGTGCGGCGACGACACATGGCTGACCGAGTAGTGCGGGTCCCACTTGTTGGAGACGATCGGGTTCGCCGGGTACTCCGTGAACGGGCCCTCCATCGAGTCCCCGTACGCCAGGCAGATGCCGCCCGGCGCGTCGTGCGGCGCGTAGTACAGGTAGTAACGGCCCAGCGGCGACGCCAGCTTGTCGTACACGCCGCGCACGGTCGGGAAGATGATCTCGCCCGTCGGGTTGTACTTGAGCTGCGCGGGCGACAGCAGCGTACGGACGTAGGTGTAGTCGGGGAACCCGCCGGGCGCGGCGGACGCCGACTGCGCCGACACGCCGCCGAGGGCGAGTGCGGCGCCGGTGACGGCGGTGGTGCGCAGGAACATACGACGGTCGAGGCCGGACTGCGGCTCGTGCATGATCGGCTCCTGGGATCGGATGATGTCGTGTCAGAGGTAGGTGGCGGCGGTGACACACAGGCCGCCGAACGCCACGGCCCACACATAGGGCAACGTCCTGACCATCACCTGCTGCGGTGAGACGCCCGCGTACTGCGCGCTCCACACCGTCTGGGTACTGGTCGGGTCGGCGACGCCGAAGACCTGGTTGTACGAGGTGGCCATGCCGAGGACGGCGACGGCCGGGTAGATGCCGGTGGCGACGAGGACGCCCGCGATGCCGGCGCCGAGCCCGTACACGTTCAGCGGGCCGCGGTACAGGCACAGCGGCACCAGGATCGTGAAGACCAGCACGAACAGCACGGCGTTGTGCGGACTGACCGCCTTGACCAGCGGTTGCAGCGCGTCGACCGCGCCCGGCAGCTTCACCGCGGCGAGCAGGACGCCGATCGCGACGAAGAGGGTGATCGGCGGCGCCGCCACCTCGAAGCCGCCGTACAGGGTGCGCAGCAGACGCCGGTTCATCTCGCGCGGCCGGGTCGTCGTCACCAGCGCGTACAGCACGCCCGCCAGCAGCGAGGGGATGATGGCCAGGTCGAAGCCCAGGGCGAGGACCAGCGGCACCACCGGGGTCAGCAGCGCGTACCACGGGGCGTCGCCGAGCAACTGCCGGCGACTGCGCGAAGCCGGCTTCTCCTGCACCGACCTGAGCGACCAGGTGTGCTCCACGCCGCGCCGCCGCGACTCGATCAGCACGTAGGCGACCGCCGCCACCAGCGCGAACGGGAACAGCTTCAGCATGAAGCCGCGCACCGTGTCCACCGGCAGCTCCAGCGCCGTGGAGAAGAACTGCCACACCGGCAGTTCGAACGGCATGCCCGCGGCGATGCCCATCAGGATGGTGCCCGCGGCGGTCACCTTCGGGATGCCCACCGCGATCATCGCCGGAATGCCGATCAGTCCGGCGAGCATCGCCGCGGGCGCCGACCCGGACACGGTGCCGACCAGAGCGGACACCGCGAGCACACCGAGCGCCACGACCACCGGCCGGTCACCGCCGAATTCGACGATCTTGCGGACCAGGGTGCCCGCGATGCCGGTCTCCTCCAGGAGCTTGCCGAGCCACGAACCCAGCAGGATCGCGATCATCGTGGCGGCGAGCGCCGGCGCGCCCTCCTGGAACACCGTGTCCAGCACGCTGTTCTTGCCGGTCAGGGGTGCCCCCGCGAGGAAGGCGATCACCACGGCGAGCAGCACCAGCGCGAACGCGGTCGGCAGTTTGCGGCTGAGCATGGCGGCGACTCCGGCCGCCATGACGAGCAGAATGACGACACCCATCGATCATTTCTCTCTTTCGCAATACGCGGCGGCCAGCGCCTCCGTGAGCAGCAAAGGGCTGCGGCCCAGGCCACAGGCGGCACGGGCGTAGGCGTGCGCGGCGAGTTCGTCCGCGCCCGCGACATGCGCGTACAGACGGCGCCGCCCGAGCCGCAGCGCCGTGTGCCCGAGCGCCCGCTTGAACTCGGTCCGCACCTCGGCGTGGTGGAGCCAGGCATGCGCCTGCTCATGGGCGAGGGCGGCGGCCCGCACCGATCCCTCGGGGAACCAGTGCCGCCAGCCGCGCTCGGCGACGAGCCGTTCGGCGCGGTCGACCGTGTCGACGTACACCTCGACCACCGGCGGCCGCGACCGGTACCGGGCCAGCAGCCCGGCGGCCAGCCCACCGGTCCGCTCGACCACCCGCACCGGCGCCGGGTCCGGGGTCATGCGCCGCCCGAACTCCTCGGCTGCCAGCGCCCATTGACGCAGCAGCAGCGGATCACGGCCCTCGTGGGTGGGGGTGCCCGCGAGCAGCCGCACCGCCAGGTCCAGGTCGTGGCCGCCGCTCATGTGCGGGACTCCACGACCGCGACCACCGGTTCCTCCGCCGCGCGCGCCCGCAACTCGCTGCGGGCGAGCGCCAGCAGGGCGTCCGGTTCGAGGACGCCGGACAGGTCCGCGATCCGGCCGCCCACCAGGAGCCGCACGGCCGGTGCCCGCACCCCGCCGTCGCCGTACGAGGTGGCGTCCCGCACCAGCGACGCCAGCGCCTCACCGGCGCCGCCCACCGTCGTGGTCGCCACCCGCGCGTCGGACACCCCGAGCCGTACCACACCGTCCGCGTCGACCACCCGCACCGGCTGCCGGTCCGCACGGAACCTGCGGCGCACCTCGGTGCCGTACACCGTGTACGCGTCCGTGCCCGCCAGCACCTTCACCCGTTCCTGCGCGGCCTTCAGGCTGGTGGCGGCCGCGCGCAGCCGTTCCGTGCCGTCCGCGCGGTGCGCCCGGTCCTGGGTGCGCAGCTCGGTCGCGCCCGTGGCGACCGCGCGCACCGTGTTGGTCTGCGGGTCGACCGTCACCTCCACCTCCACGCCGTCCGCGGCCGCGCCCTGCGCGACGACCGCGCGCTCGGCCTCGGCGCGCACCGCGAGGATCTGCTCCTGGGAGGCGCCGGGAATGATCCGCTCGACCTGTTCCCGGACCAGCGCGAGGGCCACTCCGATCGGACTGATCACCTCGCTGTGCCGGGCGATGCGCCCTTCGAGCCCGGTGTCCGCGGCCAGGTGCGGGGTCACCGCCGCAGCGCCGCCGCCCCCGCCGACCAGGACGGCCGCCTCCCGGTCCAGCCGGTAGTCCCGGATCATCGCGTCCACCACCGACCTGACCTGCGCGGTCCCCGCGTCGAGCACGGCCCGCGCCGCGCCCGCCACGTCCGTGCCCAACACCGCGGCCAGCGGCGCCAGCGCGGCCCGTGCCACCTCCTGGTCGCAGCGCGCGAAGTCGCCCTCGGGGACCCGGCCGAGCGCGTTCGCCGCGCACGTCATCGTCACGGCGAAACGGCCGCCCGCCGCGTCGAGGACGAGATGGTCGTCGGGGTCGCCGTCCATCGGCCGCACCGTGGCGATCCGCGCGTCGCGCAGGTCGTCGAGCGAGGCGAAACAGGCGTACGGCAGCCCCGCGATGTGCGCGCTGCGCGGCCCGACACCGACCACCCGGTTCCCCGAGATCCGCACCATGGACCCGCCGCCGACACCGACCGTCCGCACGTCCAGCGCGTTCAGGTACGACGTTTTGCCGAGGATCGTCGCGTGCCGCACCGCCACCTTGCCGCGCCGCACCACGCTGATGTCCGTCGACGTGCCGCCCGTCTCCAGGAACACGCCCTCGCTGATCCGTTCCTGCATGAGCGCGCCCGCCACCCCCGCGGCCGGGCCCGAGAGCACCGTCAGCAGCGGGCGGCGGCGCATCTCGTCGAGCGACATGACGCCGCCGTCACAGCGCATCACCATCAGCGGAGCCGTCACACCGGCCTTGGTGATGGACGCGTCGACCAGATCGGCGGTGGCGAGCATCCGGGGCAGGATCGCCGCGTTCACCACCGCCGTCCGGGTCCGCTTGTGCAGCCCGTAGAGCGAGGTGATCTCGTGGGCCGCCGCGAGCGGCAGCCCCGAGGAGCGGGCCACGTCGAGGACGGCCTGCTCGCCCTCCGGCCGGTCCACCCCGAACGGCTCGGTGGCGACCAGGACCTGGGCTCCCTGGTCGCGCACCCGGTCCACGGCCGTGCGCACCGCGTCGGCGTCGAACGGGTCGGCCACATGCTCGTAGGCCAGCGGAAGCCGCTTGCCCGGGGCGAGTTCGAGCCTGCCGAAGGCGGCGAGCCGGCGGGTGACGACCGCGCCCGGCCCGCTGCCGATCCCGATCAGTCCGACCTTCGCCACATCGCCCTCCAGCAGGGCGTTCGTGGCCTGGGTCGTGCCGTGCGCCAGGAAGGTGACGTCGGACGGGGTCCGGTCCACCTGTGCCAGGAGCCGTTCGAGCGCCTGGACGATCCCGTGCGCGACACCGTTCTCATGGTGATGGCTGGTGGGCACCTTCACCTGGCCCACCAGAGTGAGCGTCGCGGCGTCGACCGCCACGGCGTCGGTGAACGTGCCGCCCACGTCGATGCCGACGCGGATGCGACGATCAGCGGTCATGTCAGGGCACCTCCTTGTGCTTGACGTGCGTATGACGTGCGTATGACGTGTGTATGACGTGCGTACGTTGCTGACTGGGCGGGGGAGGGGAGCGCGGTCGGCGTCAGTAGCCGCGGACGTCGGGCCAGTGCCGCTGCACGCCCGCCCGGTCCAGGACCCGCCCGAACTCCTCGAACCGTTTGTCCTCGGCCTGCACCTGCCGCGGCTCGACGTCCTCGGCGAGACAGTGGGCGGCGAGCGCGCCCGCCACCTCACCGACGTTCCACTCGACGGGGTGCAGCCGGTAGCAGCCGTTGGTGATGTGGGTGGTGCCGATGCTCTTGCCGGCCGGCAGCAGGTTGCGCACCCGGCGCGGCACCAGCGCCCCGAGGGGGATCTCGAACGGCACCGAGCCGATGTCGATGTACGTGTCGCCTCCCGTGGAGGGGTGCAGATCGATCCGGTAGCCGCCGACGCCGACCGAGTCGCGGTAGTGGGTCGTGCCGTACGGGCCGACCACGTCGATGGCGACGTCCTGTTCGACGACCGTCGTCACCGCCTTGATCCGCCGCGACTCGCGCACGTAGGCCGCCTTGGCGAGCCCGTCCGCGGTGCCGGTGACGTCCGGACGGATCCGCAGCCCCGGGAAACCGGTGCCGCCGTCGGCGCGCGGCGCCTCCGTCTGGAGCCAGTACAGGACCGAGAGGGACAACTGCCGTGCCTCGCGCAGCGCGTCGGCCTCCTGGCCGATGTAGGGCTTGAGCCAGTAGTCGTTGAGCGGCCAGTTGACGAGGGTGATGTCCGAGTCGAAGGCGCCCGGCCGGTGCAGCCCGCGGGCCAGGATCCGCCTGAACCCCCACAGTTCCTTGTCGCCGGCGTCCGCGCTCTGGTCGGCGCTGACCGCCAGCGGGTCGAGGTCCGGGTTGGGGACGAAGGTGCGGGGGACCGGTTCGAGCGTGCGCGGGTCCGGCGCCTCGAACCCGAGCAGCGGGCCCGGCCAGAAATCGGGCCGGTAGCTCCGCCAGAAGTCGTAGTCCTCGGGCCGGTCGACCGTGTGGTCCTGGCCCTCGTGGTGCGAGAGCGCGAAGCACACCGTGATGCCCTGCTGGTTGTCCGGCTGCGCCGTCGACGGAGCGTGCGGCTCCCCGAACTCGTCCTGCGCCTCGGCCCCGCTCGCGTGCTCCACACCGGCGAGCGCGAGCAGTTCACCGGTCTCGGTGGCGTCGATGACGTACCGGGCGGAGACGGTGGTCAGCGTGCCGTCGCGCAGGTCCCGTACCGTGACGGCGCCGACGGCGTCGCCGTCCGTCTCGGCGGAGACGGCCCGGTGCTCGGTCAGGACGGTCAGCAGACCGGACGCCCGGTGCGGGGCGAGCATCCCCTCCAGCACGGCGAGCGCGACGCGCGGTTCGTGGCACAGCTTGCTCACCCGTCCCGCGCCCGGGTTGAGGTCCGGTATGCCGAGCGCTTCGGAGCGCAGCGGGTACCACTGGCGGTAGTACGCCCGGATGCCCTCGCGCAGGGCCCGGTAGGTCGCCGTCGTGCCGAACTGCTCCACCCAGGGGTGCTCGTCCGGCGGCACGGCCTGCGCCGTGAGCTGGCCGCCGATCCAGTCGGTCTCCTCGGTCAGTACGACCCGCCGGCCCGCCCGGCAGGCGGCGAGCGCGGCGGCGACCCCGCCGAGGCCGCCACCGACGATCAGGATGTCCGGTTCGTCCATCACACTGTTCCTCGTACTCATCACGTGAACTGCCTTGCTCGTTCGGGGAGCCGGCGCGCAGCGGGCGCCGAGTCCGGTGTTCATACGGGGCCCGCCGTCGCGCCGGTGCGGAACTCGCAGGGCACCAGGGGCTCCTGGGCCTCGTCGCCGGCGACCAGCGCGGCCAGCAGCCGTACCGCCGCGGCGCCGAGCCGCTGCCGGGGGATGTCGAACCCCATCGGCACGGGCTGGGCGGCGAGGTCCGCGGGCGGGCTGCCGAGCAGCCCGAGCGAGACGTCGGCCGGGCAGGCGAGCCCGGCCTCCCGGACGGCCGCGCTCAGCGCCCGCCATGCCGCCCCGGTGTCCGTCTCCTCGGCCACGAACGCGGTCACCCCGTCGGCGACCAGGGCGCGCACCCGCTCCGCCGTCATCTCGCGTTCCGGATCGGTGCAGCGGAGCACCGCGTCCGGACCGTCCGCGATGCCCGCCGCGGCGAGTCCGGACAGGAAACCCTGCTGCCGGTCCGTGGAGGCCGGGGCGTCGTCGTCCTCGCGCACCAGCACGATCCGCCGGTGCCCCAGTGCGGCGAGATGCGCCACGACGTCGCGGCTGGCGCTGACGTAGTCGGCACCGACCCAGGCCAGTCCCTCCAACTCCTCGCGACGGCCCAGGTGCACCACCGGGAACCCGTCGGCGACCAGCCGCTTCAGCTCGGCCCGCGGGACGTGCCGTCCGAGGAAGAGGCAGCCGTCGGCCAGCCGCACCCGGCTCAGCGCGTCCGGCCCCGCGGCGCCCGCGCCTCCGCGACTGGATCCGGTGAACAGCACCAGGTCGTAGCCCCGGGCGGCGGCCTCCTGCTCCACGCCCACCAGGAACGGGTAGTACGAGTGCTGCACGTCCGTCGGGAACGTCGCGGTGAAGCTGAAGACGCCGAGCAGGTTGTTGCGGGCCGCGGCGAGCCTGCGGGCCGCCGGGTCGGGCACGTAACCGAGGCTGCGCGCCGCGTCGAGGACACGTTTGCGGGTCTCCTCGGAGATCGTGGCCGCCTTGCCGTCGGCGCGCTCCGACAGGACCAGCGACACCGTCGCCTGGGACACCCCGGCGAGCCGGGCCACCTCGGCCTGCCGCGGCCGTGACGTACGGCCCGCGGGTGCCGGGTTCCGTCCCGGCTTGGCCCGCTTCCTCGGTTGCTCCACGCCTTGCGCTCCCTCGCTCACCGCTCTGGTAATGCGCATTACTAATGCGCATTACTGCACTGTGGGGGTGATGCCGCTGTCGTGTCAAGACTTGTGCCGAGGGAGATGTGCCGGCCGCCTCGGGCCCCGCTCGCCCTCCTGCGACACCCGGGCACCGCGTTCAGGCGGCTGCGCTCCCGGCTCGGTGGCGGTGGCCGGCATGCCCCTCACGGGCGTCCCGGCGTCGTACCGGATGCGCCTGCGCGGCAGGGGTTCGGCAGGTTCTGGCGGAGAGCTGTCGTGGGGGTGGGGGCTCAGGGCTGAGCCCGCGCGAGGCGCCGCCCGCCTCCTGGCGAAGAGGCGGGCCGGGGACGGAATTCCGGGGTCGGGTCAGGCGGCCAGCGAATCCAGTACGACGAAGAAATCGTCCAGCGGCGCGCCGCTGCGAGCGACCTTAGCCCGCATCGCCGCCCCTTCCCAGGCGCTCACCAGGAAGCGCGCCAGCACGGCGCTGTCCACCTCGCTCGCCAGTGCCCCGGCCGCTCGGGCTTCGTCCAGCGCCGAGGCGAGAAGCGACTCCCAGCGCCCGAGCCGGTCACCCACTTCCTCCCGCATCACCGGGCTGTGCGTGGACAGTTCCGATCCGAAGTTCCCGAACATGCAGCCCCGGGCGTACGCGAACCGTGCCAAGTCACGTGCCAGGTAGGTGAAGTGCGCGCGCATGCGCTCGACGGGCGGGACCGACCTGTCGGCGAGCATCGCCAGCTCGCGGGTGTCGGCATAGCGGCGCATCACTTCGAGGGCCATGGACTCCTTGCTGTCGAAGTGGTTGTAGAAAGAACCCTTCGGCGTGCCGGCGGCATCGGTGATGTCCTTGATGCCGGTGCCGTTGAACCCGTGTTCGTGGAAGCGATCAGAAGCGGCGTCTATCAGATGTTCGCGCATGCTGGGCCTGGGCATGTACCGCACTCCTCCGTAGCCTGCTCGCCAATGTGGTCGGTCGTCTTTGTCCTGTCAAGTCGGGCGGCGTTACATCGTTCCAGGTCAAGCGGTTCCGCCGGGTGCGGGTCCGCTGGATGAGGGGCGGGGAAGGGAGTCGGTGAGCCGCTCGTCCCGGTCGGCCGGCGGGTCGTTCAGGAGAACCGGATGTCGCTGAGGTCGATGGAGACCATGACGGGGTCCGGGATCGCCCGCAGGTCGTCGTCGCGGCGGTACGCCCGGCGCCGGGTCGGCAGTCGGATGCCGTCGGCCTCGACGATGTCGTGGACGTACTGTGCGGCGGCGAAACCGCCGGCGATGTCGACGTGGTAGTCGTGGCGGCGCAGCAGCCGGTCCGGGCCGAAGTAGAAGTCCTGGCGGGTGCTGTGACTGGCGATTGCGGCGGGGAAGGTCGCGCGGAGTCCGGGCCACACCTGATGTCCTTCCCGCCAGGGCTCGATCTCCTCGACCTCGAAACCGGGCATCGCCAGCAGGAAGGGCGTGGTGAGGTACGTCCAGAGTGCGTATCCGTTGAAGTACGCCCGGTCCAGGGGATCCCACGGCGTCTCCAGGACGTGGTGGCGGAAGGCCCTGCGTGGCTCCATGCGCTCGGCGACGACGACGCCGTCGGCGTTCTCGACGGCGATACGGCCCGGGGTGAAGTCGGTCCGCCGGCCGGGAGCGCCGAACGGGGCCACCGAGGCGTGCTCCTCGTGCAGGCGCACGGTCATCTCGCGGGGCGTCGGATCCTGCGGAAGCCCCTTGGCGGCGAACAGTTCGCCGCCGCTGACGAGTGTCGCGCGTACGGAGCCGAGTCGGCGCCAGCGGTCCAGACCGCCGTGGGCTTCGAGGGCCTCGCGGAGCAGGCCGATCATGAGGTGGCCTGCCACCACCGGGTGACCACGTCGGCGTAGTCGCCGGCGCTTTCCTCCCAGACGAAGTGGCCCGCGTCGATGACGTCGAGCCGGCTGTGGGGCAGCCGCTGGTGCAGGTACTCGGCGTTGTCCAGCGGCACCACCGGGTCGTGGCGGCCGGCGATGATCTGGACCGGTGTCTCGATGGCGGGCAGCAGCTCACCGAGGACCGGCAACTCGGTGGGGTAGGCGCGGACGTAGGCCATCTGGTCGACGAACCGCTGACCCACGTAGGAGGCGAGATAGTCCTCGCGCACGGCCTCCGGCAGTGTGTAGCCGTGGATGGTGTCGATCGCGGCCGTCACGGCGGCCTTGGGACCCATGGCCCGGTACGGGGTCAGGTCCTCGTCGTGCACCCACTCGTTCAGGGGGCTGCCCAGTTTCAGGGGGACCGACGTGCCGCCCGTGCCCACGACCAGGCTGCGGAACCGCTCCGGATGCCGGGCCGCGGCGAACAAGGACGCGGCCGTGCCGATGTCCGGGCCCACGACGTGCGGTTTCGCCAGCTCCAGCGCATCGGCGATCCGCACGATGAAGTCGCCCATCGCCGTGGGAGACAGCAGGTCCTGCCGGAGCTCGGAGTGCCCGAACCCGGGCAGGTCCACCGCGATCAGACGCGCGTGCCCGGCCAGTTTCGACCAGGTCGCGTCATAGGAGTACAGGCTCTCCGGCCACGGGCTCAGCAGCAGGGCCGCACGGTCATGGGGCCCGTCGCTCTCGGCGTACCTGATGGACAGGCCGTCGACCATGCGGAACCGGGGCTTGATCTCACTCATGCCTTTCTCCTCTTGTTCGATTTGTTCAATGATTTGGGGTAATAAGTCACGTAAATCGATGGTGGGTGCCGTTTGACGGGCGCCTCGCTCGTTTTAAGATGACCGGTCATTTTCAACTTGTCAACCTCACCCACTGATGCGCCGTTCCCCCGGGGCAGGGCGAGCGCGGCATCCGTCCCCCGGCGTGGCGTACGTCATGGCGCGTACGTCATGGCGGGGCGCCGGAACTCGGTGCCCCGTCCCGCCGACTGCTGGGGCGGTATGCCTTCGACCGCCGCCGTACCCACCCGCGCGGAGGGCCACGTGCCGTGCCGGCCCGTGCCCGGACTTGCGGTCGGTTCCCCGGCTTGTAGCGTCGTGGGGGAGACCTTGTGCGAAGGAGCTGTGGCGCATGGGTGTGAAACGGTGGATCGACTCCTGGCCGGTGTACCGGCAGCTCACCGGCACGGACCCGCTGGGCCGGGGCAGGGCGGCCGAGTCGCCCCGCTCCGCCGGCCTCGTCGGGCACACCGAGACCGCGGACCGGATGGTGCACTCCGTGTGCCCGTACTGCGCCGTGGGCTGCGCCCAGCGCGTCTACGTGAAGGACGAGAAGGTCGTCCAGATCGAGGGCAACCCGGACAGCCCGATCTCCCGCGGCCGCCTGTGCCCCAAAGGCTCCGCCAGCAAGCAACTCGTCACGGGCCCGCAGCGCGAGCAGCACGTCCTCTACCGGCCGCCCTACGGCACCCAGTGGCAGCGGCTCGATCTGGAGACCGCCCTGGACATGGTCGTCGACCGGATGCTCGACGCCCGTCGCAAGGGCTGGCAGGACACCGACGCGGACGGCAGGAAGCTGCGGCGCACCATGGGCTTCGCCGGTCTCGGCGGGGCCACGCTGGACAACGAGGAGAACTACCTCATCAAGAAGTTGTTCACCGCCCTCGGCGCGTTGCAGATCGAGAACCAGGCCCGTATTTGACACTCCGCCACGGTTCCCGGTCTGGGAGCCTCGTTCGGACGTGGCGGTGCCACGGACTACCAGCAGGACCTGATCAACTCCGACTGCATCATCATCATGGGCTCGAACATGGCCGAGGCCCATCCGGTCGGGTTCCAGTGGGTCATGGAGGCCAAGGCACGCGGCGCCAAGGTCTTCCACATCGACCCGCGCTTCACCCGCACCAGCGCCCACGCCGACCAGCACATCACCATCAGGGCCGGGACGGACATCGCGTTCCTGGGCGGCGTGATCAACCACATCCTCACCCATGACCTGGACTTCCGTGAGTACGTGCGGGCGTACACCAACGCGCCCTTCCTGGTGAGCGAGCGGTTCCAGGACACCGAGGACCTGGACGGGCTGTTCAGTGGCTACGACCCGCACACCGCGGCGTACGACGCGTCGAGCTGGTCGTACGCGAGCGTCGCCGCGCGGCAGCGGCCGGGCCGGCAGGCCAAGGAGACCTCCGAGCCGTACCAGTACGGAGCCAAGGGCCCCTACGTCGAGGCGGCCGGCGGCGAGATCGAGGCCGACCCCACCCTGCAACACCCGCGGTGCGTGTACCAGGTGCTCAAGCGGCACTTCTCGCGCTACACGCCGGAGATGGTGGAGCGGATCTGCGGAGTGCCGCAGGAACTGTTCCTGGACGTGTGCCGGGCCTGGACGGAGCACTCCGGCCGGGAGCGGACCACCGCCCTGGTGTACAGCGTCGGCTGGACCCAGCACTCCGTGGGCGCCCAGTACATCCGGACCGGGTCGATCATCCAGCTCCTGCTGGGCAACATCGGCCGTCCGGGCGGCGGGATCTTCGCGCTGCGCGGCCACGCCAGCATCCAGGGCTCCACCGACATTCCCACGCTGTTCAACCTGCTGCCGGGCTACCTGCCCATGCCGACCGTCGAGCACGAGAACCTGGCCGCTTACCTGGACACCGTCCGCGGGCCGCGCGAGAAGGGCTTCTGGGGCGACGCCGAGGCGTACATGGTCTCCCTGCTCAAGGAGTACTTCGGCGACGCCGCGACGGCGGAGAACGACTACTGCTTCGGCCACCTGCCCCGGATCAACGGCGACCACGGCACCTACCGCACCGTGATGGACATGGTCGACGGGAAGGTCTTCGGCTACCTCCTGCTCGGCCAGAACCCCGCGGTCGGCTCCGCCCACGGCCGGTTGCAGCGCCTCGGCATGGCCAACCTCGACTGGCTGGTCGTCCGCGACCTCACCATGATCGAGAGCGCGACCTTCTGGAAGGACGCGCCGGAGATCGAGACCGGTGAGATCGTCACCGAACGCTGCCGCACGGAGGTGTTCTTCTTCCCCGCCGCGTCGCACGTGGAGAAGTCCGGCACCTTCACCCAGACACAGCGCATGCTCCAGTGGCGGGACCAGGCCGTGCAGCCCTCCGGGGACCAGAGGTCCGAGCTGTGGTTCTTCCACCAGCTCGGCGTGCGGCTGAAGGAGCGGCTCGCCGGCTCCACCGACGAACGCGACCGCCCGGTCCTCGACCTGGCCTGGGACTACGAGACCGAGGGCGACGAGCCCTCCTCCTCGGACGTACTGCGCCACGTCAACGGCATCGACCTGCGCACCGGCCGTACCGTCGACAGCTACCTCGACCTCAAGGCCGACGGCAGCACGGCCTGCGGCTGCTGGATCTACAGCGGGGTCTACGCCGGTGAGACCAACCAGGCCCGCCGCCGCACCTCCCGCTTCGAGACCGGACCGTACGACGCGGAGTGGGGCTGGACCTGGCCGCTCAACCGCCGTGTGCTGTACAACCGCGCCTCCGCCGACCCGGACGGACGGCCCTGGAGCGAGCGGAAGAAACTGGTCTGGTGGGACGAGGAGGCCGGCGAGTGGACCGGCCACGACACCCCGGACTTCCAGCGGACCAAACCGCCGCACTACCGGCCGCCGGACGGGGCGACGGGCCCGGACGCGCTGGGCGGCAGCGACGCGTTCATCATGATGCGCGACGGCAAGGCATGGCTGTACGCCCCGGCCGGACTCGCCGACGGGCCGCTGCCCACGCACTACGAGCCGCACGAGTCGCCCATGCGCAACCTCCTCTACGGCCAGCAGGGCAACCCGGTGCGCAAGGTCTACGGGCGTCCCGACAACCCGTCCAACCCGGCGCCGCCGGAGGCACACGCCCAGGTGTTCCCCTATGTGTTCACCGCCGCCCGGCTGACCGAGCACCACACGGCCGGCGCCATGAGCCGGCAACTGCCGTACCTGGCGGAACTCCAGCCCGAGCTGTTCGTCGAGGTGTCGCCCGAACTGGCGCGGGAGCGCGGCCTGCACCACCTCGACTGGGCCCATGTCGTCACCAGCCGGACGGCCGTCGACGCGCGCGTCGTCATCACCGACCGCATGGCGCCGCTGCGCGTCGACGGCCGGGTGGTCCACCAGGTCTGGATGCCCTACCACTGGGGCGCGGCGGGCCTCACCAAGGGTGATGTGGTCAACGACCTGATCGGCGTGGTGGCCGACCCGAACGTGTTCATCCAGGAGAGCAAGGTGCTGACCTGCGACGTGCGGCCCGGCCGGCGTCCGCGGGGGCCGGCCCTGCTCGAATACGTGCAGGACTACCGCCGGCGGGCCGGCATCACCGTGGAGACCGGCACCCGCATAGCGACGGCCGGCGGCCACGCCGAGCGCGCCCACACCGAACCGGACGATCCCGATCTGCCGCAGGAGTCGTCATGACGTCTCAGAACAGCTTCTACGGGCCGCTGGCGGACCCCGCCGGGAACGCCGGGCACTCCTCGGACCACCCGCCGCGGATGGGCTTCTTCACGGACACCTCCGTGTGCATCGGCTGCAAGGCGTGCGAGGTGGCCTGCAAGGAGTGGAACGGCGTCCCGGAGGACGGCATCGACCTGCTGGGCATGTCCTTCGACAACACCGGCATGCTGGGCGCCAGTTCGTGGCGGCACGTCGCCTTCATCGAGCAGGAGCGCCCGCTCGGCCGGCAGGACGCGGGCCTCGCCGATCTGCCTGTCGGCCCGTCCAGCACCGAGGGCACGGCCGAGGTCGTGGCCGATGCCCTGGAGGACACCGAGCGCGGCGGCGCCGACCTCGGCACCGCCCCGGTGGACCTGGGCTTCCCCTCGTTCGACCTGCCCGGCACCGGGACGGGCGCGGAGACCCGCACCGAGTTCCGCTGGCTGATGTCCTCCGACGTGTGCAAGCACTGCACCCACGCCGGGTGCCTCGACGTGTGCCCCACCGGTGCCCTGTTCCGCACGGAGTTCGGCTCCGTGGTGGTGCAGCCCGACATCTGCAACGGCTGCGGCTACTGCGTGTCCGGCTGCCCCTACGGTGTCATCGACCGACGGCCCGACGACGGCCGGGCCTGGAAGTGCACCCTGTGCTACGACCGGCTGCGCGGCGGAATGGAACCGGCCTGCGCCCAGGCGTGCCCGACCGACTCCATCCAGTTCGGCCCGCTCGACGAACTGCGCGAGCGCGCCGACCGGCGGCTGGCCGCCCTGCACGAGGCCGGGGTGCCCGAGGCCCAGCTCTACGGCCGTGACCCCGACGACGGCGTCGGCGGCGACGGCGCGTTCTTCCTGCTGCTGGACGATCCCGAGGTGTACGGGCTGCCACCGGACCCGATCGTGCCGACCCGCGACCTGATGTCGATGTGGAAGCACGTGGGGGTGGCGGCCACGGCGCTGCTGGCCGCCTCGGCCGCGGCCTTCCTGCGCGGGGGGCGGCGATGAGCGGGGACGACGCGATCCGGCCCGACGGGCAGCACCGCGGCGGCCGGGGCCGGGACGACGACGGGAGCCGGGAGCGGTCCATGGTGCCGCGGGCGGAGTTCCGCTCCTACTACGGCCGTCCGGTGCTCAAGCCGACGGTGTGGGAGTGGAAGATCCCCGCGTACCTCTTCACCGGCGGCCTGTCGGCCGGTGCCGCGCTGCTCGCGGCCGGCGCGGACCTGACGGGACGCCCGGAACTGAGGCGGGCCGGCCGCGTGGGCGGTTTCGCCGCGCTCGTGGTCAGCATGTACCTGCTGGTGGCGGACCTCGGCCGGCCCGAGCGCTTCCACCACATGCTGAGGGTCGCCAAGCCGAGTTCGCCCATGTCCGTCGGCACCTGGATCCTCGTCGCCTACGGCCCTGGCAGCGGGCTGGCGGCCACGGCCGAGTTGCTGCCCGCCGGTCTGCGCGGCACGCTGCCCGGTCGGCTGCTGCGCCGAGCAGCCCGCCCGGCCGGCCTCTCCGCGGCCCTGTTCGCCCCCGGAGTCGCCTCGTACACGGCGGCCCTGCTCTCGCAGACCGCGGTGCCCGCCTGGCACGAGGCCCACCGCGAGCTGCCGTTCGTGTTCACCGGCTCGGCGGCGGCCAGCGCCGCCGGCCTCGGCATGGTGCTCGCTCCGGTGGCGGAGGCGGGCCCGGCCCGGCGGCTCGGCGCGGTGGGCGCCGCGGCCGAGATCGTCGCGTCCCGGCTCATCGACCGGCGTCCGGGCTTCGTGACCCGGGCGTACACCACCGGCCGGCCGCACCGCCTGCGCAAAGCCTCCGAGTGCCTGACCCTGGCGGGAGCGGTCACCGCGCTCACCCTGGCCCGCCGCAGCCGCGCGGCCGCCGCCGCGGGCGGACTCGCCCTGATGGCGGGCAGCGTCCTGCAACGCTTCGGCACCTTCGAGGCGGGCGTGACGTCGGCGAAGGACCCCGCCTACGTGGTGAAGCCGCAACGTGAACGCCTCGGCGCCCGGCGCCGGGACCAGGAAGGCGAGTGACCTCGTCCGGCCGGCGACCTCGTCCGGCCCGGCGACCTCATCCGGCCCGGCGACCTCATCCGGCCCAGTGACCTCGTCCGGCCCGTGCTCGGCCGACGGGTGTCGGTGAGGACGTCCGAGACGCAGGCGACGACCCCCACGACGGACGCCGCTCTTTCCGGCGAACCGCAGCCGACCGCGCCGCCGTGGCGGAGGCCGACGGGACGCCGCAACTGGAGGCCGCCCTCTACCGGTACGAGTTGAAGGTGACACCCCGGGGCGAGGCCGACCCGCTCGCCCGGCAGGTGGCCGCGGCCCGGCAGGCGGTGACGGGCGGCACCCTGGTGTCGGTCACGCCCGCGCCCGGCCCCACCGACTCGACACGCGTCGTCTTCGGCAAGCCCGGTCTGCCCGAGGGATACGTGCTCACCGCGTTCGTCGACCCCTACGACCACAAGGTGCTCGGCACCCTGGAGACGTACGGCCAATGGCTGCCCGTGCGCGCCTGGCTCGACAGCCTCCACCGGACCCTGAACCTGGGCGAACTCGGCCGTAACTACAGTGAACTGGCCGCCAGTTGGCTGTGGGTCGAGGTGCTCGACGGGCTCGCCCTGTGGGCCGGCACCCCACGCAACCGGCGGCGGCTCGGCCACCTGCTGCTGCCACGCCGCGGCAGCAAGGGGCGGCGGCGCACACTGACCTGGCACGGGGCGGTCGGTCTGTGGGTGTCGCTCGGACTGCTCGGCCTGTCCGCGACCGGCCTGACCTGGTCCGCGCACGCGGGCACCGGCATCGGCAGACTCAAGGACGAGCCGGGCGGCGGGACCCCGGCGGTCTCCACGGCCCTTCCCGCCGCTGACGGCGGGGCCGCGGTCCGTGGCGGGAGGGCGGACGTGGGCATCGACGCGGTGGCGGCCGCCGCCCACGACGCCGGTCTGCGCGGAGCGCTCGTCATCACTCCGCCCGCCGGGGCGGGAGCCGCGTACGTCGTGCAGGAGAAGACCCGGTCCTGGCCCGAACGGCAGGACTCGGTCGCGGTCGACCCGGCCACGGGGAAGGTCACGGCGCCCCAGCGCTTCGACGACTACCCCCTGCTTGCCAAGCTGACCCGCTGGGGCATCGACGCGCACATGGGTCTGCTGTTCGGCCTCGCCAACCAGATCGCGCCGGCGCTTCTCGCGCTCGGCCTGATCGCGATGATCCTCTGGGGGTATCGCATGTGGTGGCTGCGCCGGCCCACCCGGACCGGCGGTCTCGCCCTCGGGCGTCCGCCCGCGTGCGGTGCCTGGCGCCGGCTGCCCGGTCGGGTCCTGGCGCCGGCCGTGCTGGTGGCCGCCGTCCTCGGTTACCTCCTGCCCCTGTTCGGGCTGCCCCTGCTGGTGTTCCTGGGCGCCGGCCTGACGGTGGGCGCCGTGCGGCGACGCCGGGCAGGGGTGGTGTCATGATCGCCGCGGGCGGACTGCGCTGGATCCTCCCCCTGGTGTTCGCCGTACCCGTCGTCCGCGGGGCGTGGTCGGCGCTGCGGCCGGGAACGGCCGCCGCCGAACGGGTCGACCACACCCTGCACGCGGCGAGGGCGCCCTCATGGCCGCGATGGCCTGGCCGTGGGGCATGAACCTGTCGGCCGCGCCGCAGGTCGTGCTCTTCTCGGCGGGCGCGCTGTGGTTCCTGGCCGCCGCGCCGTTCCGGGCCGGTGACCGGGCCCGGCACCGCGCGGCACTCGCCGCCTGCCCGCACGCCCTGATGATGGGGGCGATGGCCTGGATGGTGGCGGCGATGGACTCCTCCGGCGCGATGGCCGGCCACTCGGGATCCGGCGGCATGCCGGGGATGGACATGTCCGGCGGCACGGGGATCGCCGCCATGAGCCTTGTGGGGAACGGACCGAGGAAGGCGGCGGGGCTGCTCGCCGTCGCCCTGGCGGCGGTCGGTCTGACCTGGCTGGCCCGCGCCTTCGACCGGGCACGTGCCCTGCCGCCCCCTGCCGGGCCCGCGGGCCGGTCCGGACCGGCGGGCGCGGACACCGTCGGTGTGCCGGCTGCCGCCTGCCATGCCGCGATGGTGCTGGGCATAGCGGTGATGTTCGCCCTGCTCGTGTGAGGCCGGCCAGGGGACGAGGACCCGACGCACAGCCGGTACGCCACGCGCACGGACGTGCGCTCCGGCCGCACGGAGGTCGCCGCAGTCCCCGTGGCCCCAGCGGGCGTTCGTGGCAGGATCTGCCCCCATGGAATTCTCCGAGGTGATCCGACGCCGGCGCATGGTCCGCCACTATTCCGACAAGCCGCTCGCCCCCGAGGTCGTCGAACGGGTCCTCGCCGCCGCGCTGCGAGCGCCGTCGGCCGGCTTCTCGCAGGGCTGGGCGTTCCTCGCCCTGACCGAGCCCGCCGACCGCGCCCGCTTCTGGCCGTTCGTGCCCACCCGCGTGGAACAGACACCGACCATGCAGGACGCACCGCTGGTGGTCGTGCCCCTCGCCCACAAGGCGGCCTATCTCGAACGCTACGCCGAGCAGGACAAGGGCTGGGAGGACCGCGCCGAGTCCCGCTGGCCCGCGCCGTACTGGCACATCGACACCGGGATGGCCGCGCTCCTGATGCTGCTGACGGCGGTCGACGAGGGTCTGGGCGCCTGCTTCTTCGGCATCATGCCCGAGCACCTGCGGCCCTTCCGCGCCGAGTTCGGGATCCCCGACGCGTACGACCCCATCGGCGGGATCACCGTCGGCTACCGCGCCGACGACCTCCGCGCGCAGGGGCCTCGGATCCGGGAACGCCGCCGCGGCACGGGCGAGGTCGTCCACCGCGGGCACTGGGGCCGACACACCTGAGCCCGCTCCCGCGCACGCCGGCCCGGCCCGTCCGGGCCGCACCCGCTTCCGCCGCGGCCGGCCGGGCGCTCCCGTCCGCGCCTCCCGTCCGCGCCTCCCGTCCGGGCGTCACAGCCAGCCGCGGCGGGCCGCGGTCAGACCGGCCTGGAACCGGGTGTCCGCGCCCAACTGGCTCATCAGGCGGTGGATACGCCGCTGGGTGGTGCGCTCGCTCCAACCCTGGGCACGGGCGATGGCGGCGTCCGTGAGACCGGCCGCCAGCAGCGACAGCAGCGACCGGGTCACCTCGTCGGGTTCGTCGGCGCCGTCGTCGTAGTTCCCCGGGGCGGCTGCGCCGTCCGCCAGGGGCAGCGGGACACCGCGTTCCCACTCCACCTCGAACAGCCTCTCCAGGGCGGTCAGCAGGGGGGAGCGCTGCACCAGATATGCGGCGGACTGGCCCCCCGGCGCGGAACTGAACGGGACGATCGCGGCCCGGCTGTCGCAGATCACCATCTTCAGCGGCAACTCGCTGCGGACGCGGGCCTGTTCCCCGGCCCTGACACTGGCCAGGATGTCCCCGGCGAGCCGGCCCGGCCAGGCGATCGCGGCCCGGTCGTAGACCACCCGGTGGGAGATGCCCTGCCGTTGCTGCTGGAGCTGGTCGGCGAGGTTGCTCCCGGGCCGGTCGACGTACGGGGGCCGGTCGAACGCGCGTACCTGCCGCTGTGCCTGAGTGGTCAGCCGCTGCACCGCGTCGCTGACGTCCGTGCGGTCGGTGAGGAGTTCCACCCCGAGGTCGGGGCGGCTGATGCGCGACGCCTCGCGGTGGTGCTCCATCAACCGGTGCACCTGTGACCGGGCTTCGTCGAGCTGCTTCTCCCGCCGGCGGATCAGACCGTTCACCGCGACATCGGGTGCCACCGCAGCGAACCGGGGCGGCCGGCCGGTCGCCCGGGTCGCCAGGCCCTCCCTGACCAGTCCGGCAAGCTGCCGCGCGGCGGCCGGGACGGACAGCTCGCAGGCGGCGGCCAACTGCGCTGCCGTGGACCCCGGAAGGCCGACCAGCGCGGTGTAGACGCGCTCTGTTTCATCTGTCAGTCCCAGCACGTTAAATGCCACGTCTTCCCACCGCCGTCCATGGCAGCCACCCGCCAGTTGGCGGAAGTCAGCCACCACTGTCACCTTGTGCCACTGCTGTTTCGATTGACATCTTCCCTGTCTTGGAAGCGGCGTGGTCCGGCAGGGCCCGGTCGACGGCGCCCCTGACCTGTACGCACTCGTCTCCCTTCGAAGGGGTGTCATGTCCCGTGCCCGTCCCAGCGGCCGGCGTCTCGCCGCGGTCGCCGCAGCCGTAGCCGCCCTGACCGTCGGCGCGTCCACCGTGTCGGCGACCGCCGCGTCCCCGGCCCCGTCCGCGGTCCCGTCCGCGCCGCGGACCGACGAACCACCACCAGCGTCGGGCAGGGCCGCGGTGGGCGGCAGCACCCTGACGAAGCCGCCCGCCCAGAAGCAGGGCGTGGTACCCGGCCAAGTACTGCTCACCCTGGACGCGGGCACCTCCGTGACCGGGCGCCCGGTCTCCGGCAGCCGCGTCGCCGCCCGTGTCCCGCAGACCAGCGACTCGAAACTCAACTCCAGGCTCAAGGCGGCGGGCGCCACGTCCCTGCACCCGCTGCTCCCCTCGGCCGGCACCGCCACCACGAACGAGCTGACGGCCGCGGCCCGCGCCGAACTCGGCGCGGCTGCCGCCGACCTGCCGCACACCTATGTGGTCACGACGCGGCAGAAGGACTCCGCCGTCGTGGCCCGCAGCCTCGCCGCGGCACCGGGAGTCGCCGACGCCGAACCCAACCGCTACGTCAACACGATGAGCACCGGTGCCCGTCCGGTGCCGTCGGCCGACCTCAAGGCCGCGAAGGCGGCCACCTCCCAGCAGGCGCCCGCAGGTTCGCCCGCGGCGTCCGGCTCCGCCACGCCGTCCGCTCCGGCCGACTCCTCCGACTCGGACGGTGTGCCCGCCAACTACGCCCTGACCGACTCCGCGCAGGCCATGCTCAACGCGGGCGGCGTCAACGCGACCGGGGCGTTCTCGCTGCTGAAGAAGAAGTACGGGCAGATACCCGGCCAGGGCGAGGTGATCACCAACGTCTCCGTCGGCGACCTGACCGACCAGTCGATGGCCGACGCCGGCGACTCCTACGTCGCGTCGTACGGCCCCACCACGGTGCTGCGGAACGGGCAGCGCTATCTGGACCTGCCGTCCATGCCGCTGATACCGGCGTACGTGGCGGCCTCGGACGGCTCGCTGTCCGGCAGCGCCTCCACCGAGCAGCAGGACCCCGTGCTCGACGAAGTCCTCCTGGACTTCAGCGTGATGGCGCCGCTGCCGCACGACCAGCAGCGCCCGGACCGCACCGGCAGCGGCTACACCGACCTGCTGGGCATCGCACCCGGCGCGGACTACCGGCTCGTCGTCCCGCAGACGCCGACGATGGACCAGATCGCCGTCGCCCTGCTGGCCGCCGCGCAGCAGAAACCGCGGCCCTCCGTCATCACCGCCAGCCTCGGCTACGGCACCGACTCGATCGGCTTCCCCGGCCGCTACCTGGAGGACGACCCGTACATCCGGTCGATCATCACGTCGATCGTGCACAAGTACCACATCGTCGTGTCGATCTCCTCCAACGACGGCACCCGCCTCTACACCCCGACCTCCGTCGGCCCCGACGGCGGCAGCACGCCCACCGAGGTCACCGAGAACGGCTCGGCCGCCACGTCCATCGACGACGACGCCGAGTCGACCACCCCCACCGTGGTGCCGGACTCCGGCGCGATCGCCGTGGGCGGCACCACCCTCGACGACACCCTCGCCGCGCCCGCCGGCTCCGCCCATTCCGCCGGGGCCACCGTCGCGGAGACCCGGATCAGCGGATCCGGCACGTTCTCGTCGGGCTTCGGCAGCCGCGTCGACCTGTCGGCGCCCAGCGACGGCATCGTCGCCTTCCAGCACACCACGGGCCAGGGCCCGCAGGCCGTCACCCCCGTGCTCAACGGCGGCACCTCGGCGTCCGCCCCCGAGGTGGCCGCGGCCGCCGCGGTCGTCCTTCAGGCCGGGCGGCTCGCGGGTCACGACCTGACGCCCGCGCAGGTGCGCTCGCTGCTGGAGGAGACCGGCAGGGCCGTGCCGACGCCACCCCAGATCGACCGACCGCTGCACGTCGGCCCGCAGATCGACGTCACCGCCGCGGCCGAGGCCGCGCTCGGCGACACCGGGTCACCCTCCCTCGTCCGCCTGTCGATGGCGCACCGCGTCACCCGAGGGGCCCTCGGCGGCTCGTTCCTGGAGGCCACCGACCCGGACCGCATCGACCTCGGTGACAGCGCCTCGGGCGGCACCGGGGAGGGACTGGTCGGACCCGTCACCTTCGCCGGCGACGTCACCGGCTTGCCGAAGAACGCGAAGGCCCAGTACACCCTCACCGTCGCAGACACCGTCTTCCGCTCCGGCACCCCCACGATCCGGGTCACCCCGAAGCAACTGCTCGACGCGGCCGGCCTGCCGGTGGTCTCCACCACGGACCGCACCCTCAAGGTCACCTACCGGGTGCTGACGGACGGCAGGGTACGGGCCGAGGCCCAGCGCACGATCGCCGTGGGGCCCAGCGACGGTACGTACGTCGAGGCCACCGCACCGACCGCCCCGGCCGTGGCCAGGACCGGCAAGGACGTCACTGTCTCCTACGACATCTCCGGCGTCACCCGGACCGGCGACCCGCAGTTGGTGGTGTCCACCGTCGACCACTGGAACCCCGTCCTCGGACAGATCTTCACCGCGGGCTGGCACCAGGCACTGACCGCGAAGCAGGGCACGATCACCGTCCCCGCCGACGCCTTCGCCGGGGGCGGCGGGCTCTACGGCATCGGCATCGCACAGTCGGGCTACGGCGGTGACCCGACCAAGGTGGTCTACGGGGAGTTCGCCCCGATCCGCATCGACGGCGGCTCGGCCGCCGACCGGCCCGCCGCGCCCGTCATGGCCGGCACCGACCGTGTGGCCGGCCACTTCGCCGAAGTGACCCGCGGCGCACCCGAGTTCGGCCTGACGTACGACGTCACCGGCATCCCGGGGGCGAAGTCGGCGGTCGCGGAGTTCTCGGCGCCCGGTCCGACGCTCTACAACTCGCTCAACACGTTCACCAACGCCAACGGCACGACCTATGACGACGACGGCGTGAACACCCCGTCCACCGCCCGCGCCGCCCTGTCCGGCAAGAAGGGCACCGAGTGGCTCGACGCCCTCACCCTGGGACTTGCCACGTCGGCCTCCTACGGGGTGCGGATCCTCGCCCTCGACGGCTCGGGCCGTGTCGTCGGCCAGGCGTCACCGGTCTCGACCCTCCAGGTCGACGACGGGCTCGCCCCGGACGGCAGCACCGTGCTGAGCTTCGCCGCCGCGGGCGACGACTCCATCGCGGCGCTGCGCACGGCGGCCGGCGGCACCGAGGTACGGCACTACTCGACGAAGACCGGCGTCTACGGGGCGGTGCTCGCCTCGGACCCGGGCACCGGATCCGACTACGAGGTACTGGGCGGCGACCCCGGCTCCCACCGCGTGCTGCTCGTGCACCGGACCACCTCGGGCGGCGACGTGCGGGTGGAGACCTGGAACACGGCGACCGACTCCCTGGCCGGCCGGTTCACGCTGCCCACGGCGGACTACACGTTCGTCACCGGGCAGGTCGACGCAGGCCACGACCGCGCCGCGCTGCTGCTGCGGTCGGCCACGGACAAGACCGACATCGTGCGGAGCGTCGACCTGGCCGACGGCAGCGCCGGAGAGCCCCTCAAGGCCGACCCGGACGGAGTGCAGCCCGGCACGTACTCCCTGATGACGATCGACCGGTCCAGCGGCGAGTTGTTCCTCGCCAAGCAGGCCACACCGTTCCTGTGCCTCGGCGGGGTGACGGTCGCGCGGGTGGACCTGGACCACGGGACGGTCTCCGCCGGCGGGTCGTTGCCCGGGTGCGGTCACGGCCTGGCCGCGGACGGGGCGGGCACGCTGTACGACATCACCGCCACCGCGATCAGCACCAAGATCGCCCCCACCGGCGTGATCAGCTCGATGAACCAGGCGGACGGCAGCCAGGGCGACCCGGTGACGCTGCGCAAGGCCAGCCCGAGCGCACTCGCGGTCGACGGGACCAACAAGCTCGCCGTGGTCTCGTTCACCCGGCCCGAAGGGACCGTGTACTTCGGCTCGCAGGCGGGATTCGTGGCGGACAACAACGCCACCGGCCAGTTGCAGATCGTCGATCTGGCCGCGGGGAAGACCAGCGCCGTCCTGAACGGGTACACCGTCACGAGCCACGGAGGTCCGCTCCTGTACGGCGGCCAGGCGGCGTCCCTGCAACTGGACCCGGCGACCCGTACCGGCTGGACGTACGGACCCTACGACGAGCAGATCCGGCAGTTCTCCTACTGAGGAACCGCCTCCTCTCTCCTGCCGAGGTACCGGTTCCTCCCTCCTGCCGAGGCACCGCCTCGTCCCCGAACCTCCTGCCGGGCGTCCGCCACCCGTGGCGCCCGGCAGGGGACACCACCGCCCCCGCGGCGACC
>NZ_JBHJUV010000038.1:0-101118 GCF_042268025.1 Streptomyces sp. NPDC056161
CGCCCGGTTACATTCCGAACCCGGAAGCTAAGCCTTACAGCGCCGATGGTACTGCAGGGGGGACCCTGTGGGAGAGTAGGACGCCGCCGAACTAAATGTGAGAGAGACCCCCAACTCTGGTCGTAAGACCTGGAGTTGGGGGTCTCTTGCGTTTGCGTGCCGGACACGGATACCGAATATGGGATGAGGGGTCCGGTGGTCCGGTACTACCGTTGCCTCCATGAGTGTCCAGGTCGGGGATGATTATCTGATCCGGGCCATACGGCCCGATGAATGGGCGACCGTGCGGGGGCTGCGCCTTGAGGCGCTGCGGGATCCCGTTGCCCGGCTTGCCTTTTTGGAGACGTATGAGCAGGCCGTCGGTCGGCCTGACGTCTTCTGGCAGGAGCGGGCGGCTCAGAGCGCCGAGGAGGCGGGCGGGGCGCGGCAGTTCGTGGCCGTGGCAGCGGACGGGGCGTGGGCCGTCTCGCTCACCGTGCTGATGGAGGAGGCCGGCACCACGGACTGGGCCGGAGAGGCCGTGGATCGCCGGCAGGGGCATGTCGTCGGGGTGTTCGTGCGGCCCCGGCACCGTGGACGCGGGCTGATCGAGGCGTTGTTCGCGGTCGGCGTCGAGTGGGCCTGGGAGCGGGGGGCCGAACGGGTGCGGCTGTTCGTGCACGAGGACAACGGGCGGGCCCGGGGTGCTTACCGGAAGGCCGGGTTCGTACCCAGTGGGGTGACCACGGAGATGGTCGAGGGCGAGGGACGAGAGCTGGAACTCGTCGTGGAGCGTGCGGGAGGGCGCGGGTGAGCCTGACCGGCTCGGCTCAGACCGGTAGTTCGTGGTGGGGCCAGCGGGCGCGGCCCTGTTCGCGGGAGCGGAGGAGGGCCAGCGTAGGCAGGCCCTGGGCCGCCCCGGTGGCGAGCAGGTCCGGGAGCTGAGGCAGCGGCGCCACGGCCGCGACGTCGTCGAGGACGAGGGTCAGTGGTGGGTCGAGCCGACCGGAGGATGACCGTTCGGCCATGCGCCGGCCGTGCTCGACCACGCTTGAGACGAGGGCCGTCAGGAGCGGCATCGCGCCCGGAGCGGTCCTGGGGTCCTCGATGGATTCACCGACCACATAGAGCGTGCCCCCTTCGTCGACGAAGGAATCCAGGGCGAGTGCATCACTTCGGTTCGGGGTGCACGACTCGCGGATGTTGACCGTGGAGAGCGCGGCGAGAGCGCGACTCGTCAGTTCCTGGGCCATGTCGCGGCGTTCGGCGTGGGCGGTGAGGGCGGCTTCGAGTTCACCGGCTGCGCCGGGGGCCGCCTTGGGGTTGGTGCGCAGGGTGCGTACCGCGTCCTGGATCTGGGTGCCCTGGGTCCAGCGGTGGACGTGCCGGATGGTGCGGCCGTCGATGGCCGCCGCGTGCAGATAGCTGCGCAGGAGCGTCTCGGCCGTGTCCGCCAGGGCCTGGTCGAGTTTGGCCGTGGGCCTGACCGGGGCGAGCAGGGCGGCGGCCCGTTGCACGGCCGTCTGCTTGTCCTCGCAGCCCGTCGTGGGTGGCCAGTGCAGGCGGGCCGGTGTGTCGCAGCGGTGCGCGGGGTCGTAGAGGTGGGTGGGGCCGAGTTTGGCGCGGACGTCCTTCGTCTCCGACCAGACGGCCGGGTTGGACGTGACCACGAGGACCGGGCCCTCCGCGTCGCGTACGGTCCGGGCGGCGGTGGCCTGGCGGATCGCGGGTTCGGCGTAGAGCACCGGGCCTTCGGTGCGGGGCTGTTGCCACCCGGGGGATTCCGTGCCGACGGCCGCGGGGGCGGGCGCGGGGGTGTCCTGGGGTGTCGGTTCGCTGCGGGGTACGGGGACTTCGTGCCGGGTGTCGGGGGCCGGGACGGGCAGTGGTTCCGGTACCCGTCCCGGTGTGGCGGGCGCGGGAGGTGCGGCGGCGGTGTTCTTGGCTTGGCGGCGCCGGGCGCGGCCCGCCCGCCAGCGGGCCGTGGTGCCGATCACGAAGACGGTGAGGACGAACAGCACCATCAACTGGCCGATGAACAGCCCCCAGAACAGCCCATACCCGGACAACTGCTCGGGTGGTGTGCGGGGCCAGGCGGCGGCGAGGTCGCGCGGCGCGGCGATGAGCTGCCGCATCGCCAGCGGCGTACGGGTGACGGTGACGTCGGACGGCCAGGAGCCGCGGGCGAACAGGCCCGCCAGGCCCGTGGCCGACCACACCAGCACGGTCATGCCGAGGAGGAACGCGAGTATGCCCACCAGCAGGCCGTCGGAGACGCCTCCCTGGCCGTCCCGGCGGCGGTCCGGCTCGTCGCGCTTCATCTCAGTCTCATCTCATGCCACCGTCGATTCGGACGATCCGTCCAGGTCGCCGAGGTGCTGTTCCACGAAGGCCGCCGCTCGCTGCTCCGCCTCCAGTTCGGCGGCGCGCAGCACCTCGTCGTCGGCGATGAGGTCGCTGGACGACTCGGTCATGGCGCGGTCGGTGAAGACCAGGGGGCGTTCCGTCTCCGTGACCAGGTGTTTGACGACCTGGACGTTGCCGTTGACGTCCCAGACCGCGATGCCCGGGGTGAGGGTCGGGATGATCTCCACGGCCCAGCGGGGCAGGCCGAGGACGCGGCCGGTGGCGCGGGCCTCGTCGGCCTTCTGGGCGTAGATGGTGCGGGTCGAGGCCATCTTCAGGATCGCCGCGGCCTCCTTCGCGGCGGCGCCGTCCACGACGTCGGAGAGGTGGTGGACGACCGCGACGAAGGACAGGCCGAGGCGTCGCCCGAACTTGAGCAGCCGTTGGAAGAGCTGCGCGACGAACGGGCTGTTGATGATGTGCCAGGCTTCCTCGACCAGGAAGATGCGTTTCTTCCGGTCGGGGCGGATCCAGGTGTGCTCCAGCCATACGCCGACGATCGCCATGAGGATCGGCATGGCGATGGAGTTGCGGTCGATGTGCGACAGGTCGAAGACGATCAGCGGGGCGTCCAGGTCGATGCCGACCGTGGTGGGGCCGTCGAACATGCCGCGCAGGTCGCCGTCGACCAGTCGGTCGATGACCAGTGCCACGTCCAGGCCCCAGGCCCGTACGTCGTCTATGTCGACGTTCATCGCCTCCGCCGACTCCGGTTCGGGGTGGCGGAGCTGCTCCACGATGTCGGACAGCACCGGCTGGCGTTCGACGATCGTCTCGTTGACGTAGGCGTGGGCGACCTTGAGGGCGAAGCCGGAGCGTTCGTCCAGGCCGTGTCCCATCGCGACTTCGATGATCGTGCGGAGCAGGGCGAGCTGGCCGGTCGTGGTGATCGACGGGTCGAGCGGGTTGAGCCGGATGCCGTGGTCCAGGGCGGCCATCGGGTCCAGCCGGATCGGCGTTATCCCCAGCTCCTGGGCGATGAGGTTCCATTCGCCGACGCCGTCCTCGCCCTGTGCGTCCAGGACGACGACCTGGCGGTCGCGGAACCGGAGCTGGCGCAGGACGTACGTCTTCTCCAGCGCGGACTTGCCGTTGCCGGACTCACCGAGGACCAGCCAGTGCGGGGCGGGGAGCTGTTGGCCGTAGAGCTGGAAGGGGTCGTAGATGTAGCCCTTGCCGGAGTACACCTCGCGGCCGATGATGACGCCGGAGTCGCCGAGGCCGGGGGCGGCGGTCGGGAGGTAGACCGCCTGGGCCTGGCCCGTGGACGTGCGCACCGGGAGTCGGGTCGTCTCGACCTTGCCGAACAGGAAGGCCGTGAAGGCGTCCGTGATGGCGGACATCGGGTCCCGCATCAGTGCATCAGCCCCTACCTTCGGATTCCGGTGGCGAACGGGAGGGTGTTCACGAAGGCCCGGTGGTGCTCGCGATCGCACCACTCCAGCTTCAGGTACGACTTGCCGGCCGAGGCCCTTATGGTGCGCTTGTCGCGGGCGAGGGCTTCGGGGGTGCGGGCGGAGACGGTGATGTAGCCGACCAGGTTGACGCCGGCCGCGCCGCTGGCCAGGTCCTCGCCGCGCTGGTCGAGGCGGTTGTGGGCGGCGATGTCGCGCGGGTCTACCGTGCGGTTCATCTTGGCGGCGCGGCTGGCCTCGGCCTCGTCGTTGGTCTTCTCGGTCAGCATCCGCTCGATGGCGATCTCGGTGGGTTCGAGGTCCATGGTGACCGCGACGGTGCGGATGACGTCCGGGGTGTGGACGAGCAGCGGTGCCAGGAAGTTGACGCCGACCGGGGTCATCGGCCACTCCTTGACCCAGGCGGTGGCGTGGCACCAGGGTTCGCGGGTCGCCGACTCGCGGGTCTTGGCCTTGAGGTGGGTGGGCTCCATGGCGTCCAGTTCGGCCGGCCAGGCGTTGCGTTTCGTCATCGCCTGGAGGTGGTCGATCGGGTGGTCCGGGTCGTACATGGAGTGGACGAGGGAGGCGAGCCGGCCCTGGCCGAGCGGCTGGCGCACCCGGATGTCGGCCTCCTGGAGCCGGGAGCAGATGTCGGTCAGCTCGCGGGCCATGACGACGGCGAGTCCGGCGTCCCGGTCGAGGCGGCGGCCGGCCTGGGGGCGGGCTGCGCGGGCCATGGCGTGGGCCTCGGCGGCCAGTTCGCGGGAGTAGTGCATGCAGGCGACGAGGTAGGCGCGGTGCTGCTCGCTGCTGGTGGAGACCATGGACTGGAGCTGCTCGTAGGAGCGGGTCAGCCAGGGGAGTGCCTTCTCGTCGCCGCGCTGGGCGACGTCCTTGGCGTGCGCGTCCGGGTCGGCGGGCAGGGTGCGGGCGAGCATCTGGAGCCGGGTGACGAAGCCGTCGCCGTTGGCCACGTGCTTGAGCAGTGTGCCGAAGCGGTCGACGAGGGCTTCCTGGTCCTCGGAGTCGCGCAGTCCGACGCCGGGGCCCTCGATCTCGATGGCGGCGGTGACGGTCTTGCGGTCGGCGTGCAGGAGTACGGCGATCTCGTCGGGGCCGAAGGGGGCGGCGAGCCAGTTGATGCGTCCGATGCCGGGGGGCGGGCCGATCTCGACCTCGCGGCCGTCGAGGCGGGTGCCCGCCTCCATGGCGGCGGAGCGGTAGACGGTGCCCTGGCGCAGGGTGCGCTTGTAGCTGCGGTTGATCTCGAACCACTTGTAGAAGGTGCGGTGCTTGTACGGCACGTAGACGGCCCCGAGCGCGAGCAGCGGGAAGCCCATCAGCAGCACGATCCGCAGGGACAGGACGGGGACCAGGAGCCCGCACATCATGCCCAGGAACGCGCCGAAGATGATGAGCGCGATCTCGCCGGTCTCTCGGTTGCGGCCGATGACCGCGTTCGGCCGGGCACGGCCGATGAGATACGTACGGCGGGGCGTGACCGGATGGGACAGGTGGGACTCGGTCGTCAACGCCCTTCACCTCCCGAGCGGTTGTTGCGGTTGTTGCCGGCGTGCGGGGTCTTCGCCGGGCTGGGGGAGCGCGGCGCGGGTGCGGCGGAGGGGACAGATCCGCCGCCACCGTTCGGGGTGCGCGTGCTGTGCGCGGCGACTCCGCCGGAGACCGGGTTGGCCGGGCGGGCGGCGGAGCCGGACTGGCCGCCGGCCCCGCCGCCCCCGTTGCTGTCGGCGCGGGCGCTGTGGGTCCTGATGCCCTGGGCGACCAGGTTCGCGGGGGAGCTGATGACGGCTGCGGCCTTGCCCTCGGCGCCCTGCATGATGCGGTTGTTGCGGGAGGCGGCGATCTCGTCGCCGAAGCCGGGGACGAAGCGGTAGATCATCGCGCTGGCGAAGATGGCGAGCAGGATGATGGCCAGTCCGGAGACGACGGCGGAGAACGCGTCCGGGCCGCCGTCCGCGGAGAGGGCGCCGGCCAGGCCGAGCACGATGACGATGACCGGTTTGACGAGGATGACCGCGATCATGACGCCGGCCCAGCGGCGTACGTGGCCCCACAGGTTCTTGTCGACCAGGCCGGCGTAGACGACGGTGCCGAGGAGGGCGCCGACGTAGAGCAGGGCGGCGCGGATGACCAGTTCCAGCCAGAGGATGCCGGCGGCGAGGATGGAGACCAGGGAGACGACGATCAGCATGATCGGGCCGCCGCCGATGTCGGTGCCCTTGTCCAGGGCGCCGGCGAAGGTGCCGAAGAAGGTGTCGGTCTGGTCGCCGGTGGTCTTCGCCAGGACGTCCGTCACGCCGTCGGCGGCCGAGACGACGGTGTAGAGGATCAGGGGGGTGAAGGCGGAGGCCAGCACGGTGAGCCAGAGGAAGCCGACGGCTTCGGACAGGGCGCTGGTGAGCGGGACGCCGCGGACCGCGCGCTTGGCCACGGCCAGGAGCCACAGCAGGAGGGTGAGGATGGTGGACGCGGCGAAGACGACCGCGTACTGCTGGAGGAACTTGGGGTTGGTGAAGTCGACGTTCGCCGTCTCCTTCACCGCGCCGCCCAGCTTGTTGATGGTCCAGGAGGCGGCGTCGGCGCAGCCCTTGGCGAGGGAGGAGAGGGGGTCGAGGGTGGAGGTGAGGGGGTTGCTTGAGCCGGATCCGCCGGACTTGTCGCCTTGTTCGCAGTAGTCCTTGGCGGGGCCGCGGATCAGGTCGCAGGCGCCGTTCGACGGGCTCGGGTCGGGGCTGGGGGCGGCGACCGCCTGGGTCGCCAGCAGCACCGCGGTGGTCTGTACGGCTGCCAGCGCGGCCGTGACCTTGAGGAAGCGGTGGTTAGCGCGCATACGTGAACCCTCCGTACCCCTCGACAGCCTTCGTCATGTCGTCGGCGGTGGACGCCTTCTGGTCGCGGCCGACCGGGACCGGGCCGTCCTTCTGCTGGAAGTCGGTGACCTTCCAGTCGTCGGCGACCCACTTCAGTTCGTAGGTCGTGGTGTACCAGCTCTCGGACACCGGGTTGGTCGAGGCGCCGCCGGACAGGCCGAAGAGGGACGTGTACCAGACTTCGACGGTGGCGGTGTCGGCACCGGACGACGTGACCTTGGTGCCCACCGGGATGATCCGGGAGACGAAGGTCTCGCCCCGTGGGGCGCTGCCGTCCTTGGTGAGGCCGATGTTGGCCAGGAACGACTCATCGGCGTAGGCGCTGTCCAGGGCGGATTGTCTGCCGGCTGCGATGTCGGGGGCGTAGACGGTGTTGACGATCTCGTGTCGCCGGGCCCTGTCGAACATTTCGGCCGAGCCCAGCGCCACCGCGTAGTTGGCCGCCGCGCTCTGTGCTCCCTGTTCGGTGTGGGGGAAGCCGGTGGGGATGCCGGACGTCTTCGACCGGACCGGGGTGTCGCCCGTCGCCGCGGTCGCGGAGGTGGCCGGTTTGTCGCCGGAGTTGTCGGCCGAGGAGCCGTTCTTGCCGTCGCCGCGGTTCGCGAAGGCGATGGCGGCGATCAGCAGGACGACGACGCCGACGACCGTGACGAGGCCGCGGGAGGAGGAGCGGCCGCTTCGGCGGGCGCCGCCGTAGGGGTCGCTCTCGGGGAGCCGGGTGCGGGTCTGGCCGGTGTCGGCGTAACCGCCGGAGGGGTCGTTCTCGTCTCCGGGACTCATGCCGCGTACGCCCCCTCGATGTCGTACAGGAAACCCTGGTTCCGGACCGCGTGGAAGTACGACGGTAGCCGTGCTGGTTCCCGCGCGGGCGCGGTGTGGTGAGTCGACATCAGGGAAACGCAACCTCAGCCGGTGGGCACTGCGGGCGGGTGGGGTAGGGGGTACCGGGCGCGCCCGGGGCGGACAGGGAGGTGGGACGGGGGGTGTCCGGTCAGACGGCCATGCCGTACACGATCGTGAACAGGGTGCCGAGTGAGCCGATGATGAAGACCCCGGTCAGACCGGCGACGATGAGGCCCTTGCCCTGTTCGGCGCTGAAGGTGTCCCGGAGGGCTGTCGCGCCGATGCGCTGCTTGGCCGCACCCCAGACGGCGATGCCGAGGCAGATCAGAATGGCGACGGCCATCACCACCTGGATCATCGTCTTCGCCTCGTTGCCCAGGCTGCCGAAGGGGCCCCAGTCCGGAGCGATCCCGCCGATGATGGTGTTGATGTCTCCTTTGTCGGCCGCGAAGAGCATGTAAGTCACCGCCCCTGGTGGGTAGTTCCGCTATCCCCTGCGGTGTGCAGAGGTCAGACCTCATTGTCGCCGACGATGACGCTGTCGCATGTCGACTTGACGTCATTGGTTGGCGGGTTTCGTACGAATACCTCGTACGGTCACTCTGTGTATCACGGCAGGTCACGCCGGGCAATGAGGCCTGAGCGGAACCTGTCGTGCAGTTCCCTCGTTGACCCCTTTTACGACCTGGCGCGGTTGGTGACGGCCGGTCGGGTGAGAGGTCGTCACGATGTTCTCACGCGCGGGGAGATGGGCGGGGGCGGCGGCCGGGGTGCGGGCGGGGATGACGGAGGGGCCCCGGCGGGTGCCGGGGCCCCTGGGCGCGGTCGGGTTCAGCCGGTGAAGGCCGAGACGCCCTGCGGGGTGCCCACGCCGGTCGGGCCGTCGTAGCCGGACTGGGCGGTGCACAGGTAGCTGGGGCTGCACGAGCCGTTGTTGCCGCTCGTCACGTCGTTGAGGGCCGAGGTGCCGGCCTTCGCGTACGGGAAGGAGGCGGGGGAGCTGCCGCTGGAGGGGGTGCCGGCGAGGGCGTAGACGCCCGCGATGATCGGCGACGAGGCGCTGGTGCCGCCGAACGTGTACCAGCCGGCGGTGATGCCGTAGGAGTCGTAGACCGAGACGCCGGTGGCGGGGTCGGCCACCGCGGAGACGTCCGAGATCGTGCGCTTGGTGCAGCCGGTGTCGGTCTGCCAGCTCGGCTTGGCGTCGTAGGCGGAGCAGCCGGAGCCGGTCCCCTCGGTGCTGTTGGTCTTCCAGACGGACTCGGTCCAGCCCCGGGTGGTGGAGGACTTCGAGAGGGCGGTGCCGCCGACGGACGTCACGTAGCGGGAGGCGGCGGGGTATTCGGCGCCGTAGCCGCTGTCGCCCGCGCTGACGGTGATGGCGACGCCGGGGTGGTTGAAGTACGAGGAGTCGTACGACGTGTCGGCGGAGGACTCGCCGCCGCCGTAGCTGTTCGACACGTACTTCGCGCCCAGGGTGACGGCGCGGTTCACGGCGGTGCCGAGGTTGGCCATGGTCGGCGTGGTGGCCTCGACGAGCAGGATCTTGCAGTTCGGGCAGATGGCGGAGGCCATGTCGAGGTCGAGGGAGATCTCCTCGGCCCAGCCGGCGTCGGCGGACGGGAGGGAGGTCGTCGAGCCGGTCTGGCTGACCTTCTTGAAGCAGCCGTTGGCGGTGGTGCAGGCGGTCAGGCCGTAGTTCGAGCGGTACTTGGCGAGGTCGGCCTCGGCGTTCGGGTCGTCGTACGCGTCGACGATCGCGATGGTCTCGCCCGCGCCGTTGGAGGCGGCGGCGGAGGTCAGGCCGTAGGCCGACTGGAGGTCGGAGGGGCCGTAGCCGGACGGGGCGGCGGCGTCGACGGCCTGGGGGGTGACGCCGTCCGCCGCCGCCTCGGCCCGCTGGAAGGCGGTGACGCCGCCGGTGACCCGGAGCGCCTTGCAGGCCATCCGGCCCTTCGCGGGGGTGGCGCAGGCGTTCGTCCAGGTGACCTTCGCCTGCGTCGAGGTGCTCGCGGCATCGGCGTGGGCGGCGGTGCCGAGACCGGCGAGGACGAGTCCGACGGCCGCGGCGACCGCGGAACCTGTGCGGCGCCATCTGCCCTGTGCCGCGGCTCTGTTGCCGGGAGTCGTGCGCGGGTGGGTCATTCGCATCGTGCAGCCTCCTGGTGCTTCGGTGTGGGGGTGGAGCAGGAGCGGTACGTGCGGGTGCGGCGCCGCCGGTGCGAGGCGCCGACGGCGGACGGCGGTCCGGTACGACCCTTCCTTGTTGGGTACGCGACAACACCTGACGGTCGGAATCCTGACTTCCGCCATACCGAAGCGGGGGTGCGCGTTACGTCCCGATGGCGCCCGGATGGGACGCGGGTGGTTGCGGCTTTGCGCAACTCACAGGATGAGTGGGGGAGTTACCGGGCGAGGGGGAGGGTCAGCGGGGGCGCAGTCCGTGCATGAGGTGGTGGACGGAGTCGGCGATGCCGGCCAGGGTGGCCTCCGCGTCCAGGGCGCCGATGGCGACCAGCGCGGCGAGGCCGTGCAGGTTCGCGGCGGCGACCAGGCTGAGCCGCTCGGGATCGCCCGGCACGATCTCCCCCCGCTCCTGGGCCTCGGTGAACACCTGGATGAGGGACCCGAAGGACCGCTCGGCGGCGGCGGCGAGCAGGGCCGAGCTGTCGGGGTCGTGCTTGCGGGTGAACATCAGCTCCAGCAGCTCGGGATTGCCGATGGCGAACCCGAGGTAGGCGCGGCCGAGTTCGGCCAGCCGCGGTTCGAGCGCGGGGCCGGGGCGGTCGGCGGCCTCCAGTGCCTGGGCCAGCCGCTCGTATCCGGTGAGCGCCAGGGCGTCCAGCAGGGCTTGCTTGTCCTTGAAGTGCCGGCCCGGTGCGGCGTGGCTGACGCCGGTCTCGCGGGCCAGCTCGCGCAGTGACAGTGCGGCGGCCCCCCTCTCCCGCAGGGTGCGCTCGGCGCTGGTCAGGAGTGCGGCGCGCAGGTCTCCGTGGTGATACGGGCGGGTCGGGGGCATGCCTGCCATCCTAACTCGATGTTGACGATGCCATCTTTGTTGGCGCCGCCACTATTGTTGTCGTTGACATCATTGTTGGCAGTGCCTACTTTGGGGGCATGGCTGAGACGACTGACAAGACCGGATGGGACACGACCCGTCTTCCCGACCTCACCGGCCGGCTGGCCCTCGTCACCGGCGCCAACAGCGGCATCGGGTTCACCGCCGCGGACGCGCTGGCCCGGGCGGGCGCGCACGTGGTGTTCGCCGTCCGGGACGTGGCGCGCGGCCGGGCCGCCGCCGCGCGGGTGCCCGGCCGCACCGAGGTGCGCCGCCTGGACCTGGCCGACCTCGCCTCCGTACGCGAGTTCGGCGCGAATTGGCGGGATCCGATCGATCTGCTGATCAATAACGCCGGCGTGATGATGCTGCCCCCGCAGCGGACCAGGGACGGCTTCGAGATGCAGTTCGGCACGAACCACCTCGGGCACTTCGCGCTGACCAACCTGCTCCTGCCGTACGTCACCGACCGCGTGGTCACCGTCTCTTCCGGCGCCCACCGCTGGGGTCGTGCGCGGATCCGCTTCGACGACCTGAACTTCACCCGCGGCTACACCCCGCGCGGCGCCTACGCCCAGTCCAAGCTGGCGAACCTGTTGTTCACCCTGGAACTCCAGCGCCGCCTCGCCCTTGCGGGCTCCCGGGTCCGCGCCCTCGCGGCCCACCCCGGTTACGCGGCCACCAACCTGCAGAGCCACACGGGGAACCGGTTCATCCACACGTTCCTGCTGGTCGGCAACCGGTTCTTCGCCCAGGACGACAGGGGCGGAGCCCTCCCCACCCTCTACGCCGCCACTCAGGACCTGCCCGGCGCGAGCTACGTCGGTCCGGGCGGGCTCGCCGAGATGCGGGGAGCGCCGACGCTGGTGGGGCGTTCGAGCGCGGCGAGCGATCCGGCCACCGCACGGCGCCTGTGGACGGTGTCGGAGGAACTGACGGGGGTGGAATTTCCGTTGGGGGCCGGGGTGCTGGGGGAGTGATCCGAGGCGGGGGAGTGACCGGCTCCGGGGCGGGCATCCGGGTCGGGCATCCGGGTCGGGCATCCGGGTCGGGCGGGGATGGGTACCGGCACGGGAGACCGCCGCGGGCCGGTCCGGGGAGTGCCGTGCGCAGGGGTACGCACGCGGGCCGCGTACCCCTACGGTCCTGAGGTCGGGTCGGCCCTACGGTCCTGAGGTCGGGTCGGCCCTACGGTCCTGAGGTCGGGTCGGCCCTACGGTCCTGAGGACGGGTCGGCCCTACGGTCCTGAGGACGGGTCGGCCGTACGGTCCTGAGGTCGGAACGGGCCCGGCGGCCGGGCGGCGAGCGGGGGCGGGCCGAAGCTCACAGGAAAAACTGAGCCAAGACGGGGACCGATTCTCACCTTCGTCGGACAAAGTGGGGCCTGATGAAGCGCACCCCTGGCATCTCGTACATCTCACGCATCTCGGGCACCTCCGGCGCGTCGTCCGTGGCTCTGTTCGGAGCCATGGTGCTGCTGGCCGTCATGTCGGCCTCCGCGGCCGCCGTCGACGCCGGGCCCGGGCCCTTCGGCGTGACCGTGACGGCTGCCGCGGACGCGGAGAGCGCGCGGGTCGGGGCGCTGTTTCCGGCCGACCGGGTGTCCCCTCTCGTCAAGGGCCATTACTGCACCGCCTCCGTCGTGCACAGCCCGCAGGAGGACCTCATCGTGACGGCGGCGCACTGCGTGGGCGGGGACAGGTCCGACCTCGTCTTCGCGCCGGGTTACCGGGACGGGAAGGCGCCGTACGGGCTGTGGAAGGTCGGCAGGCGGTACCTGCCGGACCGGTGGTCCCAAGGGCAGGACGAGGACAGCGACGTGGCCTTCGCGGTCGTGGCGGAGCAGGCGGACGGCGAGGGGAAGGGCAAGGAGAAGGCGGACGGGGAGAAAGACGCGGACAAAAGGGACGGGGAGAAGGGGGACGGGACGGGTGCGGGGGAGCGGGTCGAGGCTGTGGTGGGGGCGAACCGGCTGGTGACGGGGATGGCGATCGGAGCGACCGCGGTGACCGTCACCGGCTATCCCGACTCCGGCGAGGTGCCGATAAGTTGCTCCAACCGGCCGTCCGCGCAGAGCCGTACCCAGCAGCGCATAGCGTGTCCCGGCTTCACGGGTGGCACGAGCGGCAGCCCCTGGGTCGACGGGAACCACGAGGTCGTCGGCGTCCTGGGCGGGCACGAGGAGGGGGGCTCCACCCCGGACGTCTCCTACAGCGTGGCCCTGGGGGCGGAGGTGGCGGAGCTGTACCAGGACGCGGTGCGCGGCGGGTGACGCGGGGGCCGCGGGTCGCGGACGCCGACCGCCGCCGACGAGGACGGCGGTACGGCGGCTTCGGTCGTCCGGCCGTGCCGCGGGAGCATCGGCCGTGCCGCGGGACCGGTCGGCCGTGCCGCGGGACCATCGGTCGTACCGCGGACCGTCGGTCGTGGCGGGGCTTGAGGGTGGGCCAACTGGGGGTATTGGTAGGGGTAGTTCAGGGCATTGAGGGCCGGGGCGGGGTGTCGGTCGGCGGTGTCTGGTTTGCTGTGACATGACGGCACGGTTGGCGGAAATGGTCATGAACGGCCGCTGTATGGGGGAGTGTTGACCCGTGCGGAAAGTATGGGTGGTCGGCGGGGCCGCGGTCGGGCTCGGACTGAGCTTTGTCATGCTGCTGGTCGTCGGGGTGTACATGGTGGCCGGGAACCTGGCGGGCGGTGTCGGCGCGGGCAGCATCGGGCTGGCCAAGGGTGCCGTGCCCGCCGCCTACTCGGCACTGGTGCAGCGGTGGGGCAACCTCTGCTCCGCCATCAACCCCGCGTTGCTCGCCGCCCAGCTGTACCAGGAGAGCGGCTGGGACCCGAACGTCGTCAGCGTGGCCGACGCCCGCGGTATCGCGCAGTTCATCCCGAGCACCTGGGCCACGCACGGCATCGACGGCAACGGCGATGGCAAGCGCGACATCTGGGATCCGAACGACGCCATTCCGTCGGCCGCCTCGTACGACTGCGAACTCGCGAAGTACGTCAAGGACGTGCCCGGGAACATCAGCGACAACATGCTCGCCGCGTACAACGCGGGTGCGTACCGGGTGATAGCGGCCAGCGGGGTTCCGGCCATCCGGGAGACCCAGAACTACGTCAAGACGATCCGCACCCTGGAGAAGAGTTTCGCCGCGCCCGTGACCCGGGTCGACCCGTCGCGGCAGGCGGCCGGCGCCATCGCCTACGCGCAGGAGAAGCTCGGCACTCCCTATCTGTGGGGTGGCACCGGCACCGCGCAGCAGGGCGGACGGTTCGACTGCTCGGGGCTTACCCAGGCCGCGTACGACAGTGTGGGGATCAAGCTGCCGCGGGTCGCCAACGACCAGTACAACGCCGGTCCGCACCCGGGGCGGGACGAACTGCTCCCGGGCGACCTGGTGTTCTTCTCGAAGGATCCGACCGATTCCCGTGCCATCCACCACGTGGGGATCTACGTGGGCGGCGGTTACATGATCGACGCGCCGAGGACGGGGGCCGTGATCCGGTTCGACCCGATCGACGGGACGGACTATTTCGGCGCCACCCGGGTCACCGCGGATGGCGCGAAAGCGCTCCCCACGACCGTATGAACCGAGCGTGAACCTACCCCCTGAGCTGCGGCGATGAGTCTCTCTTCGATAACGTCTGCGTGATCATTCGGTGGAGTGTGGAACGTATCAATGAGGGCCGTGCGTTCCTGAAGACGTAGTCGGGCGGACCGCGCGTGCGCACATCTACACACCACGGGGGTGGGCAGCGGCGACGCACGGGACGTGCGTCCGCGAGAGAGACGAAGGGGCCAGCGCACCATGGCTGTACTTGCCGAATCCGGCTCGAACCCCGACGTCGACCTGCTCTACGACATCAACGGACTCGCCAAGGACGCGCCCGGGTGGTTCGACCGGATCGTCGAGTTCGTGGGTGAGTACGGGCTGTTGGTCGCCATGGTGCTGCTGGTGGTGTGGTGCTGGTGGTCCGTGCGCCGGAGTTCCGGCAGCCGGGACGAGGCCGCCTCGTCGGTCGCCGCGCTGGTGTGGGCGCCGCTCGCGGCCGGTGTCGCGGTCCTGGTGAACGTGCCGATCCGGGGGTTCGTGCAGCGGCCCCGCCCCTTCCTCGACCACCGGGGGCTGGACGTCCTGGTCTCCGGCAAGACCGACTACTCGTTCGTGAGCGATCACGCGACGATCACCATGGCGCTCGGGGTCGGGCTGTTCGTGGCCAACCGCAGGTTCGGGATCGCCGGGATCGGGCTGGCTCTGCTCGAAGGTTTCTGCAGGATCTACCTGGGCGTGCACTACCCCACGGACGTCGTCGGCGGTTTCGCGCTCGGCACGGCCGTCGTGCTGCTGCTGTCCCCGCCGGCCACGGCGCTGCTCACGCCGGTGACGAAGGCGGTCGCCCGGTCGTCGTGGGCGGGGTGGCTGATCAGGCGCCGCGGGCCGGTGGCCGACCGGGGCGAGGCGGTGGTCCCGGGCGCCCGCAAGCCGACGCCGTCCGAGGAACGGGACCTCGCCGCCTGACGGACGGCCCCGTACGGCGACTTCGGCGGACGACGACCACGGTGACCGCGGTCAGGCGGTCACAGTGACTGCGGTCAGGCGGTCACAGTGACTGCGGTCAGGCGGTCACAGTGACTGCGGGTACGTGAAGAAGCGGTCCGGGTCGTACTGCTTCTTCACCTGGGCCAGCCGGGTCGCGGCGTCGCCGTAGTACGCCCTGCGCCAGTCCTTCAGGGTCGGGTCCGTGTAGTTCTGGTAGGCCGCGCCGGAGGCGTACGGCTTCATCGCGTCGTGGGCCCGGGTCAGCCAGGACTGGATGGTGGTGCCCGAGGAGCCCGCCGGCCAGGACGCGTAGTACTGGGCCAGCATGCGCGAGCGGCGGTGGACGAAGGCCGTCGCGGTGGGGGCGACCCGGTTGACCGCGCCGCCGAGCGCCGTGAAGGCGATGCTGCCGGGGCCGCCGCGCGCGGCGGCGATCTGGTTCAGGAGCGTTTGGATGCCGGCCGACGAGAGCGACCGGTCGAAGAAGTCCGAGCGGGCGGCGTACGTGTCGCGGCCCAGGGCGCCCTGCGGGGAGCGGCCCGGGGTGGAGCCGGGCAGATGGCACTGGGCCTCGCTGGAGAAGGACGAGCAGCCCGCGTAGATCTCCATCGCCTCCTCGTAGCCGCGGCGGCGCAGGGACACACTCGACGCGTCGGCGCCCACCTGGCCGGCGAGGCGGTCCACGGCGTTCTGGAGTTCGCCGTACGTGCCCAGGGAGAAGGCGGACAGGGACACGGTGAGGGCCCCGTCCGTGGAGCGGTCGAGGTGCAGGGCCGACCAGATCTCGTCGGGCTGGTCGGGGCCCCACTCCTGCCAGGCCCGGAACAGGGCGGCGGCCTTGGACCACGGCCAGGTCAGATAGCCGGAGACGGCCTGGGGCGCGGGGTGGGTGGCGAAGTGCAGTTCGGTGACGACGCCGAAGTTGCCGTTGCCGGCGCCGCGCAGCGCCCAGAAGAGGTCCTTGTTGGTCCGGGCGTCCGCGGTGAGCTGCTTGCCGTCGGCCGTGATCAGGGTGGCCGCGGTCAGGCTGTCGCAGGTCAGGCCGTAGGCACGGGAGACCACTCCGTGGCCGCCGCCGAGGGTGAGGCCGGAGACGCCGACCGTGGGGCACGAACCCGCCGGTATCGTCACGCCCTTGGCGGTCAGGCCGCGGTAGACGTCGATCAGTTTGGCGCCGGCGCCGACGACCGCCTGCCCGCCGCTCACCCGTATCCGGTTCAGTTCGGAGACGTCGATGACGAGGCGCCCGTTGCCGGACGACCAGCCCGCGTAGGAGTGGCCGCCGTTGCGTATCGCCACCCGCAGGCCGCGCGCCCTGGCGTAGGCGAGCGACGTCCGGATGTCGTCCGCGTGGGAGACATAGGCCACCGCGGCGGGCTTCAGCCCGTCGTAGCGGGTGTTGTAGAGGAGGCGGGCCGTGTTCCAGGACGCGTCCCCGGGGCGTACGAGGGGCCCGTCGAGATCGCGGGCGAGGGCGGTCCAGTCGGCGGGCGGTGTTGCGTTGGTGGTCTTCACCGAGGTGAGGGAGGATGTGGAGCCGAGGGGCGTGCGTGACGCGCTCGTCGTAGAACCGGCTGCCGGGGTCCCGGCGCCGGAGCACCCTGCCACCCCGATGGCCGTCGCCACCGCGGCCGCGCTATGTGAAATGAACGTACGCCGTTCCATGCCCCTTGCCCTTCATCGGCTTTCGTGGAGCGAGACGGAGTGCCGACTCGAACAGTTCCACGACCGTCGCAAACGTATGCATGCACGGTACTCGTCCGGTCATGTCCTTGCGTGGGCCACCTTGTACCGATATGGCGTTGGGACCTCGATGTGGCCTCCCCGTAAGCGTTCCGTGACCTTACCGGGCCGATGGCAGGGGTTCACCTTCCATTCATTTATGGCCATCGGCGCCTTCACCTGTTCTGCCTAATTTCGGCCGTACCCGGTGCGGAGTGCGGCATGAGCGCACAAGCGCACCACCACGACCTCGCACGCCGCCGACGGTGGCGGCTCCTCGGAAGGAACTCCCGAAAGTGAAGCTTCAGCGCAAGAACCGGCTGCGCGCCATCTCCCTCGGTGCTGTCGCCGTCTCCGGCGCCCTGGCCCTGACGGCGTGCGGCTCCGACGACACCAGTGGCGGCTCCAGCGACAACTCGTCCTCGTCCTCGGCGTCCGCCAACGCCAGCTCCATCAAGTGTGACGACGCCAAGGGCCAGCTGCTGTCGGACGGCTCCTCGGCGCAGAAGAACGCGATCGACGCCTGGGTGGCCGCGTTCTCGCAGGCGTGCGGTGTGCAGATCAACTACAAGGCGGGCGGCTCCGGTGCCGGTGTCACCTCCTTCAACCAGGGTCAGCTCGCCTTCGCCGGCTCCGACTCGGCGCTGAAGCCCGAAGAGGTCACGGCCTCCAAGAAGGTCTGCTCCGGCGGTCAGGGCATCGACCTGCCGATGGTCGGCGGCCCGATCGCGGTCGGCTACAACCTGGACGGCGTGGACAACCTGGTCCTCGACGCCCCGACGCTCGCCAAGATCTTCGACGGCAAGATCAAGACCTGGGACGACGCGGCCATCAAGAAGCTGAACCCCAGCGCGAAGCTGCCCAGCACGAAGATCCAGGCGTTCCACCGCTCGGACGAGTCCGGCACCACGGACAACTTCACCAAGTACCTGAAGGCCGCCGCCCCGGCGGACTGGAAGTACTCCGGTGGCAAGGCGTGGCAGGCCCCGGGTGGCCAGGCCGCCGCCCAGTCCTCGGGTGTGGCCGCCGGTGTCAAGCAGACCCCCGGTTCCATCGGCTACTTCGAGCTGTCCTACGTCGCCGACGGCATGAAGGCCGTCAGCATCGACACGGGTGCCAGCGCGCCGGTCGTCCCGAGCAGCGACGCCGCCTCCAAGGCGATCGCCGACGCCAAGGTCGTGGGCACGGGCCAGGACCTGTCGCTCGAACTGAACTACAAGACCAAGGCCGACGGCGCCTACCCGATCACCCTGGTCACCTACGAGATCGCCTGCGACAAGGGCAACAAGGCGGACACCCTGCCCGCCACCAAGGCGTTCCTGAACTACATCGCCTCGGAGGAGGGTCAGGGCAAGCTCGCGGGCCTCGGCTACGCCCCGATCCCCGCCGAGATCATCTCCAAGGTCCGCACCACCATCTCGGGCCTCAGCTGATCTGAGTGTGCGGCCCGGCCCGGGTTCTGTCCCGGGCCGGGCCGCACCGTCCGGTGCACCGCCGCCATGAGCCGCATGGCGCATACGGCTTCGTCCAGCCGTATCCCGCGTGCGGTTCCGCAGACCGGAGAATCCGATGGACATAACGACACAAAACGCCACAGACGCCCCTCCCCCCACCCCCCAGCCGACCTCGGGCGCGCAGCAGCGCGGAGCCCGCGGCGCCACCCGACCCGGAGACCGGATCTTCCTCGGCCTCTCCCGTGGGTCGGGCATCCTGCTGCTGGTGATCATGGCCGCCATCGCGGTCTTCCTCACCTACCGCGCGGCCCTCGCCATCGGCAAGGACCACGGCAACTTCCTGACCACCTTCGAGTGGAACACCGGGCTCCAGCCGCCGAGCTTCGGCATCGCCGTCCTGGCCTACGGCACGGTGATCTCCTCGATCATCGCCATGCTCCTCGCCGTCCCGGTCGCGGTCGCCATCGCGCTGTTCCTCACCCACTACGCCCCGCGCAGGATGAGCGGCCCGATCGCCTACGTGATCGACCTGCTCGCCGCCGTGCCGTCGATCGTCTACGGCCTGTGGGGCGCGCTGATCCTCGTACCGCACCTGAACGGCCTCTTCGGCTGGCTGAACGACTACTTCGGCTGGACCGGCCTCTTCTCCTGGGACGAGGGCGCGCCGCGCTCGATGCTCACGGTCGGCATCCTGCTCGCGATCATGATCCTGCCGATCATCACCAACGTGAGCCGCGAGGTCTTCCGCCAGGTCCCGCAGATGCACGAGGAGGCGGCCCTCGCCCTCGGCGCCACGCGCTGGGAGGTCATCCGGATGGCCGTCATCCCCTTCGGCCGCTCCGGCGTGATCTCCGCCTCGATGCTCGGCCTCGGCCGCGCGCTCGGCGAGACCATGGCCGTCGCGACCGTGCTCTCGCCGGACTTCCTCATCCACGCCAGCCTGCTCAACCCGGGCGGCGGCACCTTCGCCCAGAACATCGCCAGCAAGTTCGGCGAGGCGGACGAGTTCGGCCGGGACGCGCTGATCGCCTCCGGTCTGGTCCTGTTCGTCATCACCCTGCTGGTCAACGGCGCGGCCCGCATGATCATCGCGCGCCGTGCGGAGTACTCGGGGGCCAACGCATGAGCAACGCCGCCATCACCGACAAGCGCGCAGGCTCGCTGCGCGGTGCCACCCTGCCGAAGTGGTCGCCCTGGGCGATCGCCGCCGGGTCCATCGTCGTGGCCATCGCCATCTGCCTGGGGGCCGGCTTCGAGAGCAAGATCCAGTGGGGTCTGCTCTCCGGTCTGATCTTCCTGATCGCCACCTACGGCATCGCCGTGCGCGTCGAGGGCCGCCGACAGGCCAAGGACCGCATCGCGACGGGCCTGGTCTGGGTCGCCTTCCTGGTCGCCCTCGTGCCGCTGGTCTCCCTGGTGTGGACGACCGTCTCGCGGGGCGTGAAGGTCCTCGACTTCTACTTCCTGAGCCACTCGATGGGCATCGTCCCCGACTCCCAGCCGGGCGGCGGCATCTACCACGCCATCATCGGCAGCCTGGAGCAGGTCGGCCTCGCCACGGTGATCGCCGCGCCGATCGGCGTCCTCACGGCGATCTACCTGGTCGAGTACGGCGGCCGGGGCAGGCTCTCCCGGGCCGTCACCTTCTTCGTCGACGTCATGACCGGTGTCCCGTCCATCGTCGCGGGCCTGTTCATCCTCAGCATCATGCTGATCTTCAAGATGCAGCCCTTCGGCTTCGCCGGTTCGCTGGCCCTGGCCATCCTGATGATGCCGGTGGTCGTGCGCTCCACCGAGGAGATGCTGAAGCTCGTCCCGAACGAGCTGCGCGAGGCGTCCCTCGCGCTCGGCGTCCCGAAGTGGCGCACCATCCTGAAGGTGGTCCTGCCGACCTCCATCGGCGGCATCACCACCGGTGTCATGCTGGCCATCGCCCGTATCGCGGGTGAGACCGCGCCCGTGCTGCTGCTGGTGTTCGGCAACCGGTTCATCAACAACAACCCGTTCGAGGGTGCGCAGCAGTCGTTGCCGCTGTACATCTACCAGCAGTACGCACAGAGCGCCGGCGCGAACGCGGCCTACGACCGGGCGTGGGCGGCCTCGCTCACGCTGATCGCCTTCGTGATGGTCCTCAACCTCGTGGCCCGCGGCATCGCCCGCTGGAAGGCCCCGAAGTCCGGTCGCTGAGGCGACATCCCCGGCTCCGCCGAGTGGGGCCATACAGCGACCAGATTCCCCCTCGAAAGAAGCAGTGATCTTCATGGCCAAGCGAATTGACGTCAGCGGCCTCAGTGCCTATTACGGTTCCTTCCGCGCCATCGAGGACATCTCGATGACCATCGAGCCCCGTACCGTCACCGCCTTCATCGGCCCGTCCGGCTGCGGCAAGTCCACCTTCCTGCGCACCCTCAACCGGATGCACGAGGTGACGCCGGGCGGCCGGGTCGAGGGCAAGGTCATGCTCGACGACGAGAACCTGTACGGCAACGGGGTCGACCCGGTGGCCGTGCGGCGCGAGGTCGGCATGGTCTTCCAGCGTCCGAACCCGTTCCCGACGATGTCCGTGTACGACAACGTCGCGGCGGGCCTGAAGCTCAACGGCAGCTACAAGAAGAGCGAGCTGAACGACGTCGTCGAGAAGTCGCTCAAGGGCGCGAACCTCTGGAACGAGGTGAAGGACCGCCTGAACAAGCCCGGCTCGGGTCTCTCCGGTGGCCAGCAGCAGCGTCTGTGCATCGCCCGTGCCATCGCGGTGGAGCCGAAGGTGCTGCTCATGGACGAGCCGTGCTCGGCCCTCGACCCGATCTCGACGCTCGCGATCGAGGACCTGATCGGTGAGCTGAAGGACCGCTTCACGATCGTCATCGTGACGCACAACATGCAGCAGGCGGCGCGGGTCTCCGACCGTACGGCGTTCTTCAACCTCGCCGCGGTCGGACAGCCGGGCAAGCTGATCGAGATCGACGAGACGGAGCGCATCTTCTCCAACCCGTCGGTGCAGGCGACCGAGGACTACATCTCCGGCCGCTTCGGCTGATCGACGCCGGCCACAAACCCCTCGCGGTGCTGCATGGCGGTGCCACCGCGAGGACGAAAAGGGCCCGCCCCCGGCTTCCGGGGGCGGGCCCGTTCGCTGTTCCCGGGCGGTCTCGCCCGGGTGACGGGTCCTGGCGCGTGGTCGCACCGGCCGCGTGGGCCGGGCCGCCGCGGGCCGTGCCACCTCGTCGTAAGTGCTCGTTCCCCATCGGGTTCCCCATCAGATGCTCCCTGCGCTTGCTTGCCGGCCCGCCTACAGGAAGGCCAGGTCCACGATCCCGAACGCCGCCGCCGCGACCAGCGCGGCCGCCGGCATCGTGATGAACCAGCCGAGGACGATGTTCTTGGCGATGCCCCACCGGACCGCGTTGAGGCGCTTGGTCGCGCCGACGCCCATGACGGCCGCGGTGACCACATGGGTCGTGGAGATCGGCGCCTTGAACAGGAAGGCCGTGGTGAACATGATCGACGCGCCGGTCGTCTCGGCCGCGAAGCCCTGCGGCGGCTCCAGCTCTATGATCTTGCGGCCCAGGGTGCGCATGATGCGCCAGCCGCCCGCGTAGGTGCCGAGCGACAGCATCACGGCGGACGCGAGCTGGACCCAGACCGGAATCGGATCGTCGTAGGTCTGGTGGCCGGAAATCACCAGGGCCATCACCACGACGCCCATGGTCTTCTGGGCGTCCTGGAGGCCGTGGCCGAGGGCCATGCCGGCCGCCGACACGGCCTGCGCTATCCGGAAACCGCGCTTGGCCTTGTGCGGACTGGTCCGGCGGAACAGCCACATGATGGCCGTCATCAGCAGATAGCCGACGAGCAGGCCGACCAGCGGCGATACGAACATCGGGACGATGACCTTGTCGATCACGCCGTCCCAGATCACCGTGGTGCCGCCCGCCAGCGCCGCCCCCACCAGACCGCCGAACAGGGCGTGGGAGGACGAGGACGGCAGCCCCAGGTACCAGGTGACCAGGTTCCACACGATGGCCCCGAGCAGCGCGGCGAAGAGGATGCCCATGCCCGTCGAGCCCCGGGGCGTCTGGATCAGGCCCTCGCTGACGGTCTTGGCGACACCGCTGCCCAGGAACGCGCCGGCCAGGTTCATCACGGCTGCCATCGCCAGTGCCGCCCGCGGGGTCAGTGCCCGGGTGGAGACCGAGGTGGCGATCGCGTTCGCGGAGTCGTGGAATCCGTTCGTATAGGTGAAGAACAGCGCGACCGTGATGGTCACGACCAGGGCGAAGGTGTCCATCGACGCCTCAGGACTCCTTGACGGCGATGGTCTCCACCGTGTTGGCCACGTGCTCGAAGGCGTCCGCCGCCTCTTCCAGCACATCCACGATCTGCTTGAGCTTCAGGACCTCGATCGCGTCGTACTTGCCGTTGAAGAGGTGCGCGAGAAGTCTTCGGTGGATCTGGTCCGCCTGGTTCTCCAGGCGGTTCACCTCGATCCAGTACTCGGTGAGGTTGTCCATGGTGCGCAGGTTCGGCATCGCCTCGGCCGTCAGCTCCGCCGCCCGCGCCAGCACCTCGATCTGCTGCTCGACGCCCTTCGGCAGTTCCTCGATGTTGTAGAGGACCACCAGGTCGACGGCCTCCTCCATGAAGTCCATGATGTCGTCGAGGGACGACGCGAGGGAGTAGATGTCCTCGCGGTCGAAGGGCGTGATGAACGAGGAGTTCAACTGGTGGAAGATCGCGTGCGTGGCGTCGTCACCGGCGTGCTCCGCGGCCCGCATACGCTCTGCGATCTCCACTCGGGCGGATGCGTCCGCCCCGAGCAGTTCCATCAGGAGTTTCGAGCCCGTGACGATGTTGTCCGCGGATGCGGCGAACATGTCGTAGAAGCTCGTCTCCCTGGGGGTCAGACGAAAGCGCACGTGGGTTCCTCGGGATGCAATGGTTGCGGTCAGGCTGATGCTAAGCACATCATCCGGCCACGGCTAGGCCGCTCCCCAGTGTCGCCCATCAGGCGTGATGATCAGCACGGGGGCGTACCAAGGGCCCTATACCCAGCAAAGTTCGTTACGATATACCCGTCAGGGGTATGTGTCTGGAGGACGCGATGACGACCACCGAGGCCGACGCGACGGTGCCCTCCGAGAGCCCGCTCGGGGACAGCGGCGAGCACGTGACGCACCACGGCTACCACAAACAGAAGGCCGAGCACCTCAAGCGGCTGCGCCGGATCGAGGGGCAGATCCGCGGGTTGCAGCGGATGGTCGACGAGGACGTCTACTGCATCGACATACTCACGCAGGTGTCCGCCTCCACCAAGGCCCTCCAGTCCTTCGCGCTCCAGCTGCTGGAGGAGCACCTGCGGCACTGCGTCGCCACGGCGGCCGTCCAGGGCGGTGACGAGATCGACGCGAAGGTGGAGGAGGCCACGAAGGCGATCGGGCGCCTGCTGCGCACCTGAGCCGGTGTCCGCGGCGCGGGGCCCGGCCCGGGGCCACCCGGTCGGCCGGGGTCCTTCAGAAGGGCCCCGGGGCCCCGCGCTCCTCGGCCACCCGCAGCACCTCGTCGATGCTCTCCAGGCTGAGCCGGTCCTCGGCGGCCGACGCCGCGATGATCAGGTCGCCGCACAGTTCGATCTCGGCGAGGGCCACGTGGTCCTGAACCGTCGTACCACCGCCCGGAGCCACCTGCATCACCTCGTCTCTGCCGTCACCGGCTTCCTAGGGTAGGCAGTGGTCTACACATCGCGCATGGCACGGACGGGCTAGTTCGCGGGCCGGGCGGCTACCGCTCGGGCCGGTCCCCTGGCTGGTTCTCGGCGATCCGGCCCGCGTAGATGTCCTGCGGGCGCGGCAGCCGTACGTCGGTGTCGGTGCCGAAGTCGGACAGCAGCGTCGTCGAGGTGACCGCGACGGCCGTCCCCTGCTGTCCGTTGACGAAGCTGAACCGCTGCCGCAGCTTGCGGATGCGGCCCTGGTCGTCGAGGTAGACGTCGAAGGGGACCTCGGCGGTGGCGAAGCCCTTCGCCGCCGCGGCCAGCGCGGACCGGTTGCCCGCCGAGGCCGCCCGCGCCGCCGCGGTGAGGTCGGCGGTGCCCCGGTAGTGCCGCACCGCGGTGCCGTCCACCTCGGTGCGGCCCACGAGCCGGGCCGTGCGCGTGCCGCGCAGCAGTTCGGCGGCGGCGTACGGGTCGGTCGCGCCGCCCGTCACCAGGTTGCCGTCGGAGAGGGTCGCCGTGTCGACCCGGACCCACTTGTCGGCGGGCACCCCGGCGCCCCGGTTCTTCATGTACAGCGCGCCCGGCGCGAGGAGCTCGGTGATCGGCCGGTGCTCGGTGGCCCCCGTCGGGTCCTGCGGCAGCATGACCGTGAGCTGCCCGAGCTGCCGCCGGTAGTCGTAGACGCCGGTGCCGCTGATGGTGACGCGGGTGCCGCCGGTGGCCATCTCCATGGAGGTGCCGGCCAGGGAGCTGCCCGCGGTGCGCAGGGTGTCGGCGGCGCGGTGCAGAGTGGCCACCGGGTCGGCCGCGCCGTGCCCGTCCTCGGCGGCGGCGCCGCCGACGGCGCATCCCGTGGCACCCGCGCCCGGGGCCACCAGCATGACCATCGCGGCGACCGTGCCGCGCGCCTTCCTGCGCTGTCGCCGATCCATCGCCTGCCTACCCCCGGTACGTCCGTCACGGGCCCCCTGTCGTTCCGGTTAACGACGGGTAGGGGGTGCCGTCACGCGCACCCGCGCGCGGGGAGGCGTGTCGCGGGCCGGGGCGGGCACGCGGGGCGGGTCAGTCCGCCGGGCGCCGGTGATCGAACTGGCGTACGAGGATGTCGACGAGGTCCCGGTCGCGGGGCTGGGTGAGGCGGGCGCGGGCCGCGGCGGGGGACAGCCACAGGATGCGGTCCACCTCCTGGTTCGGTACGAAGCCGCCCGCCGCGGCCTCGGCCGCCCAGTAGCGCACCTGCTTCGGACGGCCGCCCGCCAGATAGTGCAGGGTGGGCAGTTCCGCACCGGGGGCGGCGGCGTAGCCGGTCTCCTCCGCCACCTCGCGCAGCGCGCCGGACAGTGCCTCCTCGCCGCGTTTCAGCTTGCCTTTCGGATGGGACCAGTCGTCGTACTTCGGCCGGTGGACGAGGCAGACCTGCACTTCGCCGTCGACCGGGGAACGGCGCCACAGGACGCAGCCGGCCGCCTGAACGGTGGTGTCATTCGTGCTGGTCACCGGTGTGTGCCCTCCTGGTCCGTGTGCTGCCTCGGTTTCCGGACCGTCGGCGGCGGCCGGTTCGGCGGGTCAGGGCGCGCCGACCGTCTGCCTCTGCCAGGACTGCTGGAACTCGAACCGTGCCGCTTCCACCTCGTGCCGCTGGTCGGCGTGGAGCACGCCGAGCGCGTACGCCGTCGCGGGCGCGATCCGCGGGGTGCGTGCGGCCTGCGCCGCCGCGCCGGCCGCCTCCGCGGCGTCCCGGTGCCGGTCCAGCGCCCGGCCGGCCGCGAGCATCCGCGGATCGGCCGAGGGCGTGCCGAGCCCGCCGCCGGACAGCGCCTCGCGGGCGTAGCGGTGCAGCCGGAGCAGCAGCCGCACCTGGTGCCAGGGGCCGTCCTGCGGGTGCGGGGCGGGGTCCGGGGACAGCCCGTGCACCAGGGCCTCCGCGTTGTACGGGTGCCCGGCGGTGATCAGCGGCAGCGCGGCGATGGCGTCCAGCAGCCGTTCCTCGGCCGCCCCGGCCGGCGGCCGCAGGTCGGTGCTCACGCCGGCCGTGGTGAGCGGCACCTCGCTGGCCAGGACGGCGACCTTGTCGGCCACCGCGTGGAAGCGGGAGGAGCCGAGCGCCTGGAGGGCCGTGGAGTGGGCCCGGGTCCGGGCCAGGGTGAGCTGGCGGTCGAGCAGGGCGCCCGCCTTGGCCGCGCCCACCGTGAGGTTGCCGCGCTCCTGCGCGGCGGGGGCGGAGCCACCGGCGCTCACCTGCTGGGCCGGGAACGGCGACGAGCCGGACAGCCGGTGCAGCGCGAGCAGCAGCCGCTCCAGCCGTGCCTCGTACGCGTGCTCAAGCCCCAGCGTGCCGGAGAGCCAGGCCAGTTCGGGGCGCATCTCCTCCGACCAGTCGGCGTCGAGGAGCGGGCGGAAGGTGTGCAGGCTGCCGCTGATGCGGCGGGCCGAGCGGCGCAGCGCGCGTGCCGCGTCGACGGACTCCTCCGCGCCACCGGACGTACCGGTCTCCCGGTGCATCCGCAGCGCGCGCAGGAACTCCGTGGCCTGGGCGCGCAGGTACACCGCGAGGGCGTCTCCCGTCACCACCCCGGCCGTGGATTCCGTCGGGTCAAGGTGTTGCTGTGCCACGCCGGCGCCTCCGGGCGTCTATGAGCATCTCCTGGACGTTGCGCAGGGGCTGTCCGTCCGCGTCGGTCGCGTGCCGGGTCCACTCGCCGTCGGGGCCCAGGTGCCAGGAGGAAGTGGTGTCGGACATGCCGGTTTCGAGCAGCCTGTTGAGGGCCGCCCGGTGGGCCGGGTCGGTGACCCTGACCAGTGCCTCGATCCGGCGGTCGAGGTTGCGGTGCATCATGTCGGCGCTGCCGATCCACACTTCGGGCTCGCCGGCGTTGCCGAAGACGAACACCCGGGAGTGTTCGAGGAAGCGGCCGAGGATCGAGTGGACCCGGATGTTCTCCGAGAGACCCGCCACACCCGGCCGGAGCGCGCAGATGCCGCGCACCCAGATGTCCACCGGCACGCCTGCCTGGGACGCGCGGTAGAGGGAGTCGATGACGGCTTCGTCCACCATCGAGTTGACCTTGATGCGGATGAAGGCGGGACGGCCCGCACGGTGGTGCTGGACCTCCTTGTCGATCCGCGAGATCAGCCCGTCCCGCAGGGACTTGGGCGCGACCAGCAGTCGGCGGTAGGTCTCCCGGCGCGAGTAGCCGGAGAGGCGGTTGAACAGGTCGGACAGGTCGGCGCCGACCTGCGGGTCCGCGGTCAGCAGCCCCAGGTCCTCGTAGAGCCGGGCGGTCTTGGGGTGGTAGTTGCCCGTGCCGACGTGGCTGTAGCGGCGGAGCGTCTCGCCCTCCTGGCGCACCACCAGGGACAGCTTGCAGTGGGTCTTCAGACCGACCAGGCCGTACACGACGTGGCAGCCGGCCTCCTCCAGCTTGCGCGCCCACTTGATGTTGGCGTGCTCGTCGAAGCGGGCCTTGATCTCGACCAGGACGAGGACCTGCTTGCCGGACTCGGCGGCGTCGATGAGCGCGTCGACTATCGGGGAGTCGCCCGAGGTCCGGTACAGGGTCTGCTTGATGGCGAGGACGGCGGGGTCCTCGGCGGCCTGCTGGAGGAATGCCTGCACCGAGGTCGAGAACGAGTCGTACGGGTGGTGCAGCAGCACGTCCCGGCCGCGCAGCGCGGCGAAGATGTCCGGTTCGGAGGCCGACTCGACCTCGGCGAGGTCGCGGTGGGTGCCGGCGACGAACTTCGGGTACTTCAGCTCGGGGCGGTCGAGGCTGTGGATGCGGAAGAGACCGGTGAGGTCGAGGGGGCCGGGCAGCGGGTAGACCTCGGCCTCGCTGATCTTCAGTTCGCGCACCAGCAGGTCGAGCACCTCGCGGTCGATGGACTCCTCGACCTCAAGGCGCACCGGCGGCCCGAAGCGGCGCCGCATGAGTTCCTTCTCCAGTGCCTGGAGCAGGTTCTCGGCGTCGTCCTCCTCGACCTCCAGGTCCTCGTTGCGGGTCACCCGGAAGGCGTGGTGCTCCAGCACCTCCATGCCCGGGAACAGCTCTTCGAGGTGGGCGGCGATGACGTCTTCGAGCGGGACGTACCGGCCGGGGGCGGCCTCCAGGAAGCGGGAGAGCAGCGGCGGCACCTTCACCCGGGCGAAGTGCCGGTGGCCGCTGACCGGGTTCCGTACCACCACGGCCAGGTTCAGGGACAGGCCGGAGATATAGGGGAAGGGGTGCGCCGGGTCGACCGCCAGGGGGGTCAGGACCGGGAAGATCTGGTGCCGGAACAGCGTGAAGAGGCGGGCCTGCTCCTTCTCGGTCAGCTCGCTCCAGCGGACCAGGTGGATGCCCTCCTCCGCGAGGGCGGGCGCGACGTCCTCGTGGTAGCAGGCGGCGTGCCGGGCCATCAGCTCGCGGGAGCGGGCCCAGATCATCTCCAGCACTTCGCGGGGCTGGAGGCCGGAGGCGGATCGGGTGGCGACGCCCGCCGCGATACGGCGCTTCAGTCCGGCCACCCGGACCATGAAGAACTCGTCCAGGTTGCTGGCGAAGATCGCCAGGAAGTTCGCCCGCTCCAGCAGGGGCGTGTTCGGGTCCTCGGCGAGTTCGAGGACCCGCTCGTTGAACGCGAGCCAGCTGCGTTCCCGGTCGAGGAATCGGCCCTGGGGCAACTGGGGCCCGTCGGTCTGCGACTCCTCGTAGACGTCGAGGTCGGCGTCGAGATCGGGTTCCAGGTCGGACACCGCTGCCGCCGCGACGGGCGAGCGGTGCGCGGCTATGGAGCCCACGGAAGGCTGCGGGTGCTGGACCGGTGCCTGGGTGTCTGACTGGCTCATGACCCCATTGTTCCGCGCGACCAGGGAAAAGGGCGCGTCGGAACGTGCGGGGGGTAGTCTCACGGCCCCGTTCCCCGCGGACCCCTCGGGAGGCGGTGAATGCTCTGGCACGGCGGTCGGCATTCACTGAGGGTCGCAAGTCCGTCTGAATCATTGGTTACGGAGACATGACGTGCGGGATAGCGGGGGGCGGCCCCCCGGCGTCCTGGCGTTCCGGCGGAGCGCGCGACGGCGTGGGCGGGCGGGGCCGTGCCCCGGGTACGGGTGCGGGTGTGAGCGCTTGGCGGGTGTGAGCGCCTGGCGGGGGCGGGCGTCGGGTGGCGGCGGGTGCGGGTGCGGGTGCGGGTGTCGGGTGGCGGCGGGTGTGGGTGCGGGTGTCGGGTGGTGCGTATCGGCGGGTGCGGGTGGTGGGTGGTGCGCCGTGCAGGTGATGGGCCCGTACGCTCCGCCACAGCGGGCGGGCGTACGGGCCCGTCGGTGGGCCGCGCCGCTCAGGCGGTGCGGCGGCGCAGTACCGCGTAGGCGGCCGTGGTCGCGACCGCGGCCACGGCCAGCACGATGCCGGTCTCCACGAGGTGCAGGGGCCAGAAGTGCGACTCGGGGTGGTAGACGGCGAAGGAGCCGTGGGCGTCGTGGCCCGAGCGCAGGTACCAGGAGTGCGCAGGGCCGTGGACCCGGCCGTGCGCGTGGCGCGTGACGGCCGGCCACAGCTGTGACCTGACCCCGGAGAGCACGAGGCTGAGCAGCCACAGCATCGCGACGGCGGTGCCGAGGGCGGCCAGCGCGCGGCGCAGCAGCAGTCCGGCGAGCGCGCCGACGGCGAGGGCGCACAGCGCGTAGGCCACCAGGAGCGGGCCGCGAGCGGTGAACACGTCGGCGGAGGTCCAGTCGTGGCCGAGCAGATCGCGGTCGGCGGCCCAGCTCCAGCGGTACACCAGGACGAGGACCGTGCCGCCCGCGGTGAGCGCGAGCGCGGGCACGGTGAGCTTGGCGGTCAGCCAGCGGAGGGGGGAGAAGCCCTGCATCCAGGCGAGCTGCGCGGTGCCCGACTCCAGCTCCCGGCCGGTCAGCGCGGCGCCCGCGAACGCGGCGACCGCCAGGAAGCCGTGCCCGAGGGCCGTGCCGATCAGCCGGTTCGCGTCGTCGTAGGAGAGCGCGAGGAAGGAGTCGCCGCACCTGCCCGTGGCGCGGCAGACCAGGTCGGCCCTGCGTGTGGCGTCCGCGGTGACCTCGGTCAGCCAGACCAGCGAGCCGGTGACCGCGACGACGAAGGCGGCCCAGACGAGCAGGGCGCGGCGGTGCAGACGCAGTACGGTGCGGGGCAGCCGGCCCAGGGCGAGGCCGCCCGTCCAGCGCATGCCGCCCGTCCCGCGCGCATCGTCTGTCCCGCGCGCATCGCCCGTACCGTGCACGCCGCTTGTCCCGCTCAGGCCGTTGACGCTGTTGGCACCGTTCACGCCGTTCGTGACGCCGTTCATGCTGTTCACGCCGTGGCCCGTTCGGCGGCCCGTGGGGTCGCGGTGCGGCGGTGCGGGGTCGCGGTGCGGCGGCGCAGCAGCCAGAACGCGGCGGCCACGAACAGACCGGCCACGGCCAGCACGAGCGCGCTGGTGGTCAACTGGAGCGGCCAGTAGTGCGAGAGCGGGTGGTACTCGGTGTAGTAGCCGACCGCGCCGAGCTTCTCGAACGCCTGGCCGCAGCCGTCGGGCAGGGCCGCGTAGCACTCGGGCTGGGGGATGTGTCCGCCGCTCGCGGTGACCAGGCCCTGGCCGACCTGGATCCCGGAGTGCTGTCCGTACCCCTGTCCGGGGGTGGTCACCTGGGTGACCGCCGGCCACAGGTGCGGCATCAGCAGCCGCGCCAGGACCCACACCCCGGCGGTCAGCCCGAGGCCGAGCGTCAGCGCGGGCAGGGCGCGGCGCACGACCACGCCCGCGAGGACGCCGGCGGCGAGGCCGGCCAGGGCCAGGGCCACGGTCAGGAGGCCGTTGGTCTCGAACGTCCACAGGTCGTACCACGACTTGGCGGTGTCGATGCGGCCGTGTCCTGCCGTCCACGCCCGGCGGTGGAGGAGGAACAACAGGCTCGCGCCGACGGTGACCACGGCGGCCGGCACGGCCAGGCGCAGGGTCAGCCACCGGGTGGTGGTGACGTTCTGGGCCCAGGCGAGCTGCGCGGTGCCGGACTCCAGCTCGCGCCCGGTGAGCGCGCCCCCGGCCCAGGCGGCCACCAGGAACGGCAGCCCGCCCGCGGCCACCGTGAGGTAGGTGTAGGCGTCCTTGTAATGGAGGATCGAGTCCTGGTCGTAGGAGCACCGCGCGGACATCGCGCAGGCGTTGTACTGCCGCCAGCCCTCCGCCGCCGCGTCGGTGAGCGGCCCGGCGAGCCAGACCAGCAGGGCTGAGCAGAGGAGCACCAGCACCGTCCAGACGACGAGCGCGGGGCGGTGCAGGCGCAGCAGCCAGCGGGTCAGCCGGGGGGCGGCGGGGACGCGCGCGCTGCCGGGCGGGGCGGTGAGGACGGTCACGCGGCGGTCTCCTCGGTCTCCTGGGCCACCTGCATCTCCTGGTCGGTGGTGAGGGCGGGGGCGTCGGGGTTGCGCAGGTGGGCGAGGAGCAGTTCCTCCAGCCTCGGAGCGCCGGTGCGCCAGTCGGCGGGCAGCGGTCCGGCCGGGCGGATCAGCGCCGTGAGCTGGCGGCCCGCGATCCGGGACTCCACGACGGTGTGGGCGCCCAGTTCGGCGGATTCGGGCGCGCTCACCCGGGTGTGCGCGGCCAGCAGTTCGTCGATCCCACCGGCCAGCCGGATCCGGCCGTCGCCGACCAGGAGCAGGTGGTCGCAGGAGTCCTCCAGTTCGGCGATCACGTGCGAGGACATCACGATGGTGGTGCCGTGCTGTGCGGAGTGCCCCATCAGCGTGCCCATCAGCTCGTGCCGGGCCAGCGGGTCGAGGTCGGCCATCGGCTCGTCGAGGAGCAGCAGTTCGGGCTGTTTGCCGAGGGCCAGGGCGAGGGCGACCCGGGTGTGCTGCCCGCCGGACAGGGACCGTACCCGGGCGCCCGGGTCGAGGTCGCCCGCGGCCACGATCCGCTCGGCGGTCGCCGCGTCCCAGTAGCCGGGATTGAGGTCGGCGCCCATGCGCAGCGTCTCGGCGATCGTCAACTGCGGGTACAGCGGCTTGTTCTGGGCGACGTGGCCGACCCGGGGCCGGGCGCGCGCCGGGTCGGTGCCGAGGACGGTGAGGGCGCCCTCGGTCGGGGCGAGCAGTCCGGCGGTAAGGGACAGCAGGGTGGACTTGCCCGCGCCGTTGGGTCCGACGACGGCGCAGACCCGCCCGGGAGGCAGCCGGAACGCGCAGCCACGCAGCGCCCATCCCCCTCGCCGGCCGAAGCGCTTGCCCAGCGCGACCGCCTCTATGGCCGCTGTGGTGTGGGTCGTCATGACGGTGCTCCCTGGAAGTGCTGCTCGGTGCCCGTGCGTCCGGGGCTTTCGCCGTGCGGGGCGGCGGGCCGGTCGGCCGGGTCTTCGGTGTGCCGCTCGGTGTGGTCTCCGGTGTGCCGTGCCGTGTGCCGTGCGGTGTGGTCCGCGGTGCCCTGCTCGGCGGGCAGCCCGGCGGCCCGGTCTCCGGTGCGCTGCCCGTCTTCCGCGCCGTGCTGCCCGAAGTGGTCGCCGTGCTGTCCGAAGTGGTCTTCGAGTACGGCGGTGAAGAGTGCGGCGACGTCGTCGCGGTCGAGACCGGCCTCCCGGGCCCGCCCCGCCCACGCCTCCAGCTCGGTGCGCAGGGGGGACTCGGCCGGGGCGGAGCCCAGCGTGCGCCGGACGAAGGTGCCGAGCCCGCGGCGCGCCTCGACGAGTCCTTCGCGTTCCAGCTCGCGGTACGCCTTGAGGACCGTGTTGGGGTTGATGGCGGTGGCCTCGACGACCTCACGGGCCGTGGGCAACTGGTCGCCGGGCCGCAGCAGGCCCAGCCGGATGGCCTGCTTGGTCTGCTGGACGATCTGCACATAGGTGGCCACGCCGCTGTGCCGGTCGATGCGGTAGTCGACCACGACCACCACCCTTTCACTAATTGAGTAGTGAAAGGGTGGTGTAAGCGGCCCGCCGAAGTCAAGCGAGCGGGTGAAGCGACAGGGTCAGTGAAGCGAGCGGGCCAGTCAGGCGAGCGGGTCAGTCAGGCGAGAGGGGCTCGGTCGGTGGCGAGTCGGGTGCGCAGTGCCTCGTCCAGGGAGCGCGGTGCGCGGCCGAGCAGGTCGGCCAGGGTCGGATCCACGGTGGCGAACTCGCCGGCCCGTGCGGCGGCGAAGATGCCCAGCAATCGGTCGGCCGTGTCGTGGGGAACCCCCTGACCCGTCAGCTCCGCCAGGTACCGGTCGTCGGATGTGGTGGTCCTGGTGAAGATGCGGCCCGTGACCTCGGTGGCGAGGCAGGCGATGTCGTCGAAGCCGAGGGCCTCGGCCCCGGTGAGCGGTGGCGTGGGGCCCTCGAAGCGGCCCTCGTCGGCCAGGACGGCGGCTGCCGCCTCGGCGAGATCGGCGTGCGCGGTCCAGCTGACCGGTCCGTCCGCGGGGAGCGCGATCTTCCCGGACGTGAGGGCGGGTGCGAGGAAGTGCACCGCGCTGCTCGCGTAGAAGCCGTTGCGCAGGGAGGTGAACGGAACGCCGCACGCGCGCAGTGCCTCCTCGGTGGCGGCGTGGTCGCGGCATGCCTGGAAGTGCGAGGTGGCGCTCGCGCCCATCTGGCTGGTGTAGAGGATGCGGCGGGCGCCGGCGGTGACGGCCGCGTCGATGGCCGCCCGGTGCTGCCGTACGCACTCGTCGCCCATCTTGTCGACGGACACGACGAGGACCTGGGTGGCGCCCTCGAAGGCGTGGGCGAGGCCGGCCGGGTCGGTGAAGCTGCCCTGCCGCACCCGCACGCCCCGGTCGGCCAGCGGCCGGGCCTTGAGCGGATCGCGGACGCTGACGCCGATCCGGTCGGCGGGTACGCGGGTCAGCAGGCTCTCGACGATCTGGCGTCCGAGCTGCCCGGTGGCTCCGGTCACGATGATCACGTGCTGCTCCAGGGGTCTGGTTCGGGTGTCGTGATTCCAGCGGAATCGCCATGACGGTAACACTGATAATATCGATGGAACCAGCAGCCGTGTATCGTTGATATATGCCCTCACGATCACGCGCCGGAGACCACTCCGCGGCCACCGGACCCGCGGCTGGATCCGCGCCCGCGGCCGGGTCCGCAGCCGGGTCCGGGTCCGCAGCCGGGTCCGGGTCCGAGCCCGGCTTCCCCTCCGAGCCCGACTCCGACTCCGACTCCAACTCCGACTCCGACTCCGCGTCCACGGCCCGCGCGCAGACCCGCCTGCGCGTGATCGAGGCCGCCGCCGACCTGCTGGAGCGCGAGGGCCGCGACGCGGTCACCACCCGCGCGGTCGCGGTCGCGGCGGGCCTGCAACCCCCGGCCATCTACCGGCTGTTCGGCGACAAGGAGGGGCTTCTCGAAGCGGTGGCCGAGTACGGCTTCGCCCGGTTCGTCGCGAGCAAGCACGTCGACCCCGACCCGCAGGACCCCATCGAGGACCTACGGGCGGGCTGGGACCTGGCGGTCGGGTTCGGCCTGGCCAACCCCGCGCTGTTCGTGCTGATGTACAGCGAGCCCAATCGGGCCACGTCGGCCGCCTTCAAGGCCGGTATGGAGATCCTCATGGGCCGTGTCCGCCGGCTGGCCGCCGCTGGCTGGCTGCGGGTCGACGAGCACCTGGCGGCCATGCTGATCCACGCCACGGCCCGCGGCGCGGTGCTCACCTGGCTGTCGTTCCCCGCGGACCGGCGCGATCCGGACCTGCTGACCATGCTGCGGGAGTCCATGGTGGCGGCCGTCACCAACCAGGAGCCGGCCGTGCAGGACGCGGGACCGGCCGGCGCCGCACGGGCGTTGCGCGCCGCGCTCCCCGAGCAGACGGTGCTCAGCGGCGCGGAGCGGCACCTGCTCGGCGAGTGGCTGGACCGCCTCACGGGCGGGGGGTGATGCCCGGACGCGTGTGTCTTCGGGCATGCGTGATCCAGGTCAGGGATCGCTCGACGGCCCAGCCGCGAGGCAGGACGAAGCCGGGGTGTTCGGCGGTCGGCTGACGGTCTTGAGCGTCCGTCCGAGGCGTGTCCTTGCCCGGTTCACGAGCTTTCCGGCAGAGCCGGAGTCGGCCCAGGCGATGGTGATTTCGGGGTGCATCGGCCGCAGTCGGAAGAGGCTTCCCGAGTGTCCGAATTTGAACCCTGTCCGGGCCCCGTCCGTTGGGGAAGTGCCCGGCCTGACCGGATCGGGTGAGCGGAGTACACGGGCAACAGCGGGCCGGTGGAGGACAGCTCCGGTGACCGTTGCTGGTCTTGGTGGCGACCAAATCGATTACGGAAGGTGGCACGCATGGCAGATGAGGACCGGCCGAACTTTCCCTCGAACAATTCTTATGGGGAAGAGTATCGGCGCCAATGGAATCGGGAGGCGCCAGCAGGACGAACTCCGCTGGGCAGGGGCCCGGTCGACGAAGCGCGCGCGAGAGAATTCATGGCCCAGGAGGCCAGACGGTATCTGGAGCGGACGGGGCAGCCGGATCCGGAACAGGCGCGGCCGGCAGGGCCGGAGCCGACGCTGCCTGCCTACCACGAGGAGGCCGCTACCTGGGAGCGGCCCTCGGACGCCATGGCGGCCGCAGTCGACCAGGCCGCTCAGGAGGAGTTGGACCGGCAATACGGCAGGGGGACGCCTGAAGCGGAAGACCCCAACCGGTGGGACTACGAGACCATGGATGCGGCCCAGGTAGCGGCTGTGGCTGACGGGACATGGCAACAACCGTCGGCCCCGGCTCAGCCTTCGGCGTACCCGCAGAGCTATCAGGGTTATCAGGCCCAGGGGTATACGGGGGGCTACCAACAGCCTCAGTCCCAGGGGTATGCGGGGAGTTACTCACAGGGATACCCGGGGGGCCACCAACAGCCTCAGGCCCAGGGGTATACGGGGGGCCTGACATTCAGTCCGCAACAGGCCGCATATTACGCCCAGCAGGTGGCCCGGCCTCAGCCGTACTCGGCAGACCCGGCCCCGGTGGTGGACGACATGACACGGGTGGCCTACGAGCGGGCCCAGGCACTTTCGGCGGTCGACTTCCCGCTCCAGCCGACCCAGCCCGACGCGGCCCAGTCTCAGGCATACCCGGTCGCCCGGTCCCCCTCACCGAACCAGGGCCAGGACCAGGGCCAGGGCCAGTACCAGCCGCCCCAGAGCCCGCCCACCAATCCTTTTGCCGGTCCCGCCAACGACAGCTTGGCGAACTTCGATCCAGTTGCGGCCATGTCTGCGCCATTGAGGGACTCCGATGCACCAGGGCTGCATCGGAGCTCCGCGAGGAGACTCACCGGTCAGGCAAGGCCGCAGGGACGACGTGCAAGAGGAGGCAGCAGCGGCGGCTGACGTGCAGCCGATATGGGGTCGACGGCCCGGAGCCGTCCGGGCCGTCATGGACGCTCACGTCTCCGAGCGGTACATCAGGTCGGTCTCGTACGTCGTGAATCCGAGCCGTTCGTAGACCGCCACCGCGGCCGTGTTGTCGGCGTCGACGTACAGCATCGCCGTGGGCAGGCCCTGCGCGGCCAGGTGGCGCAGGCCGATGGCCGTCAGGGCCCTGCCGAGGCCGCCGCCCTGGGCGCCGGGTGCCACCCCGAGGACGTACACCTCGCCCAGTTGCTCCTCCGCGTGCACCTTGGTCCAGTGGAAGCCGGCCAGTTTCCCGGCCCGCTCGGCGAGGAAGAAGCCGGCCGGGTCGAACCAGGGCTCGGCCAGGCGGGCGTCGAGGTCGCGCTGGGTCAGCGAGCCCTGTTCCGGGTGGTGCGCGAAGGCCGCCGCGTTCACCGCGAGCCAGGCCGCGTCGTCCTGCCCCGGTACGAACGTACGTACCGTCACGCCTTCCGGCAGCGGAGCCTCGGGCAGGTGAAGCCCGGTCAGCGGCCGTCGCATCTGGCGCAGTTCGCGGAACAGGCTGAGCCCCAGCACCTGCGCGAGGTGCCGGGCGGCGGCGTGCCCGCCGTGCGCCCACACCCGCAGCCGCTTCCCGGACCCGGCGAGCAGCGCCGAGCCGAGCGCCCGGCCGTGCCCGTGGCCCCGGTGCGAGGGGTGCACCACCAGTTCGGCGGCGGGCGCCTCCACCGGGTCGGTGTCCTCCAACTGGGCGTAGCCGACGAGTTCGCCGTCGAGGGTCAGCAGCAGATGGGAGACGCCCGCGCGTGCTCCGCCGCGCAGGTGCAGCCGGCCCTGCTCGGACACCGCCTGCTGCCCGTCGATCCGGGCGGCAGCCGCGAGCAGGTCCAGGACGGCCTCGGCCTGGTCCGGGGAGAGCGCGGAATAGGTCTCGATGGAGCGGGAGGGGAAGGCCGGTGTGGCACCGTCGCTGGTCATGCGTAAGAGGGTAAGGGGCGGTCACCGGAAATACCGGGCGGCCACGGGTAAGCGGTAACGGCGAGGGGCGACGGTAAGGGGCGGCCACCGGAAATACCGGGCGGTCACGGGTAAGCGGTGACGTAAGGGGTGACACGGCCGAACGTAAAGAAGGAGGCAAAGGTAAACCAGGATGTAACCATGAGCCCCCTACCGCGCTACGCGCGTTGACCCTAGGCTGCGGCGCACCGGACACGCTCGTCACAGTCGAACCACAGGGGGGCACATGCCGACCGCATCCCATCCGCACCGCCGCGGCAGACGCCGTACGCAGGCCGTCTTCGCGACCGCCGCCGGTCTCGCCACCGCCGTGGCGCTGGCCGCCGCGCTGCCCGCCCAGGCGCAGGGCGACCACGGCCGCCCCGGCGGTCACGGCGGCCCGAGCCGCTACCAGGACGTCCAACTCCTCTCCTTCAACGACCTGCACGGCAACCTGGAGCCGCCGTCCGGTTCCTCCGGCCGGGTCACCGAGCAGCAGCCGGACGGCACCACGAAGACGGTCGACGCGGGCGGCGTCGAGTACCTGGCCACCCATCTGCGCCAGGCCCGCGCGGGCCACCCGTACTCCGTCACCGCGGCCGGCGGCGACATGGTCGGCGCCTCCCCGCTGATCTCCGGCCTGTTCCACGACGAGCCGACCATCGAGGCGCTCAACGGCCTGGACCTGGACGTGACCTCGGTGGGCAACCACGAGTTCGACGAGGGCCCCGCGGAACTGGCCCGGCTCCAGAACGGCGGCTGCCACCCGACGGACGGCTGCTACGGCGGCGAGAAGTTCCAGGGCGCCGACTTCCCCTACCTCGCGGCCAACGTGCTGAACGAGAAGACGGGCAAGCCGATCCTCAAGCCGTACTGGGTCTGGAAGAAGAAGGACGTCAAGATCGGCTTCATCGGGGTCACCCTGGAGAACACTCCGGGCATCGTCTCCGCGGAGGGCGTCAAGGGCCTCGCGTTCAAGGACGAGGTCGAGACGATCAACAAGTACGCGAAGGAACTCCAGCGCCAGGGCGTCCAGTCGATCGTGGCCCTGGTCCACGAGGGCGGCTTCCCGGCCTCGTCGAACTACAACTACGACTGCGACGCCCCGGGCGCCGGCGCCGGTGTCTCCGGTCCGATCGTCGACATCGCGAAGAACGTCACCCCCGCGGTCGACGCGCTGGTGACCGGCCACACCCACAACGCCTACGTCTGCACGATCCCCGACCCGGCGGGCAACCCGCGGATGGTCACCTCGGCCGCCTCCTACGGCCGCCTGTTCACGGACACCACGCTGACCTACGACCGCCGGACCGGCGACATCGCCCGTACGGCGGTGAAGTCGGCGAACCGCGTGGTCACCCGCACGGTGCCCAAGGCGCCCGACATGACGCGGCTGATCTCCGAGTGGAACACGCTGGCCGCACCCATCGGCAACCGCGCGATCGGCTACATCTCCGGCGACGTGGCCTCCACCGGCACCGAGTCCCCGATGGGCGACCTGATCGCCGACGCGCAACTCGCCTACGGCCGTGAGCTGGACCCGAAGACCTCGCTCGCGCTGATGAACCCGGGCGGCGTGCGGGCCGGGCTGACGTACGCGGCGTCGGGCACCGAGGGCGACGGCGTGGTCACCTACGCCGAGGGCTTCACCGTCCAGCCGTTCGCCAACACCGTGAACCTCCAGGACTTCACCGGCGCCCAGCTGATCCAGGTGCTGAAGGAGCAGGTGAGCGGTGCGAACGAGGCGGCGCCGAAGATCCTCCAGCCGTCGGCCGGACTGACGTACACGCTCGATCTGACGAAGTCGGGCGCGGACCGGGTGGTGACCGACTCGATCCGGCTGAACGGCGCCGCGATCGACCCGGCCGCCACCTACCGGGTCGCGACCAACAGCTTCCTCGCGGGCGGCGGCGACGGCTTCACCACGCTGGGCCAGGGGACCGGCGACCTGGTGGGCGACGACGACCTGACCGCCCTGGCCGGCTATCTGACGGCCAACTCGTCGGCGGGCAGCCCGATCACGCCCCCCGCGGCGGACCGGATCACCATCGTGCGGTGAGCCTTGAGCCATAAGCGGTAAGCGGTGAGCAGCCGGCCGGACGGACGGTCGGCTGCTTCCGTTTCAGGGCCCGGTGCGTACTCCGGTACGTACCGGGCCTCTGCTTTTCCATAAGTCCCGTCCATAAAACCTGGGTGAAGTCTGTAAAACCTGTGTGAGGCATCGCGTTATTCCTCGTTGCACCTGAAAATTTGTCAAGGCTCAATTAACTGAGGTCTCACCGAGGATTGCGTTCTTCCGGATCGGACCGCAGTAGTGTTTTTCGTGTCGAAAGCGAATGACGCGAACGGCAGTCCGAACGAGGAGGGAACATGAGCATCCGCAAGGTCGCCCCGGTCAAGAAGGCGCACAAGTCCGTTCCGGCGGCGAAGAAGAAGGTGGCGAAGAAGGCGACTCCGAAGCGCCGCCCGGTCGGTGGCCAGCACTGATCGAGAATTCACCTGAGTAAATCACAGGGAATTCCACAGGCAGCACAGGTAGTGCAGGCAGTACAGGCAACGTCACAGACAAGAGCACAGACAAGAGGAACGGCGCAATGAGCTTCCACAAGGTCACTCCCGTCAAGAAAGACTGCAAGCCCACCCGCAGGACGACGGAGCGCAGGCGCCCCGAGTCCCGGCGCCGCCCGGTCGGGCACCGGGACTGAGGCCCGCCACGAGGCGGGGCCACCGGTCGAGCACCCTCGCACCGGCGGCCCCGCCTCGGCCGTGTCCGCACCCGCGTCCCGCACCACCTCGGAGCCGACCATGAGACAAGCCCGCGCGGCCTTTTGCCGGTTCTGGCCGCTGACCCGCGGCGACCGCGGATGGCTGGGGGTGATCCTGGCGTGCGTGGTGGTGTCCACGCTCGCCGAGACCGCCTCGATCCTGCTGTTCGCCGACCTCACCGACCACGCCCTGCAAGCCGGTTCGCTCGCCGCCTTCTGGGGCCCGGCCGGCGCCTGGCTGGGCGTCGCCGCGCTCGGCGCGCTCGTCGGCTACCTCGGCAACTCCCTCGCCACCTGGACCGCAGAACGGTTCGTACGGCGGCTGCGCGCCCACGCCTTCCGGCACCTCCAGCAGCTGTCCCCGGACTTCTTCCAGCGGCACCGCCAGGGCGACCTGGTCGAACGGCTCACCGGCGACGTCGAGGCCATCGAACAACTCGTCGTCTCCGGTACGGTCGGCGCCGTCTCCGCGGTCTTCTCCGCCGTCTTCTACGCCGCCGCCGCGTTCTGGCTGCGCTGGGACCTGGCCCTGGTCACCTTCGTGCTCGCGCCCCTCTTCCTGCTCGCCGCGCGCCGCTTCGCCGGCCGCATCAAGAAGGCGTCGCAGGACGAGCGGGTCGCCGACGGCGCGATCACCTCGGTCGTCACCGAGTCGCTGACCAACATCGTCCTCACCCAGGCGTACAACCGCCGCCGCGACGAGGAGGAACGGCTCGACACCGAGGCCCGCGCCTGGCTGCGGGCCAGTGTGCGCGGGGCGCGGCTGAGCGAGCTGTACGAACAGTTCGTCGAGGTCGTCGAGACGCTGTGCGTGCTCACTGTGATCGGCCTCGGCGTGTGGGAGATCTCCGCCGGCCGCATGACCCTGGGCCAACTGCTGGCCTTCGCCGCCTTCCTCGGCTACCTCTACCCGCCGGTGCGCAGCCTCGGCGGGCTCGGCCTCACGGTCGCCGCGGCCACCGCGGGCGCCGAACGCATCGGGGAGATCCTGGACGCCGAGCCCGCCGTCACCGACCCGGCCCGGCCGGTCCCCGCCTGGCCGGTGCGCGGCCGGGTCGGCTTCCACGGCGTCAGCTTCCGCTACCCGGAGGCGTCCAGGGCCGCCCTGCGCGACGTGACGTTCGAGGCGGGCCCCGGCCGGCTCGTGGTGATCACCGGTGCGAGCGGCGCCGGCAAGTCGACCCTCACCGCACTGCTCGCCCGCTTCTACGACCCCACGGCAGGCGTGATCCGTCTGGACGGCGTCCCGCTCACCGACGTACCCCTCGACTTCCTGCGCGAGAACATCGCCCTGCTGCCGCAGCGGACGCTGGTCCTGCGCGGCACCGTCCGCGAGAACATCGGGTGCGGCCGGCCCGGCGCGAGCGACGCGGAGATCGAGCGGGCGGCCCGGGACGCGGCGGCGCACGCGTTCGTCAGCGCGCTCCCCGACGGCTACGACACCCGCATCGCGCCCGGCACCACCGCCCTCTCCGGCGGTCAGGTGCGGCGCCTGGCCATCGCCCGCGCGATGCTGCGCGCCGCCCCGGTCCTCGTCCTCGACGAGCCGACGGCGGGGCTGGACGCGGTGGCGGCCCGGCAGGTGGTCCAGCCGTTGCGCCGGCTGATGTCCGGACGGACCACGATCATGATCACCCACGACCTGACCCTGGCCCCGGACGCCGACCGCATCCTGGTCATGGACCACGGCCGGCTGGTGGAGGAGGGCACCCACACCGAACTGATCGCCCGCGGCGGCGCCTACGCCCGGCTGGCCGCGCCGCTGCCGGAAACCCTGGACCGCCGGGAGATCCCGGACCGCCCGGAGACGCTGAACCGTCCGTAGCCCTTGAACTGCCGTAGCCCCTGAACCGCCGTAGCCTCTGAACCGCCCATGGCCCCTGAACCGCCCATGGCCCCTGGACCTCAGCAGCCTGCCCGCGGCTCATGTGCCGTCCGGCGGTGGCGTCGGGGTGCCGGGCAGGCGGAAGGTGGCCACCGTGCCGCCGCCCTCCGCCGGGGTGAGGGACACCTCGCCCCCCACCTGCTGGACCGTGCGGGCCACGATCGACAGGCCGAGGCCGGAACCCGGCAGGGCCCGCGCGCTCGGCGAACGCCAGAAACGGTCGAAGACGTGCGGCAGTTCCTCGGCGGGGATGCCCGGACCGTGGTCCCGGACGGTGAGCACGCCCCGGTCCAGCGCCACGTCGATCGCACCGCCGTCCGGACTGAACTTCACCGCGTTGTCGAGGACGTTGACGATCGCCCGCTCCAGCGCGGACGGCTCGGCGCGTACGTACCACGGCGCCAGGTCGGCCGTGATCGTCAGCTCGGGACCGCGCAGCCGGGCGCGGCGCAGCGCCGTGGCCACGGTGTCGTGGAACGCGATCACCTGGACGCGTTCACCGCGCTGGCCCTCCGAGCGGGACAGCTCCTGGAGGTCGCCGATCAGCGACGCCAGTTCGGACATCTGCGCCGTCACGGACGCCATCAGCGCCTTGCGGTCCGCCGGCGGGAGCGGCCGGCCGGTCTCCTCGCTGCGGCTGAGCAGTTCCACGTTCGTGCGCAGCGAGGTGAGCGGCGTCCTGAGTTCGTGCCCCGCGTCCGCGATCAGCTGCTGCTGCAACTCGCGCGAGCTGGCCAGCGCGGACGTCATCGAGTTGAACGACCGGGACAGCCGCGCGATCTCGTCGGTGCTGTCCTTCGCCACCGGGATCCGGATGCTCAGGTCCTCGGTCCTGGCGACGTGTTCCACCACCTCGGTGAGCTTGTCGACCGGGCGCAGCCCGGCCCGCGCCACCGCGAGACCCGCGGCGCCGGCCCCGACGACCCCTATCCCCGAGACGAGCAGCAGGACGAGCGCCAGGTCCTTGAGGGTGGTCTCGGTGCCGTCCAGGGGGACGGCCGCCATGAGGCCCGCGTACGTGTTGGTCGGGGCGATGGTCACGGGCATGGTCAGCACCCGCACCCGCTTCCCGTCCACGTCCGTGCCGTTGTGGAAGAGGCCGCGGCCGCTGGACGCGTTCTTGATCACGTCCTCGTCGGCGGTGGTGACCTTGATCTGGCCCTTCGAGCTCTCGAAGAGGCAGACGGTTCCGTCGGCGGTGACCAGCTGGGAGTAGGTGTTGCGGTAGCCGCTGACGGTGGTCTGCGGTGTCCCCACGCAGTTGCTGAGCGTGTTCCGGATGTCGTTGGGGTGCGGGGGACGGCCGAGGACCATCGCCGCCACGGCCTGCTTCAGATCGTTGTCGGTCTGCTCGTACAGTTTGCCCTGCACGATGAACCAGCAGGTCACCGAGACGGCCGCGACCCCGAACGCCACCGCCGCCGCCACCAGCAGCGAGAGCTGCGAGCGGATCGGCAGCGCCCGGAACCGGTTCAGCAGCCGTTTCACTCGGCCCCGCCCTGGCGCAGCACGTATCCCACGCCGCGGACGGTGTGCACGAGCCGCGGTTCGCCGCCCGCCTCGGTCTTGCGGCGCAGGTACATGACGTACACGTCCAGCGAGTTCGACGACGGCTCGAAGTCGAAGCCCCACACCGCCTTCAGGATCTGCTCCCTGGTGAGTACCTGGCGCGGATGGGCCATGAACATCTCCAGCAGCGTGAACTCGGTACGGGTCAGCTCCACCTGCCGGGCGCCGCGCGTGACCTCGCGGGTCGCCAGGTCCATGCGCAGGTCGCCGAAGGTGAGGGCCTCGTCGTCCGCCCCGGTGCCGACCACCGCCGCCGCGTACGAGCTGCGCCGCAGCAGCGCGCGGATCCGGGCGAACAGCTCGTCCAGTTCGAACGGCTTGACCAGGTAGTCGTCGGCGCCGGCGTCGAGGCCGGTGACCCGGTCGCCGACGGTGTCGCGGGCGGTCAGCATCAGTATCGGTGTGGTGTCGCCGGCGCCGCGGATGCGGCGGGCGGCCGTGAGGCCGTCCATGCGGGGCATCTGGATGTCCAGGACGACCAGGTCGGGCCGGTACGCGGTCGCCTTCTGCAAGGCGTCCGCGCCGTCGACCGCGACCTCGGTGTCGTATCCCTCGAACGCCAGGCTGCGCTGGAGCGCTTCTCGTACGGCGGGCTCGTCGTCGACGATCAGGATGCGCTGCGGGTCACGGTCGCCATCGGCGGAGCTCATCGTCGGGTTCCTCGGGGTGCTGTGGGGCGTGGCTGGCTGTCCTTCAGCCTCGCACGTTTCCGGTCCGGCGGGTAAGCACGGGTGACCGTGCCGGGGCGGGGTCAGCCGTGCACCGCGGAGAGCCGCTTCAGCGGAACCTTGTGGCGGTGCGGGCGGGCGGCGGGCAGCCGCAGCCCCATCAGCTCGGGGGTGGCGACCTCGGTGGGCCGGGCGGGCGGCCGGGGCGCGTGGAGTTCGTACGCGACCTCAAGGGCCAGGGCGGTGCGGGCCGGGCCGAAGTCCGTCGTCGGGTGCGAGACCTGCTCGATCGTCCTGATCATGGCGTGCTCCCTAACTCCTGGTGCTCTCTTGCCAGTGCTGTGTGTGACGTGTGCTGTGCGCCCTGTCGTCGTGTCTGTCTTCGTCGTCGTGTCTGTCTTCTTCGTCGTGCCTGTCTTCGGCGTCGTGCTTGTCCTCGGCCGGTCTCGGCGTCCTCAGTTGCCGCCGGAGTTGCCGCCGGCCCGCAGGGTGGACAGGTCGGACTTGACGGTGTCGATGGGGATCGCGAAGCCGAGGCCGACGCTGCCCGCGTCCGTGGACGTGGCGTCGGCGGCCGAGTACATCGCGGAGTTGATGCCGATGACGTTGCCGCTGGCGTCGATGAGCGCGCCGCCGGAGTTGCCCGGGTTGAGGGACGCGTCGGTCTGGAGGGCCTTGTACGTGGTGGTCGAGGAGCCCGTGTCGCCGTTGAACTGCTGGCCGCCGAACTGGAAGGGCCACCCGCCGCCGCCCCGTCCCTGGCCCTGGCCCTGTCCCTGGCCCTGCCCCTGGTTCTCGTCGGTGGAGACGGTGACGTCACGGTTCAGGGCGGAGACGATGCCGCTGGTGACGGTGCCGGTCAGGCCCTCGGGGGAGCCGATCGCCACCACCGTGTCGCCGACCTGGACCGCGGAGGAGTTGCCGAGGGAGGCGGGCTTCAGCCCGGACGCGCCCTGGAGCTTGATCAGGGCGAGGTCCTTGGAGCTGTCGGTGCCGACGACGTCGGCCGTGTACTCCTTGCCGTCGCTGGTCCGCACCTTGACCGACGAGGCACCGGCGATGACGTGGTTGTTGGTGACGATCTCGCCGCCCGAGGTGATCACCACGCCGGAGCCGGTGGACGAGCCGCCCGGGAGCGTCGCGTTCACCTCGACCACGCTCGGGCTGACCGCGGCGGCGATGGCGGCGACGTCGCCCCGCTTGCTGGACGGCACCACGTTGGTGGTGGCGCTGCTGGTCGTGGCGGTGTTCTTGCCGGTCAGCTCCTGGAAGGCGTAGGCCGTGCCACCGCCCACGGCCGCGGCGACGATCGCCACGGCGGCCAGCAGCCCGATGGGGCCGCGGGCGCGCTTCCTGTGCGCGGTGTGCGGGGGCTGCGCGGCGGACCCGTCGCCGTCCGCGGCGGCCGGGAGGAGAGCGGTTCCGCCACCGTGCCCGCCGTCACCACCCTGACCGGTCTCGGTGCCGAACGCGGCGGTCGGCGCGGTGGCCTGCCCGCCCGGCCACACGGTGGTGCCCGGCTCGACGGAGACCGGCTCGGCGGGCCGGTAGGCCGGCGGGGGCGGCCACTCCGGGTCCACCGCGGAGGAAGGGGGCGTGGAGGCGGCGGGCTGCTGCTGGGGGTACGTGCCCTGATAGGTGTCACCCTGGGGGTTCTCGTACGCGCCGCTGCGGCGGAGGCTCTCGGTCATGTCTAGAGCTTGTCCCGCGACCATGAGAGCTTCCTGAGTGCTCCCTGAGAAGCCCGGCAGAACCTCGTTTGCCCGATATAAAGACGGTTCTCGCAGCTCAGCGGCGCCCGCTCAGAAATCTCTCAGAGACGCCTGAAAAAGTTCACGCGCAGCCGCAGGAGCGGCGCAGCACCAGCCGGGACGGGAAGGTCTTCAACCGCTCCCGGCGCGAGCCCGCCACCCGCAGGCCGTCGTCGAGGACCAGGTCCACGGCGGCCCGCGCCATCGCCGACCGGTCCGAGGCGACCGTGGTCAACGGCGGGTCGGCCAGCGCCGCTTCCTTGATGTCGTCGAAACCGGCCACCGCCAGCTCGCCCGGCACGTCCAGGCGCAGCTCGCGCGCGGCCCGCAGCACGCCGATCGCCTGGTCGTCGGTGGAGCAGAAGATCGCGGGCGGCCGGTTCGGCCCGGAGAGGAGGTCCAGCGCGATCCGGTAGGCGTCGTAGCGGTTGTACGGCGCCTCGAAGAGGCGGCCCTCGGTCGGGATGCCGGCCTCGTCCAGCGCACGCCGCCAGCCTTCGACGTGGTCGGAGACCGGGTCGCCGACGGCGGGGGTGTCGGCGGTGCCGCCCATGCAGGCGACGTACTCGTAGCCGTGCTCCAGCAGGTGGCGCACCGCGAGCTGGGCGCCGCCCAGGTCGTCGCAGACGACGGCGACGTCGTCGATCGCCTCGGGCCGCTCGTGCAGCAGCACCACCCGGGCGTCCCAGGCGTCGATCTCGGCGGCGGCGAGGTCGTTGAGCGCGTGGGAGACGAGGATCAGCCCCGAGACCCGCATCCCGAGGAAGGCCCGCAGGTAGTGGACCTCGCGCTCGCCGACGTAGTCGGAGTTGCCGACGAGGACCATCTTTCCGCGCTCGGAGGCGGCCTGCTCGACCGCGTGGGCCATCTCCCCGAAGAAGGGCTGGCGCGCGTCCGGCACGATCAGACCTATCAGGTCGGTGCGGCGTGAGGCCATGGCCTGGGCGACCCGGTCGGGACGGTAGCCCAGCTCCTTGATCGCCGCGAGGACACGTTCGCGCGTTGCCGGGGCGACCGGCCGGGGTCCGTTGTTGATGACATAGCTGACCACGGCGGTCGATGTCCCCGCCAGTCGCGCCACGTCGTCCCGAGTCACCTTGGCCACGCGCGGAGTCTACGCGGAGAGATCCGCTCTGGGCAGGGACTATCGGGCTTCCCTGTGCGGAAGCAATGCCCCGCCGGTGCCGCGGCTATGCCTCGGCCCGGACCTCGATCCCGTCGAGGACGGTCGATGCGTCCGCATCCTCCGGCTTTGGCCGGGCCGCCTTGGCCTTGGCCTCCTCCGGGGCGCGGTCACCCTTCTCGGGGGTAACGAATCGATAACCGACGTTCCGGACGGTTCCGATCAGCGACTCGTGCTCCGGGCCGAGCTTGGCGCGCAGCCGCCGTACGTGCACGTCCACGGTCCGGGTACCGCCGAAGTAGTCGTAGCCCCAGACCTCCTGCAACAGCTGGGCCCGGGTGAAGACGCGGCCCGGGTGCTGCGCGAGGTACTTCAGCAGCTCGAACTCCTTGAAGGTCAGGTCCAGGACCCGGCCCTTGAGCTTGGCGGAGTAGGTCGCCTCGTCGACCGACAGGTCGCCGTTGCGGATCTCCATCGGGGAGTCGTCGCTCGCGAGCTGCTGGCGGCCCATGGCCAGCCGGAGCCGGGCCTCGACCTCGGCGGGGCCGGCCGTGTCCAGCAGGACGTCGTCGATGCCCCAGTCGGCGGTGACGGCGGCGAGGCCGCCCTCGGTGACGACGAGCACGAGCGGACAGCCGGGCCCGGTGGAGCGCAGCAGCTGGCACAGGCTGCGGACCTGGGGGAGGTCGCGCCGTCCGTCGATCAGGATGACGTCGGCACCGGGGGTGTCGACGAGAGCGGGTCCCTCCGCCGGGGCCACGCGCACGTTGTGCAGCAGCAGGCCGAGGGCGGGGAGCACCTCCGCCGACGGCTGGAGGGCGTTGGTCAGGAGCAGCAGAGAACTCATACGTCTGGTTCCTCCTCGGTCCCTGCGAGGACGTGGGCAGTACGGTACTGCTCTGCGATCCCGGGGGCCCCGTACACCTGCGGTTTCCCGCCTCGTATACAACGCTTCCGAAAGCACAAAAGGACCCGGGGGCGTCGCTGCCCGAGTCCTCTGCCCAGCAGAATAGCCGACATGAGCAAGGGTCCGGCAGGTCATGTGGCACGATCCACCGTCCGTCCGCACTCCGAGACGAGCAGACACGCCCCTATACGGACGTTTCTGCACACGGCTGACGGCATTGCGATCGATTCCGTATACAACCCGGGGACGGTCGTATACGACGCCTCGCCGCCACCCTCCCGTGATCTGGTGTTCGTCGTCGCACACGGCTTCACCGGCGACGCGGACCGGCCGCACGTGCGCCGGGTGGCGGCGGCCCTGGCCCGCCACGGCGCGGTCGTCACCTTCTCCTTCCGCGGCCACGGCGCGTCCGGCGGCCGGTCCACGGTCGGCGACCGGGAGGTGCTGGACCTGGCCGCCGCGGTGGAGTGGGCCCGCGGCTTCGGGCACGCGCGCGTCGTCACGGTCGGTTTCTCCATGGGCGGCTCGGTGGTGCTGCGGCACGCGGCGCTGCACCCGGGCGCCGACGCCGTGGTCTCGGTGAGCGCCCCGGCCCGCTGGTACTACCGCGGCACCGCGCCCATGCGCCGCGTGCACTGGCTGGTGACCCGTCCCGCGGGCCGCCTGGTCGGCCGCTACGGCTTCCGCACCCGTATCCACCACCGCGACTGGGACCCGGTCCCGCTGTCCCCGGTGCGGGCGGCAGCCCGGATCGCGCCGACCCCGCTGCTGATCGTGCACGGCGACCAGGACGGCTACTTCCCGCTCGACCACCCCCGGATGCTGGCCGCCGCCTCCGGTGACCACGGCGAACTCTGGCTGGAACCGGGCATGGGCCACGCCGAGCACGCGGCGGGCGCCACCCTGCTGGCCCGCATCGGGGACTGGGCGGCCTCCCGGGCGGGCTAGCCTGGTCCCGACTCTACGTACGGATGATCGGCGTACCGGCATACGGGCGTACGCACGGACTTGAGGACGAGATGGCAAAGGTCACGGTGCGCTATTGGGCCGCCGCGAAGGCCGCGGCCGGGGTCGCCGAGGAGACCTTCGACGCGGCGACCCTCGCTGAGGCGCTGGGCGCGGTGCGCGGGCGACACCCCGGCGAACTGACGCGCGTCCTGCGGCGATGCTCGTTCCTCGTCGACGGTGATCCCGTGGGCACCCGCGAGCATGAGACGGTACGGCTGGCCGAGGGCGGCACGGTCGAGGTGCTCCCGCCGTTCGCAGGAGGGTGAGCGATGACCAATCAGCCGTACGACGGCGGGTCCTACGACGGGTACGACCCCTACGGACACCAGCAACCGCCCCAGGGCGGGCAGCACGCCCCCCACCAGGCCCAGCACCAGGCCCCTCACCAGCACCAGGCCCCTCACCAGCAGCAGGCGCCGCAGGCGTGGCCGGGTCAGCCGGGCCACGGCCAGGCCGGGTACGCCCCCGGCGGGTACGCACAGCCCGGGTACGACCAGTCGTATCCGGACCAGTCGGGGTACCAGCAGTCGGGGCAGTCGGGGTACGACGGGTCCGGGTACGACGGGTCCGGGCACGACAGGTCCGGGTACGACGGGCAGCAGACCCAGCAGTGGCAGGGACAGACCTGGGAGACGCAGGTCCACGCACCGGTCCCGTCGGCCGCCGAGGAGACCGCCTACCTGCCGACGCACGGCTACCCCGTCGGTCCCGCCCCCGCCGCGCCCCCCGCACACCCGGCACCCCAGGCCCAGCCGCCCACCCCGGCCCCGGCCGCGGCCCCGATGCCGGACGCGGCCCCGGACGCCGCGGCCGGTGCCACGTACGGCCCCGCCACCCTCGCCGGCAACGCCCGCGTCACCGACGCCCAGCGGGCCCGCCTGGAGGGCCGTTCCCCGATCATCGAGCCCGGCATGCAGCCCGCGGCGCTCACCGCGCTGCTCGGCCTGCTGCTCGCGGGCGCGGCGGCGATCGGCTCGTACGCGCTGGTCGTCCCCCTGGTCGTGCTCCAGGCCGTGACCGCGGCGGGCTGGTTCCGGCTGAACGGCATGTGGCCCGCCCGGCAGGGCATCGCCCTCGCCTTCGCCGGGGCGCTCACCGCGGACGTGGCGCTGCTGGCGGCGGGCCGCGAGCACGCGCCCGCGGCCATCCTCGGCCCGCTGGGCGTGTGGGTGCTGCTCGCCCTGGTGATGCAGCTGCGCTCGCACGCCGATCCGGACGAGCGGATGTACGGGCTGATGGCGACGGTCGCCGCCACCGCCCTCTCGGTCGTTGCGACCGGCTACCTGGGCGCCGACCCGCACGCCGTCTCGGTCGGCGCCGCCGCGGTCGCCGTGGCGGTCCTCGCCCGCGCGCTGCCGCTGGCCACCCCGGCCTCCGTGGTCGTCTCGCTGCTCGCCGCGACGGGCGCCGGCATCGCGGTCGGCGGGATGACGGGGCTCGGCGCGAAGGGCGCCCTGGTCGGGCTCGCGGCGGCGGTCTGCGCGCTGGTCGGGCACCGGGCCGCCGGCTACGACTATCCGTCCCGCTTCGTGCACTTCACGGCGGGCGTCGCGCTCCCGCTGTCGGCCGCGGCACCCGCGGTGTGGCTCCTGGGCCAGGCCCTGGGCTGACCGGCGGGGCCCCGGCGACCGCCTACGTCACAGGTGATCGACAAAAATCCGGGGCCCGTCCCACCTGGGGTTACGGTGACTGCGTCGGTGACCGCCTAGGTGGGGGAGCGCATGCGCGCGCTGCGAATACTTCTGATCGTCGTTGTGATCTTCGGTGTGCTGTTCGTGATCGTCGACCGCGTCGCGGTCCACTTCGCCCAGAGCGAGGCGGCCGACAAGTTCCGGACCACGGAGAACCTGTCCGCCACCCCGGACGTGTCCATCAACGGCTTCCCCTTCCTCACCCAGCTGGTCGGCGGCTCGCTGGACGACGTGGAGGTCGGGATCAAGGACTACCGGGCGCCCACCGGCTCCGACGGCCAGACGGTCCGCATCGACGACCTGAAGGCGGACATGAAGGACGTCGCGTTCTCCAGCTCCTTCAGCTCCGCCACCGCTAAGACCGCCGAGGGCACCGCGACCATCTCCTACGACGAGCTGCTGAAGGCCGCCAGGTCCGGCACCGCGCAGGTCGCGCCCGGCGTCACCGCCCAGGTGGTCGGCCTCTCGGACGGCGGCAACGGCAAGATCAAGGTCGCGGTGGACGCCACCGTCCTCGGCAAGAAGCTGCCCGAACCGGTGACCGTGCTCAGCACGGTCACCGTCGAGGGCGACTCGGTGCAGGTGCACGCCGACTCACTGCCCCAGATCGGCAGTGTGGACATCTCCGAGGACAGCGTCCGGCAGATCACCGACTTCCAGCAGGCCGTCGACCAGCTGCCCGCCGGGATCAAGCTGGACAAGGTGCAGGCGGCGCCGGACGGCGTCGAGATCACGGTGCGGGGTTCGAACGTCAAGCTGGCCGGGTAGGACGGGACACGCGCCGCGGGACGGCGGCACCGGCGGATCCGGCCGGAGACCGTCCGACAGGCGAGACGAGTGCGTCCGAACCTCAGCTGTCCGCGTGCCGCGCACGGTCCCGTGCGCGGCACGCGGCCGTCCGGGTGGTCTCGTGATCCCGAATGGCGGACGATCGCGTCTCAGCATGCGACATGCCGGTGACATGCCCGGCTGTCCGTCCCTACGATCGAGGCCATGCGGTGCCAGACAAGCGTCCCCCAGTCCCGGGGACGGGCGGACCTCACGAAGCGGCGGGCAGTGGACCTGTGCCGCGTGGCCGCCATGCTCTGTCGCCCTTTCTGATCGGAAGCCCGGCTTCCGCGTTCCCCAGCCGCCCTGCTCAGGGCACCCGTGCGCGCTCCCCCGAGGAGCCCGCGCCGCACGCACCCGCACGTACCCGCACGCCCGCCGTAACTGCCCCGGAGGAGAGACAGCATGAGCCGCAGCGACGTCCTGGTCGATGCCGACTGGTTGCAGGAGCACCTGGACGACGCGGACATCGTCGTCGTCGAGGTGGACGAGGACACGACCGCGTACGAGAAGAACCACATCAGGAACGCGGTCCGGATCGACTGGACGAAGGACCTCCAGGACCCGGTCCGGCGCGACTTCATCGACCAGACCGGTTTCGAGAAGCTGCTGTCGAAGAAGGGCATCGCCAACGACACGCTGGTGATCCTCTACGGCGGCAACAACAACTGGTTCGCGTCGTACGCCTACTGGTACTTCAAGCTCTACGGCCACGACAGCGTCAAGCTCCTCGACGGTGGCCGCAAGAAGTGGGAGCTGGACGCCCGTGAGCTGGTCGACGGCTCCGAGGTGCCCGAGCGCGCCGCGACCGACTACCGGGCCAAGGCCCAGGACACGTCCATCCGCGCGTTCCGCGACGACGTGGTGGCGGCCATCGGCTCGTACAACCTGGTCGACGTCCGTTCCCCCGACGAGTTCTCCGGCAAGCTGCTCGCCCCGGCGCACCTGCCGCAGGAGCAGTCGCAGCGTCCCGGCCACGTGCCGTCGGCCAAGAACATCCCGTGGTCGAAGAACGCCAACGACGACGGCACCTTCAAGTCGGACGACGAGCTGAAGGAGCTGTACGCCGAGGAGGACGTGGACCTGGCCAAGGACACCATCGCCTACTGCCGTATCGGTGAGCGTTCCGCGCTGACCTGGTTCGTGCTGCACGAGCTGCTGGGCGTGCAGAACGTCAAGAACTACGACGGTTCCTGGACCGAGTACGGCTCCCTGGTCGGCGTGCCGATCGAGCTCGGCTCCGGCAAGTGAGCGACCCGACCGCCCTCAGAAACCTCTGACCTCTGGAGAAGCAGCATGTGTGGAGCGAAGGCCGGCGGCCCGGACGCCTCGACGATCAAGCCCGGTGAGACCACGATCCAGGGCCAGGTGACCCGCGACGGCGAGCCGGTCACCGGCTACGTCCGCCTCCTGGACTCGACCGGCGAGTTCACCGCGGAGGTCCCGACCTCCGCCACCGGGCAGTTCCGCTTCTACGCGGCCGGGGGCACCTGGACCGTCCGCGCCCTCGTGCCCGGAGCCACCGCCGACCGCACGGTGGTCGCCCAGCAGGGCGGTCTCGCGGAGGTCGCGATCGCGGTCTGAGAAGCGGTACCACTCGGCGGCCGGAGGGCCGCGCCCCACGGCCGGACGCCTGGGACGCGGCCCTGCGGCCGTTGCGGACCGGACGCCGCACCGGACGCGGGCGCTGAGGCCGGACCGGACGCGGGCCCTGCGGCCGTTGCGGACCTACTCTGGTCTTATGTACGCACGGCGGCGTCACCTGTACTTCGCCATGATGGGCGTCTGCATCGCGCTTTTCGTTCTGGCCTGGGCGGTCGTGCGCATCTGGTCGGTGCCCGCGGCCGTCGCCATGTGCGTGGTGGCCATGGTCATCCCGCCGGTCGCGGCGATGGTCGCCAACCGGCGGGGTCCCGGGGACCGCTGGTGGGACGATCCCTCGGGCGACGCGCAGTCCGACGAGTGGTGGGACGAGCTGGACGGCAAGAAGCGGCATTAGTGCCCCGGCAGGGGCACCGGCTCCGCCGACCGGGTCTCGTCAGTACGTCAGTAGACGAGGGCCTGGGTCTCCTCGCCCAGCGCCTCCTGGACGAAGACCTGCGCGCCCGCGATCCGGACGCCCTCGATGACGTCCTTCTCCGAGATCTCACGCCGGGCGGCGCACTGGGTGCACAGGGTGACCCGGCCGGCCGCCAGCACCGACTCCAGCAGGTCCGGCAGCGGGGCCGCGTGCGGCAGCTCGAACTCCGCTGCCCGGCCCGGCAGCGCGAACCACGAGGACTCGCCCGTCAGCCACAGGGAGACCTCCACCCCGCTGGCCACGGCCACCGCCGCGACCGTGAACGCCTGTGAGCAGCGCTCGGGGGCATCGGCCCCTGCCGTCACCTTGATCACGAGCTTCTTCGCCATGGCCGAATCGTAATCAACTTCCCTACAACGATGCGTGTTTGCCGTGGGTCATCTGTGCGCGCGATGTGGAAGACGCGCTCCACTTCTGTTGGGGGATGTCATGGAAGGTCCGGAAAGACCGGACGAGGCGGCACCGGCCGCCGAAGCGGTCGAGTCGACCGCACTCAGCCTGCCCGGGGCACCCGGGCTGCCCGACCCGGCCGACCCTGCGGGTTCGGCTGATCCCGTCGGTCCCGTCGGTCCCGTCGGTCTGACCGATCCTGTCGATCTGGCCGATCCCGTCGGCCCGGCCCGCCCGCGGCGGCGCGGCCGTACGACCGCGTTGGTCGCTGTCGCCGCCGTGCTCGGCGTCGTCGCCGGCACCTGCACCGGCTATCTCATCCAGGCGGACCGCGAGCCCACCGAGCTGCCCTCGCTCTCGCAGCCCGTCGTCAAGCAGGCCAAGGGCGAGGTCGAGCCGCTGTCGGCGGCGCAGGACCGCCGCGTCAAGACCGACGGCGACCTGCGCAAACTGCTGATCGCGCGGCCCGCGGGGACCCGCGACGGGTTCCTGGAGGGGGTCGACGACGGCTGGCTGGACCAGGCCGCGTACTCGAACTGGTACAAGCACCCGGCCGCCCAGTTCGAAATTCTCACCGACACGCAGTTCCGCCGCGCGGTCGGCACGTCGTGGCGGGTGGGGGACACGTACGAGGTCGAGGTCGTCCTCGCGCAGTACCGCCAGGAACTGGACCTGGCGGCGTCCGAGGCGACCGGGGGCGACCGCTACTGGGCCGAGAGCCAGGACGGCACCCGGAGCTGGCCCGTGCCCGGAACCGGCTCCGGGCAGGCGTACGTGCACGACAAGCCCTACCGGGAGTCGGGCTACGTCCCGGTGTACTCGGCCGAGGCGCACGCCTGGCGCGGCGACATCTCCGTGGAGATCTTCATCCACGACACCAAGCCGGTCTCCAAGGAGAAGATCCTGGACCTGGCCGAGCGGCAGATGGGGAAGCTGTGAGCGAGAAGCCCGAGACTCCTGAGGTCTTTGAGGGTTCTGAGGTCCCTGAGGACAGCGAGGGTGCGAAGAGTGCCGAGAGCGCCGAGATCCTGGGGGCGGTAGAGACGGCCGAGGCACCCAAGGCCCTTGACGCCCTTGGTGTCGTTGATGTCGTTGATAACTCTGAGGCCATTGAGCCGACCGAGGCCGTTGCGGCCTCCGTGACCCCGGAGGCCCCCGCGGCCTCCGCGACCCCCGCGACCCCCGAGAACCCCGAGAACCCCGAGAACCCCGAGAACACCGAGAACACCGAGAACCCCGAGAACCCCGAGAACACCGAGAACACCGAGAACCCCGAGAAGCCCGCCCGCAGGATCCGTCCCCGCCGTATCGCCGCCGTCGCCGCATCCGCGCTGCTGGTCTGCGCCGTGCTCGGCGGTGTCGGCTACACCGCCGTGACCGTGCAGGACGCGGACCGCGACGCCGGCAAGCCCACGTGGACGTTCCCGCCGACGGGCGGCGACGACGCGAAGGACGACCGGCGGAAGGACCGCGAGGGCAAGAAGTCCGCGTCCGGGCTGAGCGGCATGTTCGTGCCGTTCAGCTCCTACGGCTACACCGAGGGGCCGGACCTCGGGAAATTCGGCGTGGACGCCGAGTTCAACGGCGCGCAGGCCACCGACCTGCGCAAGCAGTCCCTGAAGGGGCTGCCCAGCTCCTCGCGCCGGGAGATGGAGAAGCTGGTCGACGAGCAGCACATCCAGGGCATGGCGATGCGCAGCTACCTCATCCCCGGGGGGACCTTCTCCAACGACAACTCCGTCACGCTCTCCGTCACGCTGCTGCGGCTGAAGAACAGTTCCGCCGTACGGCGGATGTCGACGAGCCTCAACACGTTCATCGACAGCGCGGACCTCCTCCGCAAGGGCCCGGAGATCAAGGGGCACAAGGGCACCCGCTGCTATCTGACGCCCAAGGGCAAGAGCGACGAGCTGGGCACGGCGTTCTGTGCCGGGTACGTGGGAGACGTGCTGGTCACCGTGACCGCGGACGGACCGGAACCGATCGACGCGGGCCTCCCCACGCAGTTCTTCACCGAGCAACTCGACCGCATCGACGATCCGGGAATGGCCGTATGACCGAGCAGCCGCAGCCGACGGACGCCGCACAGACACCCCTCGCCCTCGACCGGCCCCCGGCGGACCGGGCCGACCCCGCCGGGACAGTCCCCGCACAGGACGTCCCGGTCGGCACCTCCGCCGCGCAGGCCGCCCCCGTACAGGACGAAGCCGTCGGCACCGCCCCCGGTCAGACCACCTCCATACCGGACGCATCCATACCGGACGCTCCTGGTGCTCCGCCCAAGGACCGCCGCGTCCTGCGTGCCGTCCTGCGCTGGACCGCCGCCGTCGCGGTCTTCGCGGCGGTGGGGACGGGAACGGCGTACGGGATCACCCGGATGGAGCGCACGGACGTACCCGGCCTCGCCACCGAGCAGGACGGGCGCTGGCCGTACCCCGAGATCAGCGCGGCCCCGCTGCCGCCCGGCAAGCCGGGGCCGCTCGCCCCCACCAACATGACCGGCAGCCACTACGCGGACCTGCGCAAGCTGGTGCTGCCCGCGCCCGGGGGAGCGAAGGCCGACAAGGCGCTGCGCGGTACGGACGGCTGGCTGGCGACGAGGGACTTCCTGGCGCTCTACGGGACGCACGGGGACCGGGCCAAGGTCGGGCAACTGCTCACCGACTACGGGCTGCGGCACATCGCGGCCCGCGGCTGGACCACCGAGGACGGCACCCGCACCGGCATCTACCTGCTCCAGTTCGACACGGCGACGGCGGCCGAGGAGGTGCTCGGGGACATCACCGAGTTCGACTCTCCGGTGTACGCCGCCCGGGGCGCCGCCGAGACCCTGTACGACGAGGGGTTCCCGTCCGACGCCGACGTCAGCGGGGTCACGCGCCTCGCCTACGACGAGGTGAAGCCGTACGGCGCGGCGCAGGTCAGGCAGGCGTACCTGGGCGCGGGCGACGTCGTCGGCGTGGTGGTGCAGTCCCGTCCGGGCCGCGCCGCGGCCGTTCCCTTCCAGCAGACGGTGGCGCTCCAGAGCCAGCTCCTGGGCTGAGGCGTCCCGCCCCGGCGGCCCCTTTCGGTGAACTCCTGCGCTGTGTGCGACCGTTGGACTACTCTCCGTATCCGGACGACATCCGGGGGACGCGATGCCAACGAGACGAGTGATCACGGGGCGCAGCCAGGAACCGAGGAAGCGGTTCGCGGAGGAGTTGCGGTCGCTCCGCACGGCCAGCGGGGAGAGCCTGCGGGACCTGGGCAAGGTGGTCGGCTGGGATCCGTCCCTGTTCGGAAAACTGGAGAGCGGAGCGACCCTGGGCAGCCCCGAGGTGGCGGAGGCGCTGGATCAGCACTACGGCACACCGGGGCTGCTGCTGGCACTGTGGGAACTGGCGGTGGGGGATCCCACGCAGTTCAAGGAGCAGTATCGGCGGTACATGCTGCTGGAGGGCGAAGCGGTCTGCCTGTGGCACTACGGCGTGAGCATTCTGCCGGGGCTGCTCCAGACGGACGGCTACGCGCGCGAGGTTCTGTCGCTCGGCGGCTATCGCGGCGAGGAACTTCAGCAGCAGGTCGAGGCACGCACGGGACGTCGGAAGCTGCTGGAAGGGGACAACGCCCCGCCCTTCCGCGCTCTGCTTGCAGAAGCCGTTCTGCGCACACCCCTGCGTGACCCGGGCGAGTGGCGGGCCCAACTGGAGCACCTGCTGGAGGTGTCTGAGCGCCCGGACATCGCTGTCCAGGTGCTGCCCCAGGGCTCCGGCCTCTACGGGCTGGTGAGTACAGCCGTGATGTTCCTCAGGCTGCTTGACGGCACGACTGTGGCGTACACGGAGAATGCCCACCGCGGCGAACTGATCGAGGAAAACAGCTCAGTTGAACTGCTCCAGCGAAAGTACGATGCGATGCGTGACGTGGCCCTGACTCTGGGGGAGTCGCGCAAGTTCATCCTGCGGACGTTGGAGGAAGCGCCGTGCGAGTCATAGATCTGAGCGCCGTGAGCTGGCGCAAAAGCAGTCACAGCAATCCGGACGGCGGTGAGTGCCTTGAAGTCTCCGACGACCTCCTGGCCGGAGCCGACTGGCGTCGGAGCAGTCACAGCAACCCGGACGGCGGCAACTGCGTAGAGGTCGCCGACCACCTCCCCCTGGTCCCCGTCCGGGACAGCAAGGACCCCTCCCGGGGAACCCTCGTCTTCGCGACAGCCGTATGGGCGGCCTTCGTGGAAGGTGTCAAGAAGGGCTGACGTAAGCTGGGGCCCCGGCTCTGTACGTCCACTTCCGCTCAAGGAGCACCCGTGGAGATCTTCTTCGAAACCTTGCTGGTCCTGGTCTGTGTCGGCGTTCTCGCCTTCGCCGGGCTGGCCGTGAAGAAGCTGTACCAGGGCCAGCGCTGAGCTCGTACCAGAACCGATCCAGGAACCACTGCTCATGATCGAGATTCCGTCGGACCTGCACAAGGACCTCGTCCCCCTGGCCTTCCTGCTCGGCAGCTGGGCCGGGGCGGGCGTTCACGACTTCCCCGGCTCGGAGAAGTGCAACTTCGGCCAGGAGGTCACCTTCGGCCACGACGGCCGGGACTTCCTGGAGTACCACTCCCACACCTGGGTGCTGGACAAGGACGGCAACAAGGTCCGCCCGCTGGAGTCGGAGTCCGGCTTCTGGCGGATCGACCCCGACCGCAGGGTCAAGGTCACGCTGGTCCGCGACGACGGCGTCGTCGAGGTCTGGTACGGCGAGCTGGCCGACCGCAAGCCGCAGATCGACCTGGCCACCGACGCGGTCCTCCAGTCCGCCGGCGCCCGCCCGTACACCGGCGGCAAGCGTCTGTACGGCTATGTGAACAGCGACCTCATGTGGGTCGGCGAGAAGCAGACCCCGGAGGTCGAGCTGCGCCCCTACATGTCCGCCCACCTGAAGAAGGTCGTCACCCCGGAGGAGGTCGAACGCTGGGCGAAGGCCCTGCCCGACGACATGCCGGACGACGGCATCGCCTTCTTCAAGTAGGCCGGGTACTCCTCACTCGGGTCGTAGTCCCACTTCCAGTCGCTCACAGACCTGCCTCAGCCTCCGCCGCGGCCTGGATGGACCGGATCTCCGCGATGGCTTCCGTCGGGTCCTCCGCACCTGCGCTGATCACCTCCTCCAGGTGACGCAATCGCGCTGCGCGGGAAGGGTGGCGCTGGACGGCGACGAAGACACCCCAGGTATGGACGAAGGTACGCAGGGGGGCGAGGGACTGGGCCTGCTGGGCGTTGGTCGTCGCCTCGACGAGGTCCTGCACGAACGCGGGCACGCGGCTCGGTGTCAGCCTCTCCACCGCGGTGCGCAGCGCCTCGGGGGTGAGGGCGGGCATCGGGATCAGCGGCTCAAGGCGCGATTCCGGATACTGAGCGGTCATGGGGGACTTCCTCCGCATCGAAGGCCGGTGCCGGGATCGACAGTACCGATCGGGACGTCCGCGTGTCCGGGTACCGCGGCGGTCTCACCGGCGGCCCCGGGGACGTTGTCCTGTCGTCCGGGGCATGACCGGTCCGGGCCGCCCTAGACTGGACCTGTGGTGAGCACCGACTGGAAGAGCGACCTCAGGCAGCGTGGCTACCGGCTGACGCCGCAGCGGCAACTCGTGCTCGAAGCCGTGGACACCCTGGAACACGCGACGCCCGACGACATCCTGGTGGAAGTGCGCAAGACGGCGTCCGGAGTCAACATCTCCACCGTCTACCGCACCCTGGAACTGCTTGAGGAACTGGGCCTCGTCTCGCACGCCCACCTCGGCCACGGCGCCCCCACCTACCACCTCGCCGACCGGCACCACCACATACACCTCGTGTGCCGGGACTGCCAGAACGTCATCGAGGCGGACGTGTCGGTCGCCGCCGAGTTCACCGCCAAGCTGCGCGCGAACTTCGGCTTCGACACGGACATGAAGCACTTCGCGATCTACGGCCGTTGCCGCGACTGCTCCCTCAAGTGCTCGACCACCGAGTCGTAGGCTTGTCCGTATGAAGAGTCCCTTGCTGTCCCTGCCCGGCGCCGTCCCCGCCGAGGGTGCGGACGAAGGTGTCGCCGCCCACTACGGCGACCTGTTCCGCGAACAGCGCGCCCTCGCCGACGGCACCGGATTCGTCGACCTCTCGCACCGCGGTGTGGTGACCGTCTCCGGTCCGGACCGGCTGAGCTGGCTGCACCTCCTGCTCACCCAGCACGTCAGCGAGCTGCCGGTGGGCGAGGCCACCGAGGCGCTGGTCCTGTCCGCGCACGGCCACATCGAACACGCCCTGTACCTGGTGGACGACGGCAGCACGGTCTGGGCCCACGTGGAACCGGGCACCCAGGAGGCGCTGATCGCGTACCTGGAGTCGATGAAGTTCTTCTACCAGGTCGAGGTCGCCGACCGGACCGCCGACTTCGCCGTGGTCCACCTGCCCGCGGGCTCGATCACCGAGGTCCCCGACGGCGTCGTCGTGCGCGAGACGGCGTACGGCCGTGATCTCTTCCTGCCCCGCGCCGACCTGGAGGCGTACGCGGAGAAGGCCGGGCCGCCCGCCGGGATCCTCGCCCACGAGGCGCTGCGGGTCGAGCGGCACCGTCCCCGCCTCGGCTTCGAGACCGACCACCGCACCATCCCGCACGAGCTGGGCTGGATCGGTTCCGCGGTCCACCTCCAGAAGGGCTGCTACCGCGGCCAGGAAACCGTCGCCCGCGTGCAGAACCTGGGCAAGCCCCCGCGCCGCCTGGTCTTCCTGCACCTCGACGGCAGCGAGGTGCACCTGCCGCCGCCCGGGACCGAGATCCGCGTCGCGGACGAGGACCCCGACGGCCGCAAGATCGGCTTCATCACGACGTCGGCCCGCCACCACGAGCTGGGCCCGGTCGCCCTCGCCCTGGTCAAGCGGAACGTGCCGACGGACGCGCGGCTGATGGCCGGGGACACGGCGGCGGCCCAGGAGACCGTGGTCGAGCCGTAGCCCCACCCCGGTCCCGGGCCCATGTGAAATCCGCAGCGGTCAGGCCGCGCCCCTTTTTTAAGGGGCGCGGGGAACTGGGGGTCCCCCCTGTTCGAGCGAAGCCGAGAACTTGGGGGAGCGACCAGCCACGACGGCGCCGCAGACGAACGCGGCGCTCCCGGCGGCACTTCGGCTGAGCGCCGGCGACTCGTTCACATCTCCAGCAGGACGGTGAACGGGCCGTCGTTCGTCAGCGAGACCCGCATCTGCGCGCCGAACCGGCCCGTCGCCACCGTCGCGCCCAGGGCACGCAGCCGGGCGACCACCTCGTCGACCAGCGGCTCGGCGACCTCGCCGGGCGCGGCGGCGTTCCACGTGGGCCGGCGCCCCTTGCGCGCGTCGCCGTACAGCGTGAACTGGCTGATGACCAGCAGCGGGGCGTCGACGTCGCTGCACGACCGTTCGTCCTGGAGCATGCGCAGGGTCCAGAGCTTGCGGGCGAGCTGGGCCGCCTTCTCCTTGGTGTCCTCGTGGGTGACCCCGACCAGGACGCACAGCCCCTCGCCGTCGATCGACCCGACCGTCTCCCCGTCCACGACGACGCTCGCGCCGTCCACCCTCTGCACCACTGCACGCATGCCGACCATGATGCCGGGTGCCCGGAACCGGTTCGCAGCAGGTCCGAAAGGGCCTGCGGGAGGGCCGATTTTTGCTCCTTACCCCCCCATCTGGGGCTGTTCGGGGGCACTCGGCCGCATAGCTGCCACTTGGGGTGGCACGATGCTCCCGTACGCCGGTCGAGGGGACGGGTAGAGACACATGAGCACATCGAGTATCGGGCAGCCGTCCGGTGCGGTCACGGCCGCCCTCGCGGGCGGGCAGGAGACGCACCGGCCACCCGTGCAGCGCTGCGACAGCCCGACGCTGCCCGCCGGCCCACCGGGAGAGGACCTGATCCGTATGAGCCTGCCGGAGCTGCGGATCCTGCGCCGGGACGCGCAACGCGACGAGGCGGACCTCAGTTACGTACGGCGGCTGCTCCAGGGACGGATCGACATCCTCCGCGCCGAGCTGGCGCGGCGCGGCACGGCGTCCGTGGTGGACGCCGAGGACGCCTCCGTGGTCGACCGGCTGCCGGAGATCCTCACCGACGCCCCGGCGCGGCACCGCTCCTCGGCCCGCCACGTCACGGTGGGGACGCCGCACGGCGAGGAGTACCGGCGGGCCGCCGCCGACATGCTCGCCGAGGTCGAGCTGTCCGACCTCCAGGCGCGCACGGACCAGGAACTCAAGTCGGCGCTGTGCCGCCTCGTCCGCTACGAGCGGCAGGCCAGCCGCCGCCGCCACCACCTCCAGCGCACGGCGGACGACTGCAGCGCGGAGATCGCCCGCCGCTACCGCGAGGGCGAGGCCCAGGTGGACGACCTCCTGCTGTGACGGACGGTCCGGTGGCCAGGCCGTCCGCCGGTCGGGTCGGCCGGGCCGGCCGGGCCGGGCAGCCAGGCGGGGGACGGGCGGGCCGGGCAGTCAGGTGGGGGACGGGCGGGGCGGGCGCGCAAATTCCCGCGACATGACAACGCCCCGCACCTACCGTGACCCCATGACCGACGTCCGCCCTGTCACCGAGTCCGAGCTGCCCGACTGGCACCGCGCCCTGAACACCGGCTTCCTCCGCCCGCCCACCCCGACACCGGAACAGCTGGAGAGCCGCCGCCCCCAGTTCGTCCCCGGCCGCCTGCTCGGCGCCTTCGACGGCGACCGCTGCGTGGCGACGTACCGTTCCTTCGCCCAGGAGATCACCGCGGTGGGCGGGGCCGTCCTGCCCGCGGACGGCGTCTCCAACGTGACGGTCTCCCCCACGCACCGCCGCCGCGGCCTGCTGACCCGCATGATGAGCCAGGACCTCGCCGCGGCGAAGGACCGCGGGGACGTCGTCGCCACGCTCATCGCCGCCGAGTACCCGATCTACGGCCGCTACGGCTTCGGCCCCGCCACCTGGGCCACCGAGTGGACCGTCGACGTACCCCGGGCCGGACTCGACCCCCGCTGGTCGGGCCCGGCGGACGGCGGCCGGATCGACCTGGTGGACGGGGCGGAGGTCCGCAAGACGGGCCCGGAACTGCACGACCGGGTGCGCCGCGGCCAGCCCGGCGCGGTCAGCCGCGCCGACCTGTGGTGGCAGTTGAACACGGGCGCCGTGCGCTTCGGGGACGCGTGGACCGAGCCGTTCTACGCCGCCTACCGCTCCGCCTCCGGGGAACTGGAGGGCCTGGTCTCCTACCGGGCGGACGACACCTGGGAGGCCAAGCAGCCGCAGAACACCGCCGACGTGAGCTGGCTGCTCGCCTCGACCCCGGCGGCCGAGCGCGCCCTGTGGCACTACCTGTGCTCGATCGACTGGATCGTCAAGGTCAAGAGCGACTGGCGCGGGCCGGACGACCTGCTCCCGCTCCTGCTGCCGGACCCCCGCGCCGCCCGGATCACCACCCAGGCGGACTGGCTGTGGGTGCGGATCCTGGACGTCGTACGGGCGCTGGAGGCGCGGACGTACGACACCAGCGGCACGCTGGTGCTGGAGGTCGTCGACCGGCAGGGCCTGGCCGGCGGCCGGTTCCGGCTGGACGCCTCGCCGACGGGCGCGAGCTGCACACCGACCGACGAGAGCGCGGAACTCGTCCTGGACATCTCCGAACTGGCCACGCTGTGGCTCGGGGACGAGTCGGCCGTGCGGCTCGCGGCGCTGGGCCGGATCGAGGACGTACGAGAGGGCGCCGCCCATGTGGCCGACGCCCTGCTGCACACGCCCAGGCGACCGTGGTGCCCGGACGTCTTCTGACGCTCCTTCCTCCCGGCCGGCCGTGCGGAACCGCCGGATCGCCGGATCGTGAACTGCTGAACTGCTGAACTGCTGAACTGCTGAACTGCTGAACTGGTGGATCATCCGTAGCGAGCTTGTTCAGTTGTGGCTGTGCGGTACGGCTGCCGAGCCGCGCTTGCCGCATCGTCGGCGTCGCAACGGCGACGCCGAGGTGCGGCTGTTGAGTTGTGGCTGTGCGGCCGTGCTGTTCAGTTGTGGCTGTTCGGTTGTGGCTGTGCTCCGGCGGCGGGCGGTTCGACACACGGTCGAGCCGGACCGGCCAGGCTCCCGGCTCCCCTCCGGAAGGGAACCCGATCGGCCAACCACCGGGAAGTTTGACCATGTCGATTAAGTTGGCTACCAACTTCACTGTACTTATCTCCGCTTGGAAGCGGCTAATAACCACCTTCCCATGAACTGCCGAAAGATGGCGGGAAGTTGTAGTGTTTCTGTGTGGACCCGGAACACGCCCCCGCCACTGGGCGGAAGAGGTCACAGCGGCCACAGAAGTCACATCACGAAGTGGCCGACGAACTGCGCGCCCGGATCAGGTCCGGCGTGCTCCGCCCCGGCGAGCGCATGCCCACGCAGGCCAGGCTCGCCGACGAGTTCGGCGTGGAGCGCGGTGCCGTGCGCCAGGCGCTGCGCATCCTGCAATCGGAACATCTGCTCACCAACGTTTCCAAGGGCTCGCCCGCCACTGTCGCCCCCGGCCCGGTCCCCTTTCCGGCCCTGGCCGGTCCGGCGGCCCCTCCGCAGCCCACCATGGTGGCCCTCGCGTCCCGGGTGGCCGCCGCCTTCGCGGCTCCACATGTCGAGATAGACGCTCTGTGCCTCACCTCGGTTTCGCTCACGCTGGCGATCGGCGAACCGTTGCGGCAGATCCATGCCGGCCGACTGAAACCGGCCAAGGTCGATGTCCGGGTCCTGCTGCCCAGCCGCGACATCGAGCTGGCCTTCCCGGCCCCGGTGGAGGCGTCGGCCGCGGGGCTGCTGCATCGCCGCTGGCTGGCCCAGCGCAATGCGCAGGGCCAGGTGCTCCAGCACAACCTGCTGGCGCTGCGCGCCACACACGGCATCGACGTCCGTGTCTCGTTCCGGGCGGTGCCGTTCACCCCGCCGGTGAAGCTGTACCTGCTCAACGGCGCCGAGGCGCTGTTCGCCTACTACACGCTGTCCCGGCGGGAACGGGAGATCGAGCAGGAGCACCTGGAGATGTACGACTCCGACGGCACCCGCTCGGTGCTGTTCGGCTTCGAGCAGGGGGCCGGGGCGCGCGACACGACCTTCGTCGAGCAGTCGCATCTGTGGTTCAACGCGCTGTGGGAGACGATCAGTTCGGAGTTGCAGCTGATGTCATAGGGGACGTCATGGGAGACGCCATGGGGGACGTCATGGGAGACGCCATGGGGGACGTCATAGGGCCGGACCGGCCACCAGCACGGCGAGCAGCACCGCTCCGGCCGAGCTGACCGCCGGGTTGTCGGCCTTGACCCCTATGGTGAGCAGCAGCAGGCCGACCAGCCCGACGGCTCCGTACTTCCACTGCACGAACTGTTCGAAGCCGACGACGAAGACGGCCGATATGAGGGCGAGGGCAGGCATGGTGATTCCCCCTTCAGGCTGCCGGGAAGCAAAACATCCGCCAACTTGGAGAAGTTGGCAACCAACTTTGCCTATGTTGTCCCCACTTGGCTACTATCCATAAACAACTTCTCGGTAACTCCCTCTAGATGGATAGAAGTTGTAGCGTTTGGTCGTGACCCAGGAGAGCGTGGCAGTGAACGGCAGCAAGAGGCTCACAGCGCAGGAGATCGCCGACGCCCTGCGGGAGCGCATCCGTGCCGGAGACCTCAGAGCGGGGGACCGCCTGCCCACGCAGGCCGAACTGGCCGAGGAGTTCGGCGTGGAACGCGGCACCGTGCGCCAGGCGCTGCGCGTGCTCCAGGAGGACGGCCTGCTCACCGGCGTAAGCAAGGGCAGCCCGCCGCGCATCGCCGAACCGGCGCCCGCGGTCGACGAACCGCAGCCGACCATGGTCGGCCTGAGCCCCCGGCTGGCGGAGGCGTTCTCGGCACCCCGGGTCCGCGTCGACGCGGTCTGCCTCACCGCCGAGACCCTGATGCTGGCGATGAGCAACCCGCTGCGCCAGATCCACGAGGGCCGCATCCGCCCGGAGACCCTCGACGTGCGCATCCTGCTGCCGTCCCGGGACATCAACCTCGCCTTCCCGGTCCCGGTCGAGGGCCGCGGCGCGGACGACCCGGTCCACGAGCGCTGGCTGGCGATGCGCAACGCCCAGGGCCAGGTGCTGAAGTACAACCTCCAGGCGCTGCGCTCCACGCACGACGTCGACGTGCGCGTCACGTTCCGTGCGCTGCCGTTCACCCCGCCGGTGAAGCTGTACCTGCTCAACGGGGCGGAGGCGCTGATCGGTTACTACATGGTCACCCGCCGCGAGGAGTCCACGGACGGCGGCACCCTGGAGATGTACGACACCCTGGGCTCCCAGTCCCTCCTCTTCTCCTTCGAGAAGCGGGCCGGTCAGCGGGACGCCGCGTTCGTGGAGCAATCGCAGAAGTGGTTCGACGCACTCTGGGAAACCATCACATCGGACCTGACACTCTCTTAGTGACTTCTGATACGGCGCAGACTGAACCGGTGACAGCCGAGACCGAGAACGACCACCCGGGCGACACCCGGGACGAGACCGAGACGCTCCGGGCGCTGATCGCGCGCGCACGCGTCGTGCTCTGGGACTTCGACGGACCGATCTGCCGTCTGTTCGCGGGGCACACGGCGGAGCACGTGGCGGTGGACGTCGTCGAGTGGCTGGCCGGGCGGGGACTGCGCGGCCTGCTCACGGAGCCCGAACGGCAGTCCCCGGACCCGCAGGTCGTGCTGCGCGCCGTGGACCGCAGGCACCCCGGCAGCGACCTGGTCGCCGAACTGGAGGAGCGGCTGACCCAGGAGGAACTGCGGGCCACGGCCACGGCGATGCCCACCGCGTACGCCGACCCGCTGATCCGCACCTGGACGGCCGTCGGCTCCCGGCTCGCCGTCGCCACCAACAACTCCCCCCGGGTGGTGCGCGCCTACCTGCACGGCCGCGGCCTCACCTCCTGCTTCACCCCGCACATCTACGGCCGTACCCAGGACCTCCAGCGCCTGAAGCCGGACCCGCACTGCCTCAACCGCGCCCTGAACGCGATGGGCGCGGCGCCGTCGTCGTCCCTGATGATCGGCGACACCCCCACGGATCTGATCGCCGCGAACCGCGCCGGAGTCCCGTTCCTGGGCTACGCGCGTAACTACCGCAAGGAGAAGCTGCTGCGCGCCGCCGGCGCCACGGCCGTCGTGGACTCGCTGTCGACGGTCCTGGACCTGGTCCGCGCGCAGACCTGAGCCGCGGGCGGTACGACGGCCACGGCGGTGACCGGGCCAGGTGGACCGCACCGCGGGGCCGAGGGACCGGAACGGGCAGGTCGCGCCGCGGGCCGAGACGCTGGGAACGGGCTGGTCGCGCCGCGGGCCGTGGGGCCGGACGGGGCGCGGGTGGAGACGCCGTGGCACAAGCGTGCGTTCCGTAGCCGTCCAGTGGGATCCGAGTCGACGACGGAACGGCGTCTGCCACGATGCATGCCGGAGGAGGAGTAGCGTGCTCCCACTTCTGTACCCTGCGGAAGGGTCCTGGGCGAGAGAAACAGGCAATGTCACCCGATTCAGCTTCCCCTGCCCGGCTGCACGCGGCCGAGGCGAGCGGTGACGAGAGCGTGGTCGAGGGCCCGCTCCACGGATATCACCACGAAACCTATGTTTTTCCGCTGCCCGGTGCAAAGGGGAGCGAGCGGTCGGGGCGGTGGAAGTGCCGGGAGCCGCGTGCCGGTCTCCTCTGGTTCGACCGGCGCTGCTTCGTCTCGGAGGAACAACTGCTGACGGCCCTGGACGGCCGGATCACCGGTGTTCCGGACATCATCGAGGTCAGCGGTGTGGGCCTCCAGCGGTTCATCGAAGGACGGACCCTCGGGGCCGTCTGCACCTCCGGCACCCGCGTTCCCGATGTCTTCTTCCGGCAGATCGTCACCCTGTTCCGGCAGTTGGTCGGCACGGCGCCGGAGAACGTCAGCGCCGAGCGCCGGTGCAGACCGGCCGACCGGCCGGAGGACGGAGATACCGACGGCTTTCTGGAGCGGCTCGTCCACTTCACCGAACAGTCCGTGTACCGGCGCAATCTGGAGCGGTTCGAGGGTCTTTTCGGGGATCTCGGGGTGACAGCGGAATCGTTCCAGTACCTCAGGAAGCATGTGTCCGGGCTGCGCCCGCGCCCCTTCTGTCTGCTCCATGCCGATCTGCATCGGGAGAATTTCATCGTCGACGCCGAACACCGGCTGTGGACGATCGACTGGGAACTGGCGATGGTCGGGGATCCGCTCTACGACCTGGCCACCCATCTGCACCTGATGCGCTACCCGGCCCGGCAGCTCGAACGGCTGGCGGCGCGACCTGGGCCTCCTCGTCGACTACAAGAGGGCCCAGTCCGTGTTCACCGACGTGATCCGTACGGCGCTGTCCCTGGACACCGGCCCGGACGCCGACTGGCGGCGCCTCGTGCCCGCGGCACTGCGCCTGCGCAGGATCCTGGCGGCCGCCGCCGTGCCGTTGGGCCTGGACTCGGTGCCGGGACCGCTGCGGATCGCGGCGGCGCTCATGCGCTGGTGCCAGGGGTACGGGACCGCGGTCCCGGAGGCGGCGTCGCTCTGAGCCGGAGCGGTGTCGTGGGACGAGCCGTGTTGTGGGACGAGCCGTGTTGTGGGACGAGCGGTGTCGTGGGCGGCAGTGGCGTCGTGGGCCTGAGTGGCGTTATGAGTCCGAGCGGAGTGGTGAGTCCGAGCGGAGTGGTGAGTCCGAATGACGTGGTGAGGTGCCGTCGGCCGGGGCGTCGAGGAGGGGGAGCAACTGCTCCTCCTCGTAGGACAGGTGGGCTTCCAGTTCCTCCGTCAGCCGTATCACCTCGGTCCGCGCGGCGGCGGGTTCCCGGGTCGAGAGGGCCCGGCGCAACGCCTCCACCGTCTCGGCGATCCGCTCGTGCTCGCGGCCCAGCCGCTCCCGCACCGCCGCGAATCCCGGATACCGGGCGGCGAGGTGCGGGAACAGGGCGCTGTCCTCGCCCTGGTGGTGGTTGTGCAGGCCCTGGCAGAGGGTCAGACAGTTGATCCGCAGCTGCGCGCCCAGCGCGGACCCGCTCCCGTCGTCGAGTTCCGCCCGGATCAGGGCGAGTTCACGCCGGAAGACGTCGTGGATCAGCCGGATCGCCTCGCCGGGCGAGGCGGCGTTCACCTCGGGCGGGCCCGCCTTGGCGATCTCGTGCAGCGCGACCACCGGAATCACCCGGTCCGTCTTCGCCTGGTACGCCGCCCAGCCCGGGTCGGCCTCGACCGCCCGCGTGAACGCCTCGTCGCGCTCCGCGTCCCGGAGGACGACCGCCTCCGCCTCGTACGTGAACACACCGCTCTCGACGGTCACCCGGGGGTGCGCGAGGAGGTTGCGGTACCAGTCCGGATGGCGTGGCGAGCCGCCCGCCGAGGCGATGACCAGGACCCGGCCGTCGCCGTCCGGGAGGTAGCCGACGGGGGTGGTGTGGCGGGCGCCGGTATGGGCGCCCGTGGTGGTCAGCAGGAGCAGCCGGGCGCCTTCGAAAGGGCCGCTCAGGCGGCCGTGGCGGGCGCGGAACTCATCGATGATCTGTTGGTTGAAGTCCAGGGGCACGTCGTTTTCTCTCTCTTCCTTCTCCGCGATCGAACACTGTGGTTGCAGAGAAAGAAGCGGGCGGGCCCCTCGCCCTCCCCCGGGCCTCGTCGGCCGGGGGGACCTGCGGCCTCACTCAGAGGCCGGGCACCCAACTCGCTCACGGCCCATGGCCGACCCGGCAGTCATGCCCGGGACGCTACCGTGCCCGTACCGTTCGATGCCACCGCCTTTCCCGCCCGCCCGGACGCGCCGCCGACTCCGCGGCGGATCGTCGGCTCCGCAGCGCGCATCGTCGGCTCCGCAGCGCGCATCGTCGGCTCCGAGGCACGCATCGTCGGCTCCGCAGCGCGCACCGTCGGCTCCGAGGCAGGACCCGGCTCCATGGCCGATCCTGAAAGGGATGCTTCTCTTCCTCGACATCGACGGGACACTGCTCCCCTTCGGTTCGACCGACCCCTATCCCGAGTACGCGCCGCCGCCCGCCGCACCGGGGCCGCCCGTCGCGGTCGCTGCCCCGCCGGGGCCCGCCACCGGCCACCCGCTGCTGGCCCGTATCGATCCCGGTCTTGGCCCCCGGCTGGCCTCCCTCGGCTGTGCGCTGGTGTGGGCCACCACCTGGATGGACGACGCGAACACCGTCGTCTCGCCGTGGCTCGGCCTGCCCCCGCTGCCGGTCGTCGAGTGGCCGGACGAGGACGAGCCGTCCGCCCTGCTGCACTGGAAGACCCGGCCCCTGGTCGACTGGGCGGCCGGCCGTCCCTTCGTCTGGGTCGACGACGAGATCACCGAGGCCGACCGGGCCTGGGTCGCCACCCGGCACCCCGTACCGGCCCTCCTGCACCGCGTGGAGCACCGGTACGGGATCACGGACGCGGACTTCGCCGTCCTGCGGGAGTGGCTGAGCACGACGGTGGCCTGAGGCCACCCCGCCGTCGGCCACCGCCGCGCCCGGCGCACCGTACTCAGCCGTAGTCACCCGGTTCCCGTCCGTGACCGGCTCCCCCCAGATGCGTCCGGCCGCTGGGAAAAGTCCCCACCGCGGCGCTCGTGGTCGGGTGCGGTGGGCGTGACCTGGCGGGTCGTGTGAACCTGGAGGGGACTCCGACTCGTTGGAAAGATGAGAGGTTCTGCCTCATCACAACCTGACCCCAGCAAGGTCGGCTGCTGCGCGGTGTCCCACGCGGAAGGCTCGATGCCGAAGCCCGCGGAAAGGGCAGGAGCGCGATTTCGGACATCCGACTTTCGTATTCCGGGCGCGTCACTCTGCGGACGATCGACTACGGACGTGGACTGCGGACGTGGACTGCGGATCGCCGACTGCGGGCCGCTGACTACGCACCGCCGACTACCGACCGTGGACTACGGACTGTGGACTGCGGACTGTGGACTACGGACCGTGGAATACGGACTGAGGGGCTGGTCCGTCAGTCATTTCGTCTCCTGGCAATCCGTGGCAGGAGAATTCACAGGTGAAAGATTGAGCACATGTCGGATGAGAATCGCGTGATGGAATTCCTTGAGCGAGTGGTCGCTGACAACGCGGCCGCCTTCGCGGGAGTTTCGACGTCTCTGGGCGTCCGTCTCGGACTGTACGAGGCGATGTCCGGGGCCGGGGCGCTCACCTCGGACGAACTGGCCGAGAAGACGGGACTCGTCGAGCGGTACGTCCGGGAGTGGCTGGCCGCGCAGGTCGCGGGTGCCTACGTACTCCACGACCCCGAGACGGACACGTACGTCCTGCCGGACGAGCACGCGGCCGTACTGGCCGATTCCTCTCTGCCGACGTACGTCGGTGGCGGCTTCACCATGCTGGGGGCGCTCTACGGCGCCGAAGAGGCGCTGGCCGGCGCTTACCGGAGCGGTGCCGGAGTGAGCTGGCAGGATTACGGGCCGGAACTGGCGGAGGGTGTTGCCGCATTCTTCAAGCCCGGATACGAGGCGGTTCTCGTCCAGGAGTGGCTGCCCGCCATGGAGGGCGTCGAGGCCAAGCTGCGGCGAGGCGCTTCGGTCGCCGACGTGGGGTGCGGCTTCGGCCACTCGACGGTGCTCATGGCCAAGGCGTTTCCGCGGTCCCGCTTCCATGGCTTCGATTTCCACGGGCCCTCCGTCGAAGCGGCCCGGAAGCTGGCCGAGGAGGCGGGTGTCGATGATCGCGTGACGTTCGAGGTCGCCGGCGCGCACGACTTCCCCGGTGGCGGCTACGACCTCGTCACGTTCTTCGACTGCCTCCATGATCTCGGGGATCCCGGCGCGGCACTCCGGCGCGCGGAGAAGGCGCTCGCGGACGACGGAAACTGCCTTGTCGTCGAGCCGAACGCGTCGGCCGAGCCCGGGGAGAACATCAACCCGATCGGCCGCTCCTTCGCCTCCACCTCGGCCGTGCTCTGCCTGCCGGCGGCCATGGCGCAGAACGGCCCGCACGCGCTCGGTAACCATCCTGGTCAGGCCGCTCTCGCAGCGATCGCCGCCGAGGCCGGCCTGCACAGCTGGAGGCTCGCCGTCGAGACCCTCACCAACCGCGTCTACGACGTCAGGCGTTAGGGCCACACGCCCCGGCGCCCGGCGGATCGCGGGCGGCACCCGGGTCACGGAGCCGCCCGCGAACGCGCTCGGCCGATCTCCGCCGCGCTCCGCGTCCGCTTCGCGTGAGCGGCTGGACCCCGGTCGCGCCTTGACCTCGGTCAGCCCTTGACGGCCTCCGCGATCTGCTGGGCGGCCTGGGCGGGCGTGAGGTGCGTGGTGTCGACGACCTCGGCCTCGTCGTGCAGCCATGTGCGGGCCGCCTCGGCGTAGGGCTCAAGGTATTGGTGACGGAACGCGGAGGGGCCGACAACGGTGTCCCCGTCGATGCGCCCGCGCAGGGTGTCCTGGTCGGCGTGGAGGACGAAGTGCCGTACCGGGATGGCGTGGTCGGCCAGGCCCGCGCTGATCTCGCGCCAGTACCGCTCGACCAGGACGGTCATGGGCACCACCAGAGTGCCGCCGGTGTAGTCGAGGATGTGCCGGGCGGTCTCGACCACGAGCGGCCGCCACGGCGGCCAGTCCTGGAAGTTGCCCGTCCAGGGCAGCCCCGGCTTGATGTCCATGAGCGTCTCGCCGACCTTCTCGGCGTCGAACACCCGGGAGTCCGGGATCAGCTGCTGCACGAGCGGACTGGTCGTGGTCTTGCCCGCTCCGTGCGTGCCGTTGAGCCATACGATCATGGGATCCGACGCTACCGCTGTGCGGGCCGCCGGGACGGGCGCCGCGGAAATCCGGTACGAGCGACGCGCGGGCCGAACCGCTGAGGCGGGGCGAGGGGCGTTCGGCAGGGCTCGTAAGGTGGAGGCATGTGGACCCAGCACATCCAGGCTCTTTGATCACGAGGCGTTGAGGGCGATGCCGTAGGGCGTCGCCCTCCTCGGTGTGCCTGCTACGTGATCCGTCTTCCTTGCGCCGCCCGCACCGAGGCGGCGGGACGCCGGGCCTCTTCTTCTGGGGACGGCGGCATCTGCGAACGCGTACGGGCACGGTCCCTTCCCTCACCGTTGCCAGGAGTGCCTCGTGCCCGTGTTGCTTCCCCCTGCCCTCGAACCCTTCCTCGACCTGCTGTGCTGCCCGGTGTGCCGCGCCCGTCTCCGACCCGGCCGTGGCGCACTGCGCTGCCCGGCCGGCCACACCTTCGACATCGCACGTCAGGGCTACGTCAGCCTCCTGACGGGCATCCGTGCCACCAGCGGTGACGACGCGGCCATGGTGCAGGCCCGCAACCGTTTCCTGTCCACCGGCAGGTACGCCCCCGTCCGCCAGGCCCTGACCCGTCTGACAGCCGATGCCATACCTGGTCGAGACCGAGACCGAGACCGAGACCGCGACCGAGATCGAGGTCCCGGTCGCGGCCGCGGTCGGGGTCGGGGTCGGGGTCGCGGTCGGGGGACGACGGTCGTGGACATCGGGTGCGGCACCGGCCACTACCTGGCCGGCGTGCTCGATCAACTGCCCGGCGCCCGCGGCCTGGGGCTGGACACGTCGGCGCGCGCCCTGCGCCTGGCGGCCCGAGCCCATCCGCGAGCCGCCGCGGCGAGCTGGGACGTCTTCCGCTCCTTCCCCTTGGTCGACCAGGCGGTCGACGTCCTGCTGGACGTGTTCGCCCCGCGCAACCCGGCCGAGTTCCACCGAGTGCTCCGTCCGACCGGCCGGTTGATCGTGGTGCGCCCCGTCGAGCGGCACCTGGCCGAGCTGCGGGGCCGGGTTCCCGCGATGGTCACGATCGACCCGGACAAGGAACGGCGCCTGCACCAGGCGCTGGACCCCTACTTCGAGGCCGCCGGTACCCGGCACGTCGCCTACACCGCGCCCCTGACCAGGCAAGAAGCCATCGACCTGGTGGGGATGACACCGAGCGCGCGCCACCTGACCCAAGCGGACCTGAGCGGTCACGGTCCCCTGCCCGACCAGGTCACCGTCTCCGTGCTGGCCACCTCCTACCGGCCTCGGTGACCACGAGCGGGTGGACACGCCGACTGACACACTTTTGCAAGCGGGTGCTTGCAATTGTTAGCGGGGGTGGGGCAAGGTGGAGGCATGGCATCGCTCAACGTCGGCAATCTCGGTGAGTACCTGCGCGAGCAGCGTCGTAACGCGCGGCTCTCGCTCAGGCAGCTCGCCGATGCCGCCGGCGTGTCCAATCCGTACCTGAGCCAGATCGAGCGCGGGCTGCGCAAGCCGAGCGCGGAGGTGTTGCAGCAGGTCGCCAAGGCCCTGCGGATCTCCGCGGAGACGCTGTACGTCCGCGCCGGAATCCTCGACGCCGAACGGGACCGGGACGAGGTCGAGACGCGGGCCGTCATCCTCGCCGATCCCACCCTCGACGAACGGCAGAAGCAGGTGCTGCTGCAGATCTACGAGTCCTTCCGCAAGGAGAACGGCTTCCGGGGCGACGGCGGCGGAGCCGGTGGCGGCGAGGACGCCGGTCAGGGTGCGGTGGACGCGCAGGCGGACGCCGCCGGGCGCGACGGACGGCACGAGCAGGACGACAAGGCCGTGCGTGACCCCCGTACGGACGACGGCAGTGACGCCGACCCGCGGCGGACGGCCGGCTGAGCCGGACCAGGGCACCGGCCGCCCCACCGCGGGACAACACAACACTCAGCCGAATGTGAATCCGGGAGAACCCTCACCATGGCCATCACCGACGATCTGCGCAAGACCCTCAGTGACCCGACCCCGCTCTACTTCGCCGCCGGCACCGCCGACCTGGCCCTTCAGCAGGCCAAGAAGGTGCCCGGTCTGGTGGATCAGCTGCGCGCGGAGGCTCCGGCCCGTTTCGACGCCGTGCGCAACACCGACCCGAAGGCCGTGCAGGAGAGGGCCGCCGCGCGGGCCAAGGAGGCGCAGGAGACCTTGCAGAGCAAGGCCAAGGAGGCGCAGGAGAGCTTCCAGACCAAGGTCAACGACTTCTTCGACGCCCTCGACGGCGACCTGAAGAAGCTCGGCACCACGATCGACTCCGACCTGAAGAAGCTCGGTGAGTCCGCCCAGGACCTGGCCCTGCGCAGCGTCGGTGTCGCCGCCGAGTACGCCGTCAAGGCCCGGGAGACCTACGAGAAGGTCGCCGAGCACGGTGAGCAGGCCGTGCGGACCTGGCGCGGCGAGGCCGCCGAGGAGATCGAGGACCTGGCCGTCGCCGTCGAGCCGAAGGCGCAGCCGGTCGTGGTCAAGGCACAGCCGAAGCCGGTCAGGACGGAGCCGAAGCCGGTACGCGCCGAGCCGAAGCCGTTGCGGACCGAGCCGAAGTCGGTCAGGACGGAGCCGAAGTCGGTCGGGACGGAGCCGAAGCCGGTCGGGACGGAGCCGAAGCCGGTCGGGACCGAGCCGAAGCTGGTCAGGACGGAGCCGAAGCCGAACGAGGCCCGGACCGTGCCCGCGCCGGCCAAGAAGCCCGCGGCGCCGAAGAAGGCACCGGCCGCCCGTAAGACTGCCGTCAAGAAGTCGACGCCCCCGGCCAAGTAAGGGGCGTTCCCCGCTCGGGCCGGGCACCCTTGGGGTGTCCGGCCCGTTGTACGGGTACGGTTGCCGCGTAGCAGACGGGAGAGGACGGGCGGTGGCGACATGCTGATGCTGGGCTTCGCGGGGTTTCTGGGACTGCTGAAGATCGTCCTGATGGCCCTCGCCGCGTTCGGGCTGTTCGATGCGGCGTTCCGCCGCGAGGACGCCTTCCGCGCGGCCGACAAGCAGAACAAGGTCTTCTGGCTGATCATCCTGGCCATCGCGCTGGTGGTGAGTTATCTGTTCTCGATTCTCTCGATCCTGCCGATCGTGGGCGTGGTCGCGAGCATCGTCTACATCGTGGACGTGCGTCCCGCGCTCAAGCAGGTCTCGGGCGGAGGCAGCGGCTGGGGCCGCCGCCGCGGCGGAAGCAGCAGCGACGGGCCGTACGGGCCGTACAACGGCGGCCGCTGAGCCGGACGAGGCGGCTGCGCCGGACACGGCGGCTGAGCCGGTCAGTCAAGGTCGGTGAGTCGGCCAAGGTCGGTGGTTCGGCCAAGGTCGGTGGGTCGGACAGGGCCGGTGGGCCGGACGGCCGGTGGGCCGGGCGGTGTTGTTGGGCTGTGCCTGTGCCGGTGGGCTCTGCCGCGCCGCTGGGGCGCGGGTTGCGGCCGGGCTTCGTACGGGTACGGCGGCGCGGGATGCGGGCTGCTCGCGGCCGACGGAGAGTCGTAGCCAGCCGGGAGCAGCCGGGAGCCGCCGGGGCGCGGGTGCGGAGCGCTGAGGGCCGGGGCGGCGAGGGGTTGCCGTAGCTGGTGGCGCGCCGAGGGCAGGCGGCCGGAGGGCCGAGGGGGTTTCGCGGGTGACGGGAAGCTGATCCCTTGGGCGTCCGGCGACGTCCGGGCCGGTCGTGCTAGGGAACCCGGTCCAGCAGGACCACCGCGACGTCGTCCGTCAGTTCCCCTCCGTTGAGTTTGCGGACCTCGTGCACCGCGGCCCGCAGCAGTTCCTCGCCGCGCAGCCCCTCGGCGAACTGGCGGCGGACCATCTTCACCATCCCGTCCTCGCCCAGACGCTCCCCGCCCTTGCCGACGCGGCCCTCGATCAGGCCGTCGGTGTAGAGCATCAGGCTCCACTCGGCGCCCAGCTCGACCTGCATCCGCGGCCAGCGGGCGCTGGGGAGCAGGCCGAGCGCCGGGCCGTTCTCGTCGTACGGGAGCAGCTGGGCCGGGCAGTCCGGGCGGGCGAGCAGCGGGGCCGGGTGGCCGGCCAGGCACAGGCCCGCCCAGCGGCCGTCGGGGGAGATGTCCACCGTGCAGAGGGTCGCGAAGATCTCCTCGTCCGCGCGTTCGTGCTCCAGCACCTCCTGGAGCGTGCCGAGCAGCTCGTCGCCGCACAGGCCCGCCAGCGTCAGCGCCCGCCAGGCGATCCGCAGCTCCACGCCGAGCGCGGCCTCGTCGGGGCCGTGCCCGCAGACGTCGCCGATCATGGCGTGCACGGTGCCGTCGGGCGTGCGCACGGTGTCGTAGAAGTCACCGCCGAGCAGCGCGCGCGAGCGGCCGGGCCGGTAACGGGCGGCGAAACGCAGCGACGAACCCTCCAGCAGCGGCGTCGGCAGCAGCCCGCGCTCCAGACGGCGGTTCTCCTGGGCGCGTACGCGGCCCTCGGCCAGCCGCCGCTCGGCCGACTCGGAGCGCTTGCGCTCCACCGCGTACCGGATGGCCCGGCTCAGCAGACGCCCGTCCAGTTCGTCCCGGAAGAGGTAGTCCTGTGCGCCCACGCGCACCGCTTCGGCGCCGCGCTCGGCGTCGCCGGACGCGGTCAGCGCGAGGACGGCGTGCCGGGGGGCCAGTTCGAGGACGTGCTTGAGCACGGCCAGCTCGTCGTCGCCGTCGCTGGACCGGCCGGGGGCCGGAAGCGCGAGGTCCAGCAGGATGCACTGGACGTCGTCGGTGAGCAGCCGTCCGGCCTCGGTGAGGTTGCGGGCGGTGCGGACGCGGATCGGCTTGCCCGCCGGGTCCAGCAGTTCGGGCACGATCGGTGAGCCGGCCGGATCGTCCTCGATCAGCAGCAGGGTGAGAGAGGGGCCGGCCGTGGCCTGGGTGCCGGTTTCCTTCGGAGTGGCCGCTTCCGTTTGTTTGGCCTCTTCCGTGGGGTGGCCGCCGACTGCCGGCGCGGCCTGCGCCTGACCACTCTCCACGGCCGGTATGGCTCGCTGCCGCGGTACGGGTACGGGCATCGTGTTGGGTTCCTTCCCTCCCCCCGAGGGCATTGCGGGGCGAGGGACCTCGACCCACCCGACGGGGACCATAGCGGTACCGGCCGCCACAACGGAATGGTGTGAGCCACGTCGCTTCGCCTCAGGCCACTGTCATATGCCGCTTGCCGTACCGCAGTTGGGATCAACGGCGGTACGGCCGGAATGACGAAACTCACGTCCCGCCGGAGTTTGGCCGAGCCGGGCGTGCCCTGAATCACATGACCTGTGCCATGACCTGCGGCATGACCTGTTTCACGCCGTGTGTCACTTCCTACGATTCTTCGGAGTGACTTGTGAAACGAGTTGCGTAATATCCCGATTGGTGCAGCCAGGTATTCGGGATGTCCCCGTGCTCACACACGCGTTCCCCGTCGCACCCGCACCCGCACCCGCACCCGCACTCACGCTCGTGGTTACGCTCACGCTCGTGGTTACGCACACGCTCGTGCTTGCGTTCGCACTCGTCCTCACGCTCGCGGTCATGCCCACGCTCATGCGTCCGGCCGCACCACGCCGAGGATCGGCATCGAGCCCGCCCCCGCGATCGTCACCGTCCGGCCGGGGCGGGGGGCGTGGATGATCGCGCCGTCGCCCGCGTAAATCCCGACGTGGCTGGCGTCGTCGAAGTAGATGATCAGGTCGCCGGGGCGCATGTCCTGGGCGTCCACGTGCTTGAGCTGTTTCCACTGCTCCTGCGAGGTGCGCGGGATGGGCCGGCCGGCCGTCGCCCACGCCTGGGAGGTCAGGCCCGAGCAGTCGAACGTGCCCGGACCCTCCGCGCCCCACACGTACGGCTTGCCGATCTGGGCCGTGGCGAACGCGACGGCCTCCTTGCCCTTGGTGGACGCCTTGCCGCCGATCTCCTTGAGGATCCCGGTGTCGAGCCAGGCGGTCTGCGCCTTGTACGCCGCCTCCTGCTCCAGTTTGGCCAGCCGCTCCTTCTCCTTCTTCGCCAGCTGTGACTCCAGCTTCTCGGCGGCCGCGATCCGCTGCTTGATCTTCTTCTGTGCGGCGGCCCTCGCCTTGCGGCCGTCCTCCAACTTCTGCCACTGGGCGGAGGCGTCGCGCGCGTACTGCTCCAAGTCCTGCTGGGTGCGGGTCATTTCACCCATCAGGTTCTTGGTCGCGCGCTGGCCCTGGAGCACCCGTCCCGCGCCGGTCAGGAACTGCCCCGGGTCGTCGCTCAGCATCAGTTGGGCCTCGGGCGGCAGCCCTCCGGTGCGGTACTGCTCGCGGGCCGCGGCGCCCGCGCGGTTCTTCAAGTCGTCCAGCTCGCGCTGCCCCTTGACGATCCGCCGGGCCAACTCGACGATCTCGGCGGACTGCTGCTTCGCCTTCTCCTCCGCCGCGTTGTAGGCGTCGGTGGCGACGGCCGCGTCGTGGTAGAGCCTGTCGAGTTCGTTGCGGACGGCTTCCAGGTCCTTGCCGGGCGGCGGGGCGGGGGATCTCGCAGGGGGTGTCGCAGGGGGTGTCGTGGTGGGTGGCGTCGGAGCGGGGCGCGCGAACGCCGTCCCGGGCGCTGCCAGCACGGTCACCGCGCAGACGACGGTCACTGCCGCTGTGACCAGGCCGCGCTTGCCTGTCCTCATACCCCGTCCCCCCAACTGATTCACCGTCAGTAACGTGTGCGCTCGGGGGATCGTGCCATGTTGTGGCGTAAAGCGACAGAGGTGGTACTTGGCGGGCCCTCCCCCTCTTTCCCGCCCGGTCGCAACGATCTCCCCGCCTTTGTGACGAACAACTCGCGTAGATCGTTCCTCGCGGCCGACGGACGAGCCGGACGAGCCGGACGAGCCGGACGAGCCGGACGAGCCGGACGGGGCGGACGAGCCGGACGGGGCGGACGGGGCGGACGGGCCGGACCGACGCTCAGCGCCGCGGCGCCAACGCCCGCCACGCCACCGTCACTTCCCCCTGTCGCCAGCGCGCCGCCGAGTCCGTCACCGGCCAGTCGGCCGTCAGGTCCCGTACCGCTCGGATCCAGCGCTGCCGGGCGCCGTAGGAGGCGAACGGCGCGGCGGCGGCCCAGGCGCGGTCGAAGTCGCGCAGGAAGGCGTGCACCGGTTCGCCGGGCACATTGCGGTGGATGAGCGCCTTCGGGAGGCGTTCGGCGAGGTCGGACGGGCGGTGCAGGGAGCCGAGCCGGGTCGCGAAGGTGACCGTCCGCGGGCCCTCGGGGCCGAGCGCCACCCACACGTGGCGGCGCCCGATCTCGTCGCAGGTGCCCTCGACGAGCAGCCCGCCGCGGGAGCCGCCGTCCGCCGGGGCGAGTCGTGCGCACAGCCGCGTCCAGACCTCGGCGACCTCGGCCTCGTCGTACTGGCGCAGCACGTTGGCGGCGCGGATGAGGTGCGGGCGCCGGGGCACGGGGACCTCGAAGCCGCCGTGCCGGAACCGCAGCCCGTCCCGCTCGTACGGCTTGGCCGCGGCGACCCGGGCCGGTTCGATCTCGACGCCGACCACGTGCGCGCGGGGCGCGGCGGCGCGCAGCCGGCCGAGCAGTTCGACGGCGGTCCAGGGCGCGGCCCCGTAGCCGAGGTCGACGGCCACCGGGTCGGCCGCGCGCCGCAGTTCGGCGCCGTGCGTGGCGGCGATCCAGCGGTCCATGCGCCGCAGCCGGTTGGGATTGGTGGTCCCGCGCGTCACCGTTCCCACGATGGGGGTGCCCCCGCCCGAGCGGAGCCGAGCGTGGGGGAGGGCGGCTGCGCGGGTCGTCATGCGTACGAGGGTATGCGGGCCGGCGCGGGCCCCCGGAACGCCGGCACGGGCCCGGCCGCGCCGGCACGAGCCGCCGGCATGCCGGCGCGGCCCCCGGCACGCTGGTGGAGCCCCGCGTGCGTGCGGGCCCGGTGGACCTCGGTGTCGCCTCGCGCGGGCGGGCCCGGTGCGCCTCCGTGCCGCCCCGCGCCCCACGCACTCCGCTATCGAACGGTTGAGCGATCTTCGGCAATGATTCGGTAAAGCGGCATGATCGGGAAATGGAGGCGTCCCCTCGGCTGTTGGACTCGCTTGGAGGGCGGACCGCGCCCTGCGATGCGCATGCCCGCCACGAGGAGGATCGCCACGTGAGCCAGTACGTCGGCAGGCTCGGGCGGCGCTCACCGGCCGCGTCCCCGCTCCTGAGACTGCACCGCAGGCCCCGTCGGGTCGCCATGCTCTCCGTGCACACCTCCCCGCTCCACCAGCCCGGCACCGGCGACGCGGGCGGCATGAACGTCTACATCGTGGAGCTGGCCCAGCGTCTCGCCGCGATCAACATCGAGGTCGAGATATTCACCCGCGCCACCGCGGGCGGCCTGCCGCCGACGGTCCAGCTCGCCCCGGGCGTGCTCGTCCGGCACATCGACGCGGGCCCCTACGAGGGGCTCGCCAAGGAGGACCTGCCGGCCCAGCTGTGTGCCTTCACGCACGGGGTGATGCAGGCGTGGGCGGGGCAGCGGCCCGGGTTCTACGACCTGGTCCACTCGCACTACTGGCTCTCCGGCCAGGTCGGCTGGCTGGCCGCCCAGCGCTGGGGCGTGCCCCTCGTGCACGCCATGCACACCATGGCCAAGGTCAAGAACGCCAGCCTGGCCACGGGCGACACCCCCGAACCCGCCGCCCGCGTCATCGGCGAGACCCAGATCGTGGCCGCCGCCGACCGGCTGATCGCCAACACCGCCGAGGAGGCGGGCGAACTGGTGCGGCACTACACCGCCGATCCGGCGAAGGTCGCCGTGGTCCATCCGGGCGTGAACCTGGAGCGTTTCCTGCCGGCCGACGGCCGGGCCGCCGCCCGCGCCCGGCTGGGCCTGCCGCAGGACGCCCTGGTCCCGCTGTTCGCGGGCCGCATACAGCCCCTGAAGGCACCCGACGTGCTGCTGCGCGCGGTGGCCGTCCTGCTCGACGAGTGTCCCCGGCTGCGCTCGCGGATCGTCGTACCGGTGGTCGGCGGCCCCAGCGGCAGCGGCCTCTCCAAGCCCGAGGGGTTGCAGAAGCTGGCCGCGCGGCTCGGCGTCGCCGATGTCGTACGGTTCTGCCCGCCGGTGCGCCAGGACCGGCTGGCGGACTGGTTCCGGGCCGCCTCCGTGCTGGTCATGCCGTCCTACAGCGAGTCCTTCGGCCTGGTGGCGATAGAGGCGCAGGCGGCCGGTACGCCCGTGCTCGCGGCCGCGGTCGGCGGGCTCCCGGTGGCGGTGCGCGACGGCGAGACCGGCTTCCTGGTCTCCGGCCACGACCCGGCCGACTACGCGCGCGTGCTGCGCCGCTTCGCCGAGAACCCGGAGCTGTCGGCCCGGATGGGCGCGGCGGCGGCCCGGCACGCGCAGTCCTTCGGCTGGGACACGGCCGCCGCCGCCACCGCCGACGTGTACACGGCCGCGACCCAGGCCCACCGCCGTCGCGTACGCTCCCCCCATGGGTGAGGCTCCACAGCGGCAGCAGCGCGCGGCGCAGGCCATCGAGGGTGCGCTCAAGGACGCGGGCCTGGAGTGGGAGAGCCCGGAGCCCGGCGGTTACGTGGTCCGGTTGCCCGGCACCCGCAAGCTCTCGACGACGGTCTCCCTGATCGTGGGCCGCCACTCCCTCTCGCTCAACGCGTTCGTGATCCGCCACCCCGACGAGAACGAGGCGGCCGTCCACCGCTGGCTCCTGGAGCGCAACCTCAAGCTGTACGGCGTGAGTTACGCCGTCGACCCGCTCGGCGACATCTACGTCACCGCCCGGCTGCCGCTGCCCTCCGTCACCGCCGAGGAGACGGACCGTCTGCTCGGCCAGGTACTGGAGGCCGCGGACGGCGGTTTCAACACCCTCCTGGAGCTCGGTTTCGCCTCGGCGATCCGCAAGGAGTACGCCTGGCGGGTGTCACGCGGCGAATCGACCCGGAACCTGGACGCGTTCAGCCATCTCACCCAGCGCCCGACGGACTGACCTCGCTGCCCCCGCCCCGTCCGGGGGCTCCAGCACCCCGCCAGCGCATCCATGAACGTCATTCACCTCCATGACGCCCTTCAGTACGACGCTCAGCGCGCGCTCAGCCGGTAGCGCCCCGGGGTCACGCCCACCAGTCGCTTGAAGTGCCGGGTGAGATGCGCCTGGTCGTAGAAGCCGGTCGTCGCCGCCACCTCGCCCGCCGCCCGTCCGTCCAGCAGCAGGCGGCGGGCGCGCTCGACGCGGCGGGACATCAGGTACTGGTGCGGCGCGATGCCGTAGGCGGCGCTGAACGCCCGCACCAGATGGGTGGGATGGGCGTACAGCAGCCGTGCCGCCTCGTCGAGGCCGATGCCGTGCGCGATCCGTTCGTCGAGCAGTTCCCGCAGGGACCGGGCCAGCGCGGGATCGCGCCGGTCCGGCGCGGCCCCGGTCCGGGGCCTGAGATGCGTCCGCAGCCGTTCCTCGACGAACGTCAGCCTGCTCTCCGCCTCCAACTCGTCGCCCGGGTGCGTGAGCGCGCCGTGCACCTGTCCGACGCGCCGCCGCAGCAGCGGATCGCGCAGATCGGGGCCGTCGACCGCGGGACCGATCAGATCGTCGCCGAGCCGGGAGGCGTCGAGGTAGAGGACGCGCTTGCGGAAGCCGTGCGGGGTGGCGGGGGAGCCGTTGTGCGGGACGTGCGGCGGCAGCAGCGAGACCGTGTCGTGCGGGGTGCCGTGCTCGTGCCGGTCCAGGTCGTAGCGGACCGCCCCGTCGTCGACGATCAGCAGCGTCCACGCCTGGTGGACGTGCATCGGATACGCGTACTCGGTGAAACGGGCGTGGAAGACCTCCACGACGCCCGGGACCCGCGGGCGCCAGGCGGAGATGTCCGGGACCTCCTCGCGCGCGGCCATGCAAAGAACGTACAAGACGGGGTCAGGGGGCGCCCGGCAGTCTCAGTGCATGAGCACGCCGAGCACCCCGAGCACGCCGAGCACCCCGAGCACGCAGAACACACAGAGTTCACGGATCGCACCGATGGCACCGATGGCACCGATCGCACCGGGCCGGGAACCCGTCCGCTTCGACACGAAGATCGCCGTACTGCTCCGCGCGGACCTGGCGCCCTGGCAGCGGCTGAACGTCACCGCGTTCCTGGTCAGCGGCCTGGGCACGCAGTTGCCCGAGGTGATCGGGGAGCCCTACGAGGACGCGGACGGCGTCCCCTATCTGCCGATGTTCCGCCAGCCGGTCCTGGTCTTCGAGGCCACCAAGGAGACCCTGACCACCGCCCACACCCGGGCCCTGACCCGGGCGCTGCCCCGGTCCGTGTTCACCTCCGACCTGTTCACCACGGGCAACGACCGCGACAACCGGGCGGCCGTCCGGGCGGTGCCCACGGCGGAACTGGACCTCGTGGGCCTCGCCGTGTACGGGCCGCGGGCCGCGGTCGACAAGACCCTCAAGGGCGCGCACATGCACCCGTGAGCCGTGCCGGGCCCGTAGCCGCCTCGGTCAGGCCGCGCGGACCCCGGGCTCCTGGCCGGCGGGCGCGGGCGCGGACGGCGCGGGCCGCTCGGCGGGCAGCCGCCGCATCAGCAGCCAGTACCCGAGCGCCGCCACCGTGCCCACGACGGCGCACATCGCCCACAGCCACCGGGCGCCGAAGCGGTCGATGACCAGACCGGACATCAAGGGGGCGACCAGCGCGGCGACGGACCAGGACAGGGTGTACATGCCCTGGTAGCGCCCGCGCCCGTGCACCGGCGAGAGCCGCACCACCAGCCCCGTCTGGGTGGGCGCGTTCACGATCTCGGCGAGCGTCCACACGCACACGGTGAGCGCGAACACGCCGACCGAACCGGCGAACGCGGTGAGCCCGAAGCCGTACCCGGCGACCAGCGAGGAGACCAGCAGGAGCCGGCGCGGGTCCCGGTGCTCGATGAACCGGGTCACGGGGATCTGCAGCACGACGATCAGCACGCCGTTGACGGCGATCGCCAGGCCGTAGTCGGCGGGCGAGAACCCGGCGGAGCCCATCGCCACCGGCAGCCCGACCGAGCCCTGCTGGAAGACGACCGCGACGAGGAAGGACAGCCCGACCACGGCCATGAACCGCCCGTCGCGCAGCACGCTCCGCAGGCTCGCGCCGTCCCCGGCGGCCGGCGCGGCGTCCTTGCCGCCCGCGGCCCGGTCCGGCCGCGACTCGGGCAGCTTGACGAAGATGACGACCGCGCAGACGGCCGTCATCCCGGCCTCGATCAGGAAGCCGGCCAGATAGCTGACCTCGGCGATGAAGCCCGCCGCCACGGAGGAGACGGCGAAGCCGAGGTTGATCGCCCAGTAGTTCAGCGAGAACGCGCGCACCCGGTCCTCGGGCCGGACGATGTCGGCCATCATCGCCTGCACCGCGGGCCGCGAGGCGGTGGCGGCCATGCCGACGAGGAACGCTACGGCGGCGATGGCGACGGGATGGTGCATGAACCCGAGCAGCGCCACCGAGGCGGCGGTGGCCGACTGGGCGATCAGCAGCGTCGGCCGCCGCCCCAGCCGGTCGGCCAGCACGCCCCCGCCGAGCGCGGAGACGACTCCGCCCAGCCCGTGCAGCGAGGCGACGAGTCCCGCGTAGGCCGCGCTGTGCCCCTGGTTCACGGTCAGGTAGAGCGCCATGTACGTGGCGACGAAGCTGCCGAGCCGGTTGACGAGGGTGCTGGTCCACAGCCACCAGAAGGCGGGGGGCAGCCCGGAGACGGACTCCCGGGCGGCACGTCTGAAGGACGCCACGGACGCCACGGACGCTTTGGACATGGACGGACCCCCCCGGATGCCGGTACCTCATGTAAGTACCCCAAGTGCTGCGCACAACTTACGCGGTGGCATCCGGCGACGGCCACTCGATTAACAGACGCCGCCAACCGTCCGGCCTCCGGGCGCTTCAGCGGCCGTTCGAATGCGTCGATTACGCTCTGGGGCATGGCCGACGCACCGTACAAGCTGATCCTGCTCCGTCACGGCGAGAGCGAGTGGAACGCGAAGAACCTGTTCACCGGCTGGGTGGACGTCAACCTGAACGAGAAGGGCGAGAAGGAGGCGGTCCGCGGCGGCGAACTGCTGAAGGACGCCGACCTCCTCCCCGACGTGGTCCACACCTCCCTCCAGAAGCGCGCGATCCGCACCGCGCAGCTCGCGCTGGAGGCCGCCGACCGCCACTGGATCCCGGTCCACCGCTCCTGGCGCCTGAACGAGCGCCACTACGGCGCCCTCCAGGGCAAGGACAAGGCCGCCACCCTCGCCGAGTTCGGCGAGGAGCAGTTCATGCTGTGGCGCCGCTCGTACGACACCCCGCCGCCCCCGCTGGCGGACGGCACCGAGTTCTCCCAGTCGGACGACCCCCGCTACGCCTCCATCCCGCCGGAGCTGCGCCCGCGCACGGAGTGCCTGAAGGACGTCGTCGTCCGCATGCTCCCCTACTGGTACGACGGCATCGTCCCCGACCTGCTGGCCGGCCGCACGGTCCTGGTCGCCGCCCACGGCAACAGCCTGCGCGCCCTGGTCAAGCACCTCGACGGCATCTCGGACGCCGACATCGCGGGCCTGAACATCCCCACGGGCATCCCCCTGGCCTACGAACTCGACGCCGACTTCAAGCCCCTCACCCCGGGCGGCACCTACCTCGACCCGGACGCGGCGGCAGCGGCCATCGAGGCGGTCAAGAATCAGGGCAAGAAGAAGTAGCTTTCCTGATCATGCCTCCCACCTGCGCATACGGCGCGGATGGGAGGCATTTTCATGCACCTGGAGGCTCTCGCAGCCCACTGTCAGAGGCCGGCGCGGGCCGCGGGAGCGGACCGACACCCTGGAAGTGGCCCCCAGCACGACCAAGCCCCCCGCCTGCGGATGCGGATGCTCCGCCGGAGGGGGGCTTCAGGTCGTGCTGGGCGCGGTGTTCGTACCGGGCCGGGAGCGAACCGGGAACGGTCCGTTCAGCCCTTCTGGACCGGCGGGCAGGTGCCGGTGTCGTAGCCGATGGAGTTGATCTCGGCGTTCGACCGGGGGTCTCCGGAGTAGTCGATCTGGTTGGTGCACTTCTGGGGCTGGGGGCTGCCGGTCGGCGTGCCGTCCGCCGATTCCGGCGCCGGGCAATTGCCGGTGTCGTAGCCGATGGAGTTGATCTCGGCGTTCGACCGGGGGTCATCGGCGTAGTCGAGCTGGTTGGTGCACTTCGCGGGCTCGCCCTCCGGAGTGCTGTCCGTTCCCGGCGTGCTGTTCGTGTCCGGTGCGCTGTCCGTCTGGGGTGCCGGGCAGGTGCCGGTGTCCGCGCCGATGGAGTTGATTTCGGCGTTGGACCGGGAGTCGCCCGCGTAGTTGATCTGGTCCGTGCACTTCTTCCCGGACTCGTCCGAAGCGCCCGACGACTTGGTGGTGGAGCCCTGGCCGGTCTTGTCGGCGGACGTACCGGGCTGCGCGGTACTCGTGGAGACGGACGAACTGGTGGTGGACGACGAGGCGGCGACACCGCTGCCGTTGCATGCCGTGAGCGACAGGCTGGCGGCGACGGCGGCAAGGGCGAGCACCGAGATCTTCCGACCACGCATGGTTATCTCCTCTGAAAGCTTCCTGCTCCCGGCTACCGGGCTTGCTGACCGTTCTGATGCCGCGATGGTCGGGTGAGTTTGGAGGCGAGGAGCGTTAAGACACTCTCGTTACACCTGTTACCGCACCGACGGATCATGTCGCGCGGTGCGGACATCTCGTACGCGCGGTGCGGACATCTCGTACGCGGCCGGGTCAGCGAAGTTCGCAAGCGAAGTTCGCGGAGGATCGGCACCAGTGCGGAGCGGAGGATCGGCACCAGTGCGAACAGGAAGCTCGCCGGGCGGGACCTCGCTGTACGGGACCTCGCCGTGCGGAAGGCGGGGCGCGGCGGTGGGAAGCGGGAAGCGGGAAGCGGGCGGTGGGTGGCGGTGGGCGGGTCCCGCCGTGCTGAAGGGCCCGGTGAGGTGTCGCGAAAGGGCCCCGGTGAGGTGTCTCACCGGGGCCCTTCGTGCCGACGACGACCGGTGCGCGGCCAGTACGGCCGGCCGGGCGTGGCGGCGGGAGTAGTCAGCCGCACTGGCAGGGGCTGCCCGACTGGCAGCCGCAGCCGCAGCCCGAGCCGCACCCGCACGCGCCGAAAAGCGGGAGGTTCCGGATCTCGGCGGGCTGGTCGGTCTCGCGCTCCTGAGTGGGGTCGGGCGTGGTGCTGGGCGATTCGGCCATGGGTACCTCCTGGGGGCCTGGCGGCTGGAGCGTGGTGCCTTTGCCCATTCCATGCCCGTTTCCTCGGGCGCATCAACGGCGCACGGAGGCGCCCACGTGCCCTGGGCAGAAACGTTCGAGCGCCCCGCCGGGCACGGGCCCGGCCCGGGAGGTCAGGGGCCCTCGACCCCCGTCACCGGCTGGATCTCCGCCTGAAGTTCGTCCGCGTGCTCGCCCGTCACGAGGAACACCACGCGCTTGGCGACGGCCACCGCGTGGTCGGCGTACCGCTCGTAGTAGCGGCCCAGCAGGGTGACGTCCACGGCGGTCTCTATGCCGTGCTTCCAGCGGTCGTCCATCAGGTGCTGGAAGAGGGTGCGGTGCAGGAGGTCCATCTCGTCGTCGTCCTGCTCCAGCTGGAGCGCCAGGTCGATGTCCTTGGTGACGATGACCTCGGCCGCCTTCGCCATCAGCCGCTGCGCGAGCTGGCCCATCTCCAGGATCGTGGCGTGCAGGTCCACCGGGATCGCACGCTCCGGGAAGCGCAACCGGGTGAGCTTGGCCACGTGCTGGGCCAGGTCGCCGGAGCGCTCCAGGTCGGCCGACATGCGCAGCGAGGTGACGACGACCCGGAGGTCGGTGGCCACCGGCTGCTGCCGGGCCAGCAGCGCTATCGCCTTGGCTTCGAGGTCGTGCTGCAACTCGTCGACCTTCTGGTCGCCCTCGATCACGTTCTCGGCCAGCTTCAGGTCGGAGTCGAGGATCGCCGTCGTGGCGCGCCCGATCGCCGACCCGACGAGCCGGGCCATCTCGACCAGTCCGTCTACGATCGAGTCAAGTTCCTCGTGGTACGCGTCCCGCATCAGGGGCTCCCTCTCCTACGTGTCCTTCGGGGTCCGGGCCGGGGCCCGTCGTGAAACCGGTCACGGCACCGGTCAGGAAACCGGTCACGAAACCAGCGGTGCCGAACCCCACGCTCCCACGTTCCGGCTCGTACCCGTCGCTTTCTTCCACCCCAAATGAACCAATACTGGCTCCAAGGTGAACTCTGAGCGACGAGTGTCGGAGGTCGCACTCCGACGGCTGTGGGCATGTCGTACCCCATGCCTAACCTGGGTGCATGGACGTGAACGCGGCGGTCGCCGCAGCGGCAGCGATCGCCGGGGTGCTCACCGGCGTGATCGCCATGCTGGCGTTCCGCTGGAGCGAGCGGGAGCAGAAGCGCCCGACACGGACCTCGCTGCACACGGACCCGGTGCTGCCGCCGGGCGTGGACACCGTCCTGTCCGTGCTCCGATCCTCCGCCGTCGTCCTCGACGAGGCGGACGCAGTCGTCAAGGCCAGCTCGGCCGCGTACGCCCTGGGCCTGGTGCGCGGCGGCAAGCTGGCCATCGAACCCATGCTCCAGATGGCCCGGGACACCCGGCGCGACGGGGAGATACGCCAGGTCGAACTGGATCTTCCGCGGCGCGGCAGCGGGCGGGGCGAGGCCCTGGCCGTCTCCGCGCGGGTGGCGCCGCTCGGGTCCCGGCTGGTGCTGCTGCTCGTCGAGGACCTCACCGAGGCCCGCCGCATCGAAGCGGTACGACGCGACTTCGTCGCCAACGTCAGCCACGAGCTGAAGACCCCGGTCGGCGCGCTCTCCCTGCTGTCGGAGGCCGTCATGGACGCCTCGGACGACCCGGAGGCCGTGCAGCGCTTCGCCGGCCGCATGCAGATCGAGGCGACACGGCTGACCAACCTGGTCCAGGAGCTGATCGACCTGTCCCGGGTGCAGAACGACGACCCGCTGGAGGACGCCGAACCGGTCCGGGTCGACGAACTGGTCGCCGAGGCCATCGACCGCTGCCGCCACCAGGCCGGTACCAAGCAGATCACCATGGCCGCGGGAGGCACCGCGGATCTGCACGTCTGGGGAAACCGCGGGCAGCTCGCCGCCGCCCTCGGCAACCTGGTCGAGAACGCCGTGAACTACTCCCCGGCCCGCACCCGCGTCGGCATAGCCGCCCGCCGGATCAGCGGATCGGGTGGCGACATGATCGAACTCGCCGTGACCGACCAGGGCATCGGCATCTCCGACAAGGACAAGGAGCGCATCTTCGAGCGCTTCTACCGCGTCGACCCGGCCCGCTCCCGGGCCACCGGTGGCACCGGCCTGGGTCTCGCGATCGTCAAGCACGTGGTCGCCTCGCACGGCGGGGAGGTCACGGTGTGGAGCGCCGAAGGCCAGGGCTCCACGTTCACCCTGCGGCTGCCGGAGGCGGGCGTGGCCCGCGACCGTGCTCAGCTCCACCCCGACCTCGACGAAGAGGACGGGCAGTCACCAACCCCCGACCCGACCGCGTACGAAACGCTTTCCGCCCCGGAGGTCCTTCCGTGACCCGAGTGCTCGTCGTCGAGGACGAGGAGTCCTTCTCCGACGCCCTGTCGTACATGCTCCGCAAAGAGGGCTTCGAGGTCGCCGTCGCGGCCACCGGCCCCGACGGACTCGACGAGTTCGAGCGCAACGGCGCCGACCTCGTCCTCCTCGACCTGATGCTGCCGGGCCTGCCCGGCACGGAGGTCTGCCGCCAGCTGCGCGGCCGCTCCAACGTCCCGGTGATCATGGTCACCGCCAAGGACAGCGAGATCGACAAGGTGGTCGGCCTGGAAATAGGAGCCGATGACTACGTCACCAAGCCGTTCTCCTCGCGCGAGCTGGTCGCCCGGATCCGGGCCGTGCTGCGCCGCCGCGGTGAGCCGGAGGAGGTCACTCCGGCGGCCCTGGAGGCCGGCCCGGTCCGGATGGACGTCGACCGTCACGTGGTCACCGTCTCGGGCTCCAAGGTCGACCTGCCGCTCAAGGAGTTCGACCTGCTGGAGATGCTGCTGCGCAACGCCGGGCGGGTGCTGACCCGGATGCAGCTCATCGACCGGGTCTGGGGCGCCGACTACGTGGGCGACACCAAGACCCTGGACGTCCACGTCAAGCGGCTGCGCGCCAAGATCGAGCCCGACCCGGGCGCGCCGCGCTACCTGGTGACGGTCCGCGGCCTGGGCTACAAGTTCGAGCCGTAGACCGCGAGGCGCTGGGGCGCGAGGCGTGCGGACCGCGAGGCGTGTGGACCGCGAGGCGCTGGAGTGCGAGGTGTGGACCGTGGACCGCGAGGCGGGGAGTGCGAGCCGTGAGCCGCGTCGGACCGTGGTGAACCACGCCGAGGCGTGAGCCGTACCTGTTGCTCCTCTTGCTCCTGTTGCACCTGACGCACACGCGGCGAAGGGCGGCGCCCACAGTGGTGCCGCCCTTCGCCGTGCGGCGTTTCGCCGCGCCGCGTCCGCTTCGTCGCGCGTCCGCTCAGTCGCGCGTCCGCTCAGTTGCCGGGCGGCGTGACCGACTCGGAGGCCGAGTTCGTCGGGGTGGTGTGGCCGGACGCGGTCTCCCCGGTCGTCGCCGACGGGTCGGTGGCGGGCTTGTCGTTCGACGGCTTGCCGCTGTCGCTCGCGGTGGCACCCGCGGCGGGCGACAGCGTGGCCGAGGGCGACGGGATCGTGCTCGGGCCCCACGAGGCGAAGTAGCGCTCGGCGGGCACCACGAAGGCGCGCAGGCTCACGTCACCGGTCTCGCTGAGGGTGAAGGTGACCTTCTGGGCGTTGCCGTCCTGGATCGCCTCGCGGCTGCTGGGCAGCACGGCGGAGGCGTTGTTCTTCCCGCCGAGGATCAGCGAGCCGTGGGCCGGAATGGTCAGCGACCGGCCCTTGGCCGGGGTGAGCTGGGCGCTCTTGTTGAGGCCGGCGACGGTGATCGACTGGAGGGTCTGGTCGGTGCTGCCGTTGTTGAAGATGGTCGCGGCGACCACGGCCGGGCCCGTGGACTGGAGGTCGGGCTGGGTCACGACGATCGCGTTCTGCACCTTGATGTCGCCGACCTTCACCCCCGCGTTGTCCGGCTTGATCTCCAGGGTCTGCGAGTTGTTGCCGGCGCCGCAGGCGGCGAGCAGGGCGATCGGGAACACGATGGCGGAGGCGGCGAGGGCGCCGCGTCGAAGGCTGCTGCTCACGGCGGCGGCAACTCCTTGAACGCAGGGAGGGCGACTCCCTGATAAAGCCGCCCTAAGTATCTGTCAGCGCGCTCAGGTTACCGAGCCGTTCCGTCACGCCCGCACCCGACCCTCCCCAAGCGGCCCCGCGTCCCTCCCACAGGGGGTGTCTCAGCGCCGCACAAGTGACCCGTCAGTCACTTTCGCTCGGTACTCGTCCGGCATTCACATAACAGGGTGCGCAAATTTTCCGTGAAGGAATGCAGGGGCCCTCCGGATATAGATCACGTACCGCTCCTCGGGGCGCCTGTGATCAATTCTGGATTCGTCTCGTACCGGGCTGGAGCGGCCGAACGGAGTAGCGGAAGTAGCACGCCTGGAACCGGACAAATGGGGATGTTCATCCACTCGGAGGGGCCTCCTGGGGTGTGTGGCGTACGCGTTTCGCATTGCTCGCAGAGGTGCTCCGACCTGCGAATACCTGCTTCCGGTGGCCTTGTGAAGCACGTCCCTGTCGCAGTTGTCAAGCCCCGAGATATGCCCTGACCTGCGAAAACGCCATTCAGAAGACGCCGTATCCGTGTTACCCTGGATAGCCACGGAAGGGGTACCTGTCACATGACGTTCAAGGTTGGCGACACCGTGGTCTATCCCCATCACGGGGCCGCGCTGATCGAGGCTATCGAAACTCGTCAGATCAAAGGCGTGGACAAGACCTACTTGGTGCTGAAGGTCGCCCAGGGTGACCTGACGGTGCGTGTGCCAGCGGACAATGCTGAGTTCGTGGGCGTGCGTGATGTGGTCGGTCAGGACGGGCTGGACCGGGTCTTCGAGGTGCTGCGCGCGCCGTATGCCGAGGAGCCCACGAACTGGTCGCGTCGATACAAGGCAAATCTGGAGAAGCTCGCCTCCGGCGATGTCATCAAGGTCGCGGAAGTCGTGCGCGACCTGTGGCGTCGCGAGCGTGAGCGCGGACTGTCCGCCGGTGAGAAGCGCATGCTCGCCAAGGCCCGCCAGATCCTGGTGAGCGAACTCGCCCTCGCGGAGAACACCAACGAGGACAAGGCCGAAACCCTGCTCGACGAGGTCCTCGCGTCCTGACCCCAGGCAGGCGACGCCCGCTCAGCTCAGCACAGTGAATGCCGCGGTGCCCGATGACGGTCTTCCGTCGCCGGGCGCTGCGGCATGTCCATCCCCGGGCGCGGCCGGCCCCCGACACGAACCCCGTACGTCCCGGGAGTGGCGTGGACGTCCCGGAATGTCCCTGACCGTCATGGACCCGGACTGACCGTCATGGACCCGGACTGTCGCCACGTCCTCGGCCGCCGTACGACTACGACTCGGAACCCACGATGAACCCCCCGATCGGAAATCCCCCCGACCGCCTCGGGGAAAGCCCCGACACACACCACCCACGACCCCGGATACTTGACGTGCCGGGCCCGGGCAGCTGGCTCGACCGGTGTCACGGAAGGGTCCGGTCAAGGCGTCGCGCCCGGCACTCGTCCAGGCCATACCCACGTAGGCCGAGCACACAAACCTGACAGGAACCGATGTCTGACGTTTCGCGTCCTTCCCCCGCGCCGCCCCTGGTCGCCGCCGTGATTCCGGCCGCCGGCAAAGGCGTACGCCTCGGTCCGGGCGCGCCCAAGGCGCTTCGCGCGCTGAACGGCACCCCCATGCTCATCCACGCGGCCCGCGCGCTCGCCGCGTCCCGGGCCGTCTCCCTCGTGGTCGTGGTGGCCCCGCCGGACGGCGCCGCCGAGGTCAAGTCGCTGCTCGACGCGCACGGCCTGCCCGGGGGCGGCATCCCCGGCGGCAGCGGCGGGCGGACGGACTTCCTGGTCGTCCCTGGCGGGGACTCCCGCCAGGAGTCCGTACGGCTCGGGCTCGACGCACTGCCGCCCGAGTACGGCGTGGTCCTCGTGCACGACGCGGCCCGCCCGCTGGTGCCGGTGGACACCGTGGACGCGGTGATCGAGGCGGTACGGGACGGAGCCCACGCCGTCGTGCCCGCGCTGCCCCTCGCCGACACCGTCAAGGAGGTCGAGCCCGCCACCGAGCCGGGCGCTCCGGAACCGGTGGTGGCCACGCCCGCGCGGGCCCGGCTGCGGGCGGTGCAGACGCCGCAGGGCTTCGACCGCCGGACGCTGGTGCGGGCCCACGAGACCGTCACCGGCGACGTGACCGACGACGCGAGCATGGTGGAGCAGCTCGGCGAGCGGGTCGTGGTGGTCCCCGGCCACGAGGAGGCGTTCAAGGTCACCCGCCCGTTGGACCTGGTGCTCGCCGAGGCGGTCCTGGCCCGCAGGAGGCTCAACGATGGCTTCTGACCGGCACCCGACGGTCTCCGGGCCGGCGGTGCCGCTGCCCCAGGTCGGCATCGGCACCGACATCCACGCCTTCGAGGAGGGCCGCGAGCTGTGGTGCGCGGGCCTGAAGTGGGAGGGCGAGGGCCCGGGGCTGGCCGGCCACTCCGACGCGGACGTCGTCGCCCACGCCGCGTGCAACGCGCTGTTCTCCGCCGCCGGCCTCGGTGACCTGGGGCAGCACTTCGGCACCGGGCGCCCCGAGTGGTCCGGCGCCTCCGGGGTCACCCTGCTGACGGAGGCGGCCCGTATCGTGCGCGCCGCCGGTTTCCGCATCGGCAATGTCGCGGTACAGGTCGTCGGGTCCCGCCCCAAGATCGGCAAGCGCCGCGACGAGGCCCAGAAGATCCTCTCGGACGCCGCCGGGGCCCCGGTCACGGTCTCCGGTGCGACCACCGACGGCCTGGGCTTCCCGGGCCGGGACGAGGGGTTGATGGCCATCGCCACGGCCCTGGTCGTGCGGGTGGACTGAGGGCGTGCGAGGGTACGGGCAGAGTCGTCGCCGACCAGGAGGTACCCCCGTCATGTCCGTCGCCCTGCCCGACCGGCTCAAGGCCCTGCTGGACAGCCCCGTCTTCGTCGTGCTCGGCACCGTCCAGCCCGACGGCAGCCCGCAGCTGTCCCCGGTGTGGGTGAAGCGGGAGGGCGACCAGATCCTCATCTCCACGACGGTCGACCGCCGCAAGAAGCTGAACCTCGACCGGGACCCCCGGGTGAGCGTCGTCGTGCAGGACCCCGACTCGCCCTACGAGTACGCCGAGATCCGCGGCAGCGCGGAGCTGACCACCGAGGGCGGCCAGGAACTCATCGATGAACTCAGCCTGAAGTACACGGGCAAGAAGTACGCCGAGTTCGCCCCGGACTCGGTGCGGGACGCCGAGCGGGTGGTGGTGCGGGTCACCCCGCGCCGGGTCGTCGGCATGTGACCGCGCACCGGCAGGCGTCCGCCCGCCGGCACGTGACCGCACCCCGGCAGGCGTTCCCGCACCGGCGGGCTCCGGCCCGCGCGGGCGGCTCCGCCCGGCCGGCGTCCACTCCCGCGCGGGCCGGGCGACGGTGCTCGTCCGCTCCCCGCCGCCCGGCCCGGGACGACATCACGAATGCATGCCCTTTGGGCGGAACGGGCGCGAGGCACTGGCCCGCGCCCACTACCCTGGAGTGGTGACCATTCGCCTGTACGACACCAGCGCTCGGCAGATCCGTGACTTCACCCCGCTCAAGCCGGGTTGTGTCTCGATCTACCTGTGCGGCGCCACCGTGCAGGCCGCACCGCACATCGGGCATATCCGCTCGTACCTCAACTTCGACATCATGCGCCGCTGGTTCCGGTACCGCGGCTACCAGGTGACGTTCATCAGGAACGTCACCGACATCGACGACAAGATCATCGCCAAGGCGCACGAGCAGGGCCGGCCCTGGTGGGCGATCGGGTACGAGAACGAACGCGCCTTCAACGACGGCTACGACGCCCTCGGGTGCCTCCCACCGACCTACGAACCGCGCGCCACCGGCCACGTGCCCGAGATGGTCGAGATGATGCAGCGCCTCATCGAGCGCGGGCACGCCTACGCGGCGGACGGCAACGTCTACTTCGACGTACGGTCCTTCCCGCAGTACCTGGAGCTGTCCCGGCAGGAGCTGGACAACCTCCAGCAGCCGGCCGGCGCGGGCGAGACCGGCAAGCGGGACGCGCGGGACTTCGCCATGTGGAAGGCCGCCAAGCCCGGCGAGCCGACCTGGCCGACGCCGTGGGGACGCGGGCGTCCGGGCTGGCACCTGGAGTGCTCCGCCATGGCGCACAAGTACCTGGGCAGCGCCTTCGACATCCACGGCGGCGGGCTCGACCTGATCTTCCCGCACCACGAGAACGAGATCGCGCAGGCCAAGGCGTACGGCGACGACTTCGCGCAGTACTGGGTGCACAACGCCTGGGTGACCATGGCCGGCGAGAAGATGGCCAAGTCGCTCGGCAACTCGGTGCTCGTCTCCGAGATGGTCAGGCAGTGGCGGCCGATCGTGCTGCGCTACTACCTCGGCACCCCGCACTACCGCTCGATGATCGAGTACAGCGAGGAGTCGCTGCGCGAGGCCGAGTCGGCGTTCGCGCGGATCGAGGGCTTCGTGCAGCGGGTGGTGGAGAAGGCCGGGGGAGTCGTCGAGCCCGCGGCCGAGGTGCCGCCCGCCTTCGCCGAGGCGATGGACGACGACTTCGGCGTCCCGCAGGCACTCGCGGTCGTGCACACCACCGTCCGGCAGGGCAACTCCGCCCTCGCCGCCGACGACAAGGAGGCCGCCGTGGCCCGGCTCGCCGAGGTGCGGGCCATGCTCGGCGTCCTCGGCCTCGACCCGCTGGACGCGCACTGGGTCGGCGAGGGCGGCGACCGCGGCGAGGATCTGCACGGCGTGGTCGACAGCCTCGTACGACTCGTCCTCGACCAGCGCGAGTCCGCCCGCGCCCGCAAGGACTGGGGCACCGCGGACGCCATCCGCGACCAGCTGAACCAGACCGGCCTGGTCATCGAGGACAGCCCGCAGGGCCCGCGCTGGAGCCTCGCTCCGCGCTGAGTCCGCCCGGCGCCCGGGACCGGTGGAGCCGTCCCGGGGGCCGACCGGTACCCGCCCGTCCGCGGGCGGGCACACTGCACCAGACAGACATACACACATTCGTGCGACGCTTCACACGTACGACGCTTCAACAGACGGGTAGTGGGTCATGGCCGCGAACAACCGCCGCATGTCCGGCAAGAAGGGCGCGCAGGTCGGCAGTGGCGGCCAGCGGCGCCGGGGCCTGGAGGGCAAGGGGCCGACCCCGCCCGCCGAGATGCGCAAGGGGCACGCCAAGCAGCGCGCCGCCGCGGCGAAGTCCCGCCGCGCGCAGGGCCGTCCGCAGCAGCGCCGCGGCGGCGGCAGGTCCACGTCGGAACTGGTCGTCGGCCGCAACCCGGTCGTCGAGGCGCTGCGCGAGGGCGTGCCCGCCTCCACCCTCTACGTCCAGCAGTTCATCGACAACGACGAGCGGGTCCGCGAGGCACTGCAACTCGTCGCCGAGCGCGGTGGCATCAACCTCATGGAGGCCCCGCGGCCCGAGCTGGACCGGATGACGAACGGCCTCAACCACCAGGGTCTGGTGCTCCAGGTCCCGCCGTACGAGTACGCCCACCCGGAGGACCTGGCCGCGGCCGCGTATGACGCGGGCGAGGACCCGCTGATCGTCGCCCTCGACGGGGTGACCGACCCGCGCAACCTCGGTGCCGTCGTCCGGTCGGTCTCTGCCTTCGGCGGGCACGGCGTCGTCGTCCCCGAGCGCCGCGCGGCCGGCATGACCGCGGGCGCCTGGAAGACGTCCGCCGGTACGGCCGCCCGTACGCCCGTCGCCCGCGCCACCAACCTGACCCGTGCCCTGGAGGCGTACAAGAAGGCCGGGATGGTGGTCGTCGGTCTCGCCGCCGACGGGGACGTGGAGCTGGGTGACCTGGCGGCCCTGGAGAGCCCGGTCGTGATCGTCGTCGGCAGCGAGGGCAAGGGCCTGTCCCGGCTGGTCGGCGAGACCTGTGACTTCCGGGTCCGGATCCCGATGCCGGGCGGCGCCGAGTCGCTGAACGCGGGTGTGGCGGCCGGCATCGTGCTGTACGAGACGGCACGCCGCCGGGCCTGAACGCACGTGCGTCAGTCCACTCACACGGGTTAATTCCGGTGCCATTCCGTCGTCCTGGACAAGCTTGACGCGGTCCGGACAGATCCGACGGGGCATGACAGTGTCCAAACCCCATGTCACTCGGTTAGATGAGTGTGGACACCAGAACACCCCGCACACCCACGGGGGACCGTTCGTCGGGATACGACGACGCTCCCGCGCTGAGCATGGTGAAGGTGCCGAGCGATCCGGCGCAGGTCATCGTCAATCACGCGAGCTTCCGCGTGCAGCTGGGCGCATCGACACGGCGTAGCCAATCCCCGCGTGTGGCGGGGCAGTTGGGCGCCGCCCAGGATCCCGCCCGCGGCCCGGCCGCGCCGCGGCGCCGCCCGGTCGTCTGGAGCGGCCGGCTGGCCCCCGACGACACCGGCGGCCACCGGCTGCTCCAGGCGGTGCGGGGCGGCGTCCGGCACGCCGACGAGCCGTCCTTCGACGCCGGAGCGGCCACCCAGGTCATCCCGCGCATCGACACCGGCTACCCCGACCACACCGGATACGACGGCTACGACGGCTACGACGGCTACGCGGGCTTCGACCAGACACGGACCGCCGAGACCCCCGTGGTCGGCCCCCAGCGCACGCCGCCCGGCACCGGCGAGACCAGACTCCTGCCGCACATGCGGACCGTCGGCAGCGCGTACGACGAACCCGGCTACGCCGACGCGGAGTTCGACGAGTTCGAGGACTTCGACGAGCCGGCCGGCGCCGACGGCGAGGCCGCGGGCAAGCGCCACGGCGACGACCCGGCGCGGCACGCCTACTACCCGGGCCGCCGGATGAACCTCGGCGTCGTGCTGCTCCCGCTGCGCATCTTCCTCGGCTTCATCTCCGTCTACGCCGGCATGGGCAAGCTCTGCGACCCCGTCTACTTCGACGGCGGCAAGCGCGGCTCGATGGTGAAGTGGCTCAACACCCTGCATCCCTGGGACGTGGCCGAGCCGCTGCGCCAGTTCGCCCTCCAGCACCCGGTCGGCTCCGGTCTGGTCATCGCCTTCCTCCAGGTCGTCGTGGGCGTCCTCACGGTCCTGGGCTGCTGGCAGCGGGTCGCCGCGGTGGTCGGCGCCGGGCTCTCGGCCGCGCTCATCGTCACCGTCAGCTGGAAGACCGTACCCGCCTACGACGCGCCCGACATCATCTACCTGGCCGCCTGGTCGCCGCTGGTCATCGCCGGTGCGCCCGTCTACTCGGTGGACGGAAGGCTGGCCGGCCGGGCCTGGCGCACCCTAGGGCCCCGCTCCGACATCTGGGCGCTGCGCCGCTACGTGCTGCGCCGCGGTGCCCTCGTCACCGTCGTCACCGTGGGGCTCACCCTGCTCGTCGGCTCCCTGCTCGGCGGTGCCGTGCGCGACTCCAGCCGGGTGGTCGTGCCCGGTCCGGGCGAGGCGCCGCGCAACAACGTGCCCGGTGCGCCGCTGCCCGACGACGACCCCGGTCTGCGGCAGTCGACCAGCCCGTCGGCGTCCAGTGCGCCGAGCGGCGGCGCCACGGCCGGTGCCGGACCGTCCGGTGCGGCGACGACCCCGGGCGCGGCCCGCTCGTCCGGTGCCGCCGTGGGCGGTGCGCCGAGCCAGACCCAGGGCACCGTGGGCCAGCCACCGGCACAGCGGAACTCCCCGGTCGGCCAGGCCCCCGCCACCACCGCGGGCCCCACCGCCGGCGGTACGCAAGCCGGTGGCTCGGGCGGCGGTTCGACCGGCGGCTCCGGCGGCGGTGCGGGCAGCACGGCCGGTTCGGGCAGCTCGGACGGCGGCGGCTCCGGCTCGTCCGGCTCGGGCCAGTCCGGTGGCGGCGGACATCTGGTCGGCGGCCTGCTCGGCTGACACCGCCCACCGCGCCCGCCGCGGGCGCGGGACAGGAACGTACGGCAGGAACGTACGACAGGGGTCCGGCACCTTCAGTGGTGCCGGACCCCTTCGACGTACCGTGCGCGCTCCGGCGGTGGGACGGCACGCCGGACGGCCGGACGGACGGCGACCGGTGGACGTTGACCGGTGGACGTTGACCGACGGACGGCGACCGGCGGACGGCGACCCGGCCGGGGGCGCTCGGCGGACCGCCGCGGGGACCGTCCGGTGGAGATCCCGTCTCGGTTGTGGGCGGCCGTGGGCGGCCGTCAGTGGGGCCGTCGCCGGCCGTCGGGTCTCGCCCGGTGTGGGCGGGCGGGGCGCCCGGTGGACCGGCCGCGCGCGCCGTCAGCGGCGGCCCAGCGCCGCCAGTTCCTTCGCCGCCTCCGTCAGGTCCTTCGCGGTGTCGATGGCGCGCCAGTACGCGCCGTGCGGGATCGGGAAGCCGGCCAGGCGGCGCTCGCGGGCCAGATGCGGGAACGTGGTGCGCTCGTGGTCGCCGCGCTCGGGCAGCAGTCCGGCGAACTGGGCCGAGAAGACGTAGACACCCGCGTTGATCTCGAAGGTCGACGGCGGGGCCTCGATGAAGTCCGTGACATGGCCGAAGCCGTCCGTCTGGACGGCGCCCCAGGGGATGCGCGGCCGGGCCAGGGCCAGGGTGGCGACGGCGTCGCGCTCGGTGTGGAAGTCCGCCATCTCGCGCAGCGAGAAACGGGTCCAGATGTCGCCGTTGGTGGCGTACCAGGGCCGGTCCGGGTGGGGGAGACGGGCCGCCGCGTACTTCAGGCCGCCGCCGCGGCCGAGCGGTTCGGGCTCCACGACGGTGTTGACCCGCAGCGGCAGGTCGGCCGTGTCCAGCCACTTCTCCAGGACGTCGGCGAGGTGGCCGCAGGAGACCACCACGTCGGTGACGCCCTCCTCGGCGAGCCAGGAGAGCTGGTGGCCGATGATCGGGGTGCCCGTGCCGGGGATCTCGACCATGGGTTTGGGCCGGTCGTCGGTGTACGGGCGCAGCCGGGAGCCCTGGCCACCGGCGAGGATGACGGCTTGAGTGGGGCGCGACGCGGCGTTCGGATCGGTCATGCCCGAACTGTACGTGGCACGCCCCACCGGGTCGGCCGGTCGCAACGGGCTTCTTGAACGGCCGTTACCGACTTCCCAACGATTGCTTGCCCGGTGGCGGCCGGACGGTCCTGGGCGATCGGCCACAGCCGTCCGGCCCAGGGCCGGGGGGGGGCGCCCCGGCCCCCCCCCCCCCCCCGGCCCCGGGGGCCCCCGGGGCGGGGGGGGGCCGCCCCCGCCCCGGCGGGGGGCGCGGGCCGGGGGCGCGCGCCCGCGCG
>NZ_JBHJUV010000039.1:0-97072 GCF_042268025.1 Streptomyces sp. NPDC056161
GCCCGGTTACATTCCGAACCCGGAAGCTAAGCCTTACAGCGCCGATGGTACTGCAGGGGGGACCCTGTGGGAGAGTAGGACGCCGCCGAACTAATATTGAAAAGGGTTGGTCCTTGAATTCGATTCAAGGACCAACCCTTTTTTGTTTGCCGTAACGTGACGTTCACGTTGCCCGCCCAGCATCCAGCACATGGGTACTGCTGCCATGCTCAGCGCCGCCGGTGTCGGAGTCGGCGACGAGGTCATCGTGCCGGCCTTCGGGAACGTCGAGGTCACCGAGGCTGTGGGCCTCGTCGGTGCACTTCCGGTGTTCGCCGACATAGACCCGGTGTCGTACTGCCTCGACGTCTGTGCGGTGGAGGCCGCGGTGACGTCCCGTACCGCGGCGGTGGTCGTCGTCCACCGCTTCGGACGGCGGGCGGACCTGACGCGGTTGCACGGCATCGGACAGCGACACGGGCTGTTGGTGCTGGAGCGGGCCGAGACCGAAGTGCCGTACGACGAGGTCGCCCAGCGGCGGCAGCGGGCCGCCTATCTCGACGCCAAGCTGCGCGGCGTACGCACCCCCGACGGCGGAGACGGGCACACCTTCCAGCAGTACGTCGTGCGCGTGCCCGGCAACGGCCGGCCGGACCGGGACGCCTTCGCCCGCGCCGTGCGGGCCAGGGGAGTCGAGTGCCGTGTGCCGGTCAAGACGCCCGTGCACCGGCTGCCCGAGTTCCGCCGGTGCGTGTCGCTGCCGGAGACCGAGCGGGCCGCGGACGAGACGCTGGCGCTGCCCGTGGACGCCTCGTTGACCAAGCGGGACATGCAGCGGATCGTGTCCGCGTGCAATGTGCTCGGCGGGCTGCTTCAGCCCGCCTTCTGAACGAGCACCGAACGAATTTGGGAGCGCGGCTCCGTTCGGGGTATGCTCTCTTCCGTTGCCGGGGGAAACCTCGAAAAGGCAACTGGCCCCTATAGCTCAGTCGGTAGAGCGTCTCCATGGTAAGGAGAAGGTCAACGGTTCGATTCCGTTTGGGGGCTCCGCTGAGAAAGGGTCCCACCCGGTCGGGTGGGACCCTTTCTCGTTTTCCCGGGTTTTCCAGTGCCGTGTTCTCCGGAGTCTCCGTGTTCTTCGGACTTTCCGGCCGTTTCAGTCCTTTTGCAGGCCCGGGACGCGCATCGCCAGGATCGCCATGTCGTCGGACGGCGCGTCGGACGCGAAGCGTTCCACCGCGCGCATGATGCGCGCCGCGACCGCGCCGGCCGTGAGGCCCGTGCACGTCGTGAGGACGTCCGCGAGACCGTCGTCGCCCAGCATGCGGGCGCCCTCGCGGCGTTCGGTGACGCCGTCCGTGACGCAGAGCAGGACGTCGCCCGGGTCGAGGGTGACCGTCTCCTCGTACAGTTCCAGGTCCTCGATGACGCCGAGCAGCGGCTGTGGTTCGGCCGCGGCCTCCACCGTGCCGTCCTGGCGGAGCCGGAGGGGGAGCGGATGGCCCGCGCACACCACCTTCAACTCCGCGCTGCCGTCCGGCTGTGGGCGCATCTCGCCGTACAGGAGCGTCAGGAACCGGCTGCGGGCGCCCTCGTCGAGGATGGCCGAGTTCAGGCGCTCCAGGACCGTGGGGCCGCTCAGGCCCTCGCGCGCCAGCAGCCGCAGCGCGTGCCGGGCCAGGCCGGTCACCGCCGCCGCGTTGGGGCCCGTGCCGCAGACGTCGCCGATGGCGAAGCCGTAGGCGCCGTCGCTGATGGGGAAGAGGTCGTAGAAGTCGCCGCCGACCTCGTTGCCCTCGCCGGCCGCGCGGTAGATGACCTCCACCTCCACGCCGTCGATCTGCGGCAGGCCCGGCGGCAGGAGGCTGCGCTGGAGGGACTGGCTGATGGCCGTGCGCTCCGAGTACAGGCGGGCGTTGTCCAGGGCCAGGGCGGCCCGGCGGGACAAGTCCTCGGCCAGCTCCAGGATTTCCTGCCGGAAGTGCTCGTCGGTCGGCTTGCCCAGGGTGAGCATGCCGATGACGCGGTTGCGGGCCACGAGCGGAAGGACGACGGTCTCGCCGCCCACCGCGGAGGCGGTGGCGAGCGTCGGGCCGATACCGGCCGAGAGCTGCTGCGGCGGTCGGCCGCCGCTCAGGCCGAGGCTGCGCATGGACGTGCGCAGGGCCGCCTGGTGGGCCACCTCGGCGGGGGCCGTCCAGACCCGGGCGCCGGGGGTCGGTACCGGGTCCGGCGGCGGGACCTTCGACAGCAACGACTTGATGCCGTCGATGAGTTCCTCGTCCTCGTGCAGGACGTACGACAGGTACGGTTCCGACGCCTGGTCGGCGATGGTGTAGACGGCGCACCACGTGGCCAGGGTCGGCACCGTCATCTGGGCCATCAGGGCGAGCGTCTGGTCCCGGTCGAGCGTGCCGGCGAGCAGGTCGGAAGCCTCCACCAGGAAGCTCAGCGAGCCGCGCCGCAGCCGCTCCAGCTCGCCCAGGCGGGCGGATTCGACGGCCAGGGCGATGCGGTCGGCGGCGAACTGCAGGCGCAGGGCCTCCTCGTTGGAATACCTGCGGGGCGCCTCCGCGGCGACGCCGAGGGAGCCCGTGAGGCGGCCCTCCACCTTGAGCGGGACGGTGACCACCGAGCGCATGCCGGTGCCGTCCAGCAGCGGTGCGGCGCCCGGGACGGCCGCGAGGTCGTCGTGGACGGCCGGCATCCGGGCCGAGCCGTAGCGGCCGGGTCCTGCTTCCACGGGCACGCGTGCGAAGCGCTGACGCGCCGAGGGCAGTCCGGTGGAGGCCCGGACCTCCAACTCCGTCTCGTCGTCGGTCGCCAGGAGCAGGAAGGCGGAGTCGCCGTCGAGCATGTCGCGGGCGCGCTCCACCGTGCGCTGGAGGAGTCCGTCGAGGTCGTCCGGGGCGGGCGAGCCGATGAAGACCTCGAAGGGGTCGGCGCCCTGGCCGTCGGCGGCCGGGGGAGTGTCGGCGGCCGGGCCGCGCAACGGGGTCTGCAGGACGGCGCGTTCGTGGTCCCGTACCAGGAGGCAGACCGTGGACGGCTCGCCGCCCGTGTCGCGCACCCGCAGGTGGGAGGCGTACACCGGGGTGACCCGGCCGTCGGCGCCGCGGATACCGTAACTGCCCTCCCAGCGGGAGAGGCGCAGCGCCTCCGCGATGCCGGTGCTGGTGCCGGGGGTGTGCGGCCAGGCCGCCAGGTCGGTCAGGGGCTTGCCGGTGACCTGGTCGGCGGTGTAACCGAAGAGTTCCCCGGCGTCCTCGTTCCAGGACGTGACGGCGCCCTCACGGTCGATCTGGACGACCGCCACGCGGACCCGGCCGTCGGCGAGCGGCAGCAGGTCGGCGGGCAGGGACGGGCCGGCCGTACGGGTGCCGACCGGGCGCTCGGGCGGGTCGAGCTGGAACCAGACGTTCTTGTGCGTCGGCGTGTAGTCGACGCCCCAGCGGTCGGCCAGGGCCGCGCACAGTTGGAGTCCGCGCCCGCCCTCGCGGTCCGGGCTGCCCATGGTGACCGCCGCGCTCTGCAGGGGCACCTCGCGCTCCGGGTAGCGGTCGGCGACCTCGATCCGTACGCCTTCCTCGGTGCGCAGGCACAGCACGTCCGCTTGCGTGCCCGCGTGCACCACGGCGTTCGTCACCAGTTCGCTGGTGAGGACCACGGCGTCGTCGACGATGTCGGCGAAGCCCCAGCCCTGGAGGGTGTCGCGGACGAAGGACCGGGCGGTCGCGACGGATCGCCCCACGGGCTCGAAACTGGCGGCCGCGCGCGCGGTGATCACTGAACTCCTCGGCCGGTTGTCGACGGAAAGGGCTGCGTGGCCGGTCCGCTCGCGCCGCTGCTGCGGCATCCGCGTGTCCTTCGGCCGGTCCGGGGGCTGTCCCCCGGGGATCAGTCCGGTGGTCATGGTTCTGCGGCCGCCCCTCCGATGCCCGCTCGTGCTCGTCCCACCGCCCAGGCCGGTCGGACCGGTGCGGCTGGACAGCCGCATGCAAGGTTACTTACCTTCGCGGTCCGGACGGATGCCGGTTGCCGGTGTTTACGCCCCCCGGGTGTGCGGACGATGTGCGAAGCTGCCGAACTGTTATGGCCTGGTTCGGTGGGGGTGAAACACTGGGCAAGCTTCTTGTGAAGGTCCGGGCAGGCTGGGTGTGTTCTGTGCACGGGGGGCAAGCAGCCCTTGGTGCGGGCGGATCACATCTGGCAGAAAGACCCTGCAGCAGTAGGCGGTACGCCGGAACACCGGTACGCCGCAGTAATTGGTACGCCGAGCGGTGGTACCCGAACACAGCAGTGAAGGTCGACCCCTGCGGGAGGGACACAGTGGAGTCTGGCGCAGCGACGCGGAGCACTGAGACGCGCGCGAAAGGCGGACGCTCCCAGGGAAAGCAGGGCGGCACCGCCACGGTGGACGGCGCCGCCCTGAACCGGCTGCTCGTGGCTCTCGTCGCCATGCGCGACGGGAACTTCCGCAAGCGGCTCACGGTGTCCGGCGACGGGGTGATGTCGGAGATCGCCGCCGTGTTCAACGAGGTCGCCGAGCGCAACATGCACCTGACAGGCGAGCTGTCCCGGGTGCGGCGCATGGTCGGACGTGAGGGAAAGCTCACGGAGCGGCTGGAGACGGGGGCCTGCGAGGGCTCCTGGGCGGCGGCCATCGACGCGTCGAACGCGCTCGTCGACGATCTCGTACGGCCCGTCTCGGAGGTCGGCCGGGTCCTGACCGCGGTGGCCGAGGGCGACCTGTCGCCGCGCATGGAACTGCGGACGCACGGGCCGAACGGCACGGGGCATCCGCTGCGGGGCGAGTTCCTGCGGGTGGGACGGACCGTCAACAATCTGGTCGACCAGCTCTCCACGTTCACCGACGAGGTCACGCGCGTGGCCAGCGAGGTCGGCACCCAGGGCAAGCTGGGCGGCCAGGCCAGGGTGCGCGGCATGTCCGGTTCGTGGAAGGACCTCACGGACTCGGTCAACACCATGGCCCGGCAGCTGACCGCGCAGGTCAGGGACATCGCGCTGGTCACCACGGCGGTCGCGCGCGGTGATCTGTCACGGAAGGTCACCGTCCATGTGGCCGGTGAGATGCTGGAGCTGAAGAACACCGTCAACACGATGGTGGAGCAGCTCTCCGCGTTCTCGTCCGAGGTGACGCGGGTCGCGCGCGAGGTGGGCACCGAGGGCATCCTGGGCGGTCAGGCGCAGGTGTCCGGAGTGGCCGGCGTGTGGAAGGAACTGACCGATTCGGTCAACACCATGGCGGGCAACCTGACCGCCCAGGTGCGGGGGATCTCGCAGGTCACGACCGCGGTCGCCAACGGTGACCTGTCGCGGAAGGTGACCGTCCCGGCGCGCGGCGAGGTCGCGCAGCTCGCCGAGACGATCAACCAGATGACCGAGACGCTGCGGATCTTCGCCGACGAGGTCACCCGGGTGGCCAACGAGGTCGGCGCGGAGGGCCGGCTCGGCGGCCAGGCGAACGTGCCGGGTGCCGCGGGGATCTGGAAGGACCTCACGGACTCCGTGAACACGGTGTTCCGGAACCTGACCACCCAGGTGCGGGACATCGCCGCCGTGACGACGGCGGTGGCGAGCGGTGACCTGTCGCAGAAGGTCACCGTGGACGTGGCCGGCGAGATGCTGGAGCTGAAGAACACCGTCAACGGGATGGTGGACCAGCTCTCCGCCTTCGGTGCCGAGGTCACGCGGGTGGCGCGGGAGGTCGGGGTCGAGGGCGAGCTGGGCGGCCAGGCGCAGGTGCCGGGCGCGGCGGGTACCTGGAAGGACCTCACCGACTCGGTCAACACCGCCTTCCGCAACCTCACCGGTCAGGTCCGCAACATCGCCCAGGTGACGACGGCAGTGGCGAACGGCGACCTGTCGCAGAAGGTCACGGTCGACGTCTCCGGCGAGATGCTCCAGCTGAAGAACACCGTGAACACGATGGTGGACCAGCTGTCGAGCTTCGCCGACCAGGTGACCCGGATGGCCCGGGACGTGGGCACCGAGGGCCGCCTCGGCGGTCAGGCCCGGGTGGACGGCGTCTCGGGCACCTGGAAGGAGCTGACGGACTCCGTCAACTTCATGGCGGGCAACCTGACGTCCCAGGTGCGGCAGATCGCCCAGGTGACGACGGCGGTGGCGCGGGGCGACCTGTCCCAGAAGATCGACGTCGACGCGCGCGGGGAGATCCTGGAGCTGAAGAACACCATCAACACGATGGTCGACCAGCTCTCCGCCTTCGCCGACCAGGTCACCAAGGTGGCCCGCGAGGTGGGCACCGAGGGCCGCCTCGGCGGGCAGGCCCAGGTACCCGGCGTGGCGGGCGTGTGGCGTGACCTGACCGACTCGGTGAACGGCATGGCCGGCAACCTCACCGCCCAGGTCCGCAACATCGCGCAGGTGGCCACCGCGGTGGCGCGGGGCGACCTGTCCCAGAAGATCACCGTGGACGCGCGCGGGGAGATCCAGGAGCTGAAGAACACCCTGAACACGATGGTCGACCAGCTGTCGTCGTTCGCCGAGGAGGTCACCCGCGTCGCGCGCGAGGTGGGCACCGAGGGCATGCTGGGCGGCCAGGCCGAGGTGCAGGGGGTGGCGGGCACCTGGAAGGACCTCACGCAGTCCGTGAACTTCATGGCGAACAACCTGACGATCCAGGTGCGCAACATCGCCGAGGTCACCACCGCGGTCGCCAAGGGCGACCTGTCGAAGAAGATCACCGTGGACGCGAAGGGCGAGATCCTCGAACTGGTCACCACGGTCAACACCATGGTCGACCAGTTGTCGTCCTTCGCCGAGCAGGTGACCCGGGTGGCCCGCGAGGTGGGCACCGAGGGGATCCTCGGCGGCCAGGCGCACGTGCCGGGTGTCACCGGCATCTGGAAGGACCTCAGCAACAACGTGAACCTGATGGCCAACAACCTGACCATGCAGGTGCGCAACATCTCCCAGGTCTCGGCGGCCGTCGCCAACGGCGACCTGACGCGCCAGGTGACGATCGAGGCGCGCGGCGAGGTGGCGCAGCTCGCCGACACCATCAACACGATGGTCAAGACGCTGAGTTCGTTCGCCGACCAGGTCACCAAGGTGGCCCGCGAGGTGGGCACGGACGGCATCCTCGGCGGGCAGGCGCACGTCCCGGGCGTGGCCGGCACCTGGAAGGACCTCACCGAGTCGGTGAACCAGATGGCGTCGAACCTGACGGGCCAGGTCCGCAACATCGCCATGGTCACCACGGCCATCGCCAAGGGCGACCTGACGAAGAAGATCGACATCGACGCCCGGGGCGAGATCCTCGAACTCAAGACGACGATCAACACCATGGTCGACCAGCTGTCGAGCTTCGCCGAGGAGGTCACCCGGGTCGCCCGCGAGGTGGGCACGGAGGGCCAGTTGGGCGGGCAGGCACGCGTGCGTGACGTGGACGGGACCTGGCGGGACCTGACCGAGTCCGTGAACGAGATGGCCGGGAACCTGACCCGGCAGGTGCGGGCCATCATGCGGGTGGCGACCGCGGTGACCCGGGGCGACCTGAACCTGAAGATCGACGTGGACGCGTCCGGCGAGATCGAGGAGTTGCAGGACTACATCAACAAGATGATCGCCAACCTGCGTGACACGACCATCGCCAACGAGGAGCAGGACTGGCTCAAGGGCAACCTGGCCCGTATCTCGGCGCTGATGCAGGGCCGTCGCGACCTGGAGGACGTCGCCTCGCTGATCATGAGCGAGCTGACGCCGGTGGTCTCCGCGCAGCACGGCGCGTTCTTCCTGGCGATGCCGACGGTCGACGGCAAGGACCGGAACGCCGCGAACGAGGACGCGTACGAGCTGCGCATGCTCGGTTCGTACGGCTATTCGATGGGCTCCATGCCGACGTCGTTCCGCCCCGGTGAGGCGCTGATCGGGACGGCCGCCGAGGAGAAGCGCACGATCCTGGTGGAGAACGCGCCCAGCGGCTATCTGAAGATCTCCTCGGGGCTCGGCGAGGCGCCGCCCGCGCAGGTGATCGTGCTGCCGGTGCTGTTCGAGGGCAAGGTGCTCGGGGTGATCGAGCTGGCGTCCTTCACGCCGTTCACCCACATCCAGAAGGACTTCCTCAACCAGATCGCCGAGATGATCGCGACCAGCGTCAACACCATCTCGGTGAACACCAAGACCGAGGTGCTGCTGAAGCAGTCGCAGGAGCTGACCGAGCAACTGCGGGAGCGTTCGGCCGAGTTGGAGAACCGGCAGAAGGCGCTCCAGGCGTCCAACGCCGAGCTGGAGGAGAAGGCCGAGCTGCTGGCCCAGCAGAACCGCGACATCGAGGTCAAGAACACCGAGATCGAGGAGGCGCGGCAGGTCCTGGAGGAGCGCGCCGAGCAGCTCGCGGTCTCCATGCGCTACAAGAGCGAGTTCCTGGCCAACATGTCCCACGAACTGCGCACCCCGCTCAACTCGCTGCTGATCCTCGCCAAGCTGCTCGCCGACAACGCGGACTCCAACCTCACGCCGAAGCAGGTCGAGTTCGCCGAGACGATCCACGGGGCCGGCTCCGACCTGCTCCAGCTGATCAACGACATCCTGGACCTGTCGAAGGTCGAGGCCGGCAAGATGGACGTCTCCCCGACGCGCATCGCGCTCGTCCAGTTGGTGGACTACGTGGAGGCCACGTTCCGGCCGCTGACCGCGGAGAAGGGGCTGGACCTGTCCGTACGGGTCTCCCCGGAGCTGCCGGCCACGCTGCACACGGACGAGCAGCGCCTCTTGCAGGTGCTGCGGAACCTGCTGTCGAACGCGGTGAAGTTCACCGACTCCGGGTCGGTCGAGCTGGTGATCCGGACGGCCGGTGCGGACGTCCCGGTGGGGGTCCGGGAGCAGCTGCTGGAGGCCGGTTCGCTCACCGACGCGGACGCGGAGCTGATCGCCTTCTCGGTGACCGACACCGGGATCGGCATCGCGGCCGGCAAGATGCGGGTCATCTTCGAGGCGTTCAAGCAGGCGGACGGCACCACCAGCCGCAAGTACGGCGGTACGGGCCTCGGGCTGTCCATCTCGCGGGAGATCGCGCAGCTGCTCGGCGGCGAGATCCACGCGCAGAGCGAGCCGGGCCGCGGTTCGACGTTCACGCTGTACCTGCCGCTGCACCCGAGCGAACTGCCGCCGCAGGGCTACCAGCAGTCGGTGCCGGTGCTACAGGTGAGCGACCTGATCTCGTCCGAGGACCAGCTGTCCGAGCTGTCCGCGGCGGAGATCGAGACGCCGGCCGAGGTGAAGTCGTACCAGGAGACGCAGAACGGCGCCGCCGCCCTCTTCCGGCGCCGCCGCAGGGGCACACCGGAGATCGACCAGCGGCCCGAGCCGCGGCCGGCCCCGGAGCAGCAGGCCGCCCCGCAGCCGCGCCGTGGCGTGCGGTTCGGCGGCGAGAAGGTGCTGATCGTCGACGACGACATCCGCAACGTCTTCGCCCTCACCAGCGTCCTGGAGCAGCACGGCCTGTCCGTGCTGTACGCCGAGAACGGCCGTGAGGGCATCGAGGTGCTGGAGCAGCACGACGACGTGGCGGTCGTCCTGATGGACATCATGATGCCCGAGATGGACGGCTATGCGACGACGACCGCGATCCGTCGGATGCCGCAGTTCGCCGGGTTGCCGATCATCGCGCTGACCGCGAAGGCGATGAAGGGCGACCGGGAGAAGGCGATCGAGTCCGGGGCGTCCGATTACGTCACCAAGCCGGTCGACCCGGACCATCTGCTGTCGGTGATGCATCAGTGGATGCAAGAGGAGACCGTGTGATGGTGTGGGTTTCGGGGAACCTTCCGGTCTCCCGCGGCGTTTCTGCTATGTGCACAGTGACATCGCGGTGACAGGGTGTGGCGACGGGCGGGGTGCGGCTACCATGACCGGCACAAGGACGGGCGGCGCAAGGGAGTCGTCCCCAGGGGTGGCGCCCGGTGTACCGCCGGGGCGAGGAGGGCGGGCCATGGTGCAGAAGGCCAAGATCCTCCTGGTCGATGACCGGCCGGAGAATCTGCTGGCGCTGGAGGCCATCCTCTCTGCGCTCGATCAGACACTGGTGCGGGCATCGTCCGGGGAGGAAGCGCTCAAGGCACTGCTCACGGACGATTTCGCGGTCATTCTGCTGGACGTCCAGATGCCGGGCATGGACGGTTTCGAGACCGCGGCGCACATCAAGCGGCGGGAGCGGACCCGGGACATCCCGATCATCTTCCTGACCGCGATCAACCACGGCCCGCACCACACCTTCCGGGGCTATGCCGCGGGCGCGGTCGACTACATCTCCAAGCCCTTCGACCCGTGGGTGCTACGCGCGAAGGTCTCGGTGTTCGTCGAGCTCTACATGAAGAACTGCCAGCTGCGCGAGCAGGCGGCACTGCTGCGGCTCCAGTTGGAGGGCGGCGGCAAGGGCGCGGTCGGCGGACCCGGCAAGGAGCCCGCGGGGCTGCTCGCCGAGCTGTCGGCGCGGCTCGCGGCCGTGGAGGAGCAGGCCGAGGCGCTGTCCAAGCAGTTGGACGACGAATCCGCGGACGCGGCGGCGGTGGCCACGGCCGCCCATCTGGAACGCAAACTGACGGGGCTGCGCCGGGCGCTCGACGCCCTGGAGCCCGGAACCGGCGGCGGTGCCCCGACGCTGCCGACACAGAACTGACGCCCGCCCGGTCCGCGGTCGCATGAGCGGGCGTCAGTTTTGTGCCTCGGCAAGGGCGACACGAACGGGTGAAGCACTGGGCACGCGTGTCCACCGTCGTCTCCCCCGGTAATCTCACATCCATGGCCTCACGTCCCTCCGCAGCGAAGAAGCAGCCCGCCAAGAAGGCGGCAGCTCAGGCGAAGGCCCCGGCGAAGAAGGCCGCCGCGAAGAAGGCACCGGCCAAGAAGGCGCCCGCCAAGAAGGCCGCGGCGAAGAAGCCCGCGCCCAAGCCGGCACCGAGCCCAACCGGGGGTCTCTACCGGCTCGTGCGGGCGCTCTGGCTGGGGCTCGCGCATGCCGTCGGCGCCGTCTTCCGCGGGATAGGCCAGGGCGCGAAGAACCTCGACCCGGCGCACCGCAAGGACGGTGTCGCACTGCTGCTGTTCGGCATCGCGCTGATCGTCGCCGCCGGCACCTGGGCGGATCTGCGCGGCCCGGTCGGTGACCTCGTCGAGATCCTGGTGACCGGTGCCTTCGGCCGGCTCGACCTGCTCGTGCCGATCCTGCTCGCGGTGATCGCCGTGCGCTTCATCCGGCATCCCGAGAAGCCGGAGGCCAACGGCCGTATCGTGATCGGCCTGTCCGCGCTGCTCATCGGCGTGCTCGGGCAGGTCCACATCGCCTGCGGCTCGCCCGCCCGCAGCGACGGGATGCAGGCGATAAGGGACGCCGGCGGACTCATCGGCTGGGCGGCGGCGACCCCGCTGTCGTACACCATGACCGATGTCCTCGCCGTGCCGCTGCTCGTGCTGCTCACCGTCTTCGGGCTGCTCGTCGTCACGGCCACCCCGGTCAACGCCATCCCGCAGCGACTGCGGACGCTCGGCGTCCGGCTCGGCGTGCTGCACGAACCGCAGGACGCACAGGACGAGGGCGCCACCGAGGACGACGAGCGCTACGAGCAGCAATGGCGCGACGCCCTGCCCGCGCGCCCCCATGGCCGCCGGGGCGGCTCCCCGGCGTACGACCCCGAGGGAGCCGAACAGGAGGCCCTCTCCAAGCGGCGGGGCCGTCCCAGGCGTTCCGCGGTGCCGCAGCCCGCGATGGACCGGCGGCTGGACGCCGTCGACATCGCCGCGGCGGCAGCGGCCGACCTCGACGGCGCCGTCATGCACGGCATGCCGCCCTCGCCGCTGGTCGCCGGCCTCACCCAGGGCGTGAGCGTGGGAGACCGCGAGGAGACCACCCCGACGCCGGTCCCGACCCCCGTCCCGGCCGCGCGGCCCAAGCAGGAGCGGCTGGAGACCGACGCGGTCGTACCCGACCTGACCAAGTCGGCCCCCGAGGAGATCCGCTACCTGCCGCCGCGCGCCGAGCAACTCCAGCTGTCCGGCGACATCACCTACTCGCTGCCCTCGCTCGACCTCCTCACCCGCGGCGGCCCCGGCAAGGCGCGCAGCGCGGCCAACGACGCCATAGTCGCCTCGCTCACCAACGTCTTCACGGAGTTCAAGGTCGACGCGGCCGTCACCGGCTTCACCCGCGGGCCGACGGTCACCCGCTACGAGGTCGAGCTGGGCCCCGCCGTCAAGGTCGAGCGGATCACCGCGCTCACCAAGAACATCGCGTACGCCGTCGCCAGCCCGGACGTGCGGATCATCAGCCCCATCCCCGGCAAGTCCGCGGTCGGCATCGAGATCCCGAACACCGACCGGGAGATGGTCAACCTCGGCGACGTGCTGCGCCTCGCGGAGGCCGCCGAGGACGACCATCCGATGCTGGTCGCGCTCGGCAAGGACGTCGAGGGCGGCTACGTGATGGCGAACACCGCGAAGATGCCGCACGTGCTCGTCGCCGGCGCCACCGGCTCCGGCAAGTCGTCCTGCATCAACTGCCTGATCACCTCGATCTTGATGCGGGCGACCCCGGAGGACGTCCGGATGGTCCTGGTCGACCCCAAGCGCGTCGAGCTGACCGCCTACGAGGGCGTCCCGCACCTGATCACGCCGATCATCACCAACCCGAAGCGGGCGGCCGAGGCGCTCCAGTGGGTGGTGCGCGAGATGGACCTGCGCTACGACGACCTGGCGGCCTTCGGCTACCGGCACATCGACGACTTCAACGCGGCCGTCCGCAGCGGCAAGGCGAAGGTGCCGGAGGGCAGCGAGCGGGAACTCCAGCCGTACCCGTACCTGCTGGTCATCGTCGACGAGCTGGCCGACCTGATGATGGTTGCGCCGCGCGACGTGGAGGACGCGATCGTGCGCATCACCCAGCTCGCGCGCGCCGCCGGCATCCACCTCGTGCTCGCCACCCAGCGCCCCTCGGTCGACGTGGTCACCGGACTCATCAAGGCGAACGTGCCTTCCCGGCTCGCGTTCGCCACCTCCTCGCTCGCCGACTCGCGGGTCATCCTCGACCAGCCCGGCGCCGAGAAGCTGATCGGCAAGGGTGACGGCCTGTTCCTGCCGATGGGCGCGAACAAGCCCACCCGTATGCAGGGCGCGTTCGTGACCGAGGAAGAGGTCGCGGCCGTCGTCCAGCACTGCAAGGACCAGATGGCGCCCGTCTTCCGGGACGACGTCACCGTCGGCACCAAGCAGAAGAAGGAGATCGACGAGGACATCGGCGACGACCTCGACCTGCTCTGCCAGGCGGCCGAACTGGTCGTCTCCACGCAGTTCGGATCGACGTCGATGCTCCAGCGCAAACTGCGCGTCGGGTTCGCCAAGGCGGGCCGGCTCATGGACCTCATGGAGTCCCGCGGTGTCGTCGGGCCCAGTGAGGGATCCAAGGCCCGGGACGTTCTGGTGAAACCCGACGAGCTGGACGGCGTGCTCGCCGTGATCCGCGGGGAGTCCTAAGGACAGGGAAGGGCCCGTTCGGCGGTCTGGATTCAGCCGGGCGGGGCATGACCGTGATCCACCCGTTAGAGATCGGCGAGCAACCGTTTCCCTTTGTGGTACGTCAAGTTGAGCGAGTGGCCAGGCGCGGGTCCCGTCCGGGGTCCGGGCCCGGCCCGTCATCGGGATGACCGGCCATACCGATGGCGTACAAAGTCCTACCGCCCGGTTGCCCCACCCTTTCGTACCCCCCCTAGACTGAATTTCCAGCACAGGTGGCTACACGCTCGAAAGGCGCCCCCGTGTCCATCGGCAACTCCCCTGAAGACGAGCGTCCGTTCCCAGACGTGTCCGAGGAATCCCGAGTCTCCGTCGGCCGTACCCTCCGCCAGGCGCGCATCGCGGCCGGGCTGACGGTCGATGACGTCAGCAGCGCCACCCGGGTGCGTAACGCCATCGTGCACGCCATCGAGGCCGACGACTTCGCCCCGTGCGGCGGCGACGTGTACGCCCGCGGGCACATCCGGACCCTGGCCAAGGCCGTGCACCTCGATCCGGCCCCGCTGATCGCCCGGTACGACGCCGAGCACGGCGGGCGGCCCGCGCCCACCTCGACCGCCCCGCTCTTCGAGGCGGAACGCATCCGCCCGGAGCGGCGCGGGCCCAACTGGACCGCGGCCATGGTCGCCGCGATCGTCGCCGTGGTCGGCTTCGTCGGCTTCACCGCCTTCAAGGGCGGCGACGGCGGAAACGGCGACAAGGCGCAGGTCGCCGAGGGCGCCACGGCCGCGACCAGCAACCCCGCCTCCCCGACGCCGACGAAGACCAGGTCCGAGGAGCAGACGCCCGCGCCGTCCGACAGCGCCATCGCGGCCGCCCCGCAGGACAAGGTGACCGTCCAGGTGAGCGCCGTCGACGGCCGGAGCTGGATCTCGGCCAAGGACCACAACGGCCGGATGCTGTTCGACGGCCTGCTGGAGAAGGGCGATTCCAAGACCTTCCAGGACGGCTCGAAGGTCAACCTCATCCTCGGCGACGCCGGGGCCGTCCAGCTCTACGTCAACGGCAAGAAGATCCAGGACGACTTCAAGCCGGGCGCCGTCGAGCGCCTCACCTACACCAAGGGCGACCCCGCGATCGGCTAGCCGGTTTCCGGGAGGGCGTGCGAAGACGGGGTTGGCCATGATCGGCCAACCCCGTCGGCGTGGGCTGTCAGTGAGACAAAGTAGTCTTGAGCGCATGCCTGAACGCCGTACCGTCGCACTCGTCACACTCGGCTGCGCCCGTAACGAGGTGGACTCCGAGGAGCTCGCAGGCCGTTTGGAAGCGGACGGCTGGCAGCTCGTCGAGGACGCCACGGACGCCGACGTTGCCGTGGTCAACACCTGTGGCTTCGTCGAGGCCGCCAAGAAGGACTCCGTCGATGCCCTCCTTGAGGCCAACGACCTCAAGGGACATGGCAGAACACAGGCCGTCGTGGCGGTGGGCTGCATGGCCGAGCGGTACGGCAAGGACCTGGCCGAGGCCCTTCCCGAGGCGGACGGCGTGCTCGGCTTCGACGACTACGCGGACATCTCCGACCGGCTGCAGACCATCCTGAACGGCGGCATCCACGCCGCACACACCCCGCGCGACCGGCGCAAGCTGCTGCCGATCAGCCCCGCCGAGCGCCAGGAGTCGGCCGCCTCGGTCGCCCTGCCCGGACACGGACCCGCCGACCTGCCGGAGGGCGTCGCCCCTGCCTCGGGCCCGCGGGCGCCCCTGCGCCGCCGCCTGGACGGTTCGCCGGTCGCCTCGGTCAAGCTGGCCTCCGGCTGCGACCGGCGCTGCTCCTTCTGCGCGATCCCCTCCTTCCGCGGCTCCTTCGTCTCACGCCGTCCGAGTGATGTGCTGAACGAGACGCGATGGCTGGCCGAGCAGGGCGTCAGGGAGATCATGCTGGTCTCCGAGAACAACACCTCGTACGGCAAGGACCTGGGCGACATCCGCCTGCTGGAGTCGCTGCTGCCCGAGCTGGCCGAGGTCGACGGCATCGAGCGGGTGCGGGTCAGCTACCTCCAGCCGGCCGAGATGCGCCCCGGGCTGATCGACGTGCTGACCTCCACCCCGAAGGTCGCCCCCTACTTCGACCTGTCCTTCCAGCACTCCGCGCCCGGTGTGCTGCGCGCCATGCGCCGATTCGGTGACACCGACCGCTTCCTGGAACTGCTCGGCACCATCCGCTCCAAGGCCCCGCAGGCCGGCGTGCGCTCCAACTTCATCGTCGGCTTCCCCGGCGAGAGCGAGGCCGACCTCGCCGAGCTGGAGCGCTTCCTGAACCACGCCAGGCTGGACGCCATCGGGGTGTTCGGCTACTCCGACGAGGAGGGCACGGAGGCGGCAACGTACGACGACAAGCTCGACCAGGACGTCGTCGCCGAACGGCTCGCGCACATCTCCCGGCTGGCCGAGGAACTGGTCTCGCAGCGGGCCGAGGAACGCGTGGGCGAGACGGTGCGGGTGCTGGTCGAGTCCGTCGACGAGGACGCCGAGGACGGGCCGTACGGCCGCGGCGCGCACCAGGCGCCGGAGACGGACGGCCAAGTGCTGCTCACGAGCGGCGCGGGCCTGAGTGTCGGTCGTATGGTCGAGGCGAAAGTGGTCGGTACGGAAGGTGTCGACCTGGTGGCCGAGCCGTTGCAGGGCTCGCTCGCGTGTAGTGAGGAGGCGGGCAGATGACGGGAGCCCCGGCATCCGCCGCGGGCGGGCCCTCCGGCCCGCAGGGGGCTCCGGCCTCCGCGGGCGAGGGACTCCCGGGCACGGCGGCATCCGGAGCGCAGGGCGGCACGCTGCCCGCGCGTGCCGGGAAGCTGGCGGCCGCGGCCGTCGACCAGGCCAGCGTCTGGAACGTCGCCAACCTGCTGACCATGCTCCGGCTGCTCCTCGTCCCCGCCTTCGTGGCGCTGATGCTGGCCGACGGCGGTTACGATCCGGCGTGGCGCTCGCTGGCCTGGGCCGCGTTCGCCATCGCCATGATCACGGACCTGTTCGACGGCCACCTGGCGCGCACCTACGACCTGGTGACCGACTTCGGGAAGATCGCCGACCCCATCGCCGACAAGGCGATAATGGGGGCCGCGCTGATCTGTCTCTCCTCGCTGGGTGACCTGCCCTGGTGGGTGACGATCGTCATCCTCGGCCGGGAACTGGGCATCACCCTGCTGCGCTTCCTGGTCATCCGCTACGGCGTCATCCCGGCAAGCCGCGGCGGCAAGCTCAAGACGCTCACGCAGGGCGTGGCCGTGGGGATGTACGTGCTGGCGTTGACGGGCTGGCTGGCCAGCCTGAGGTTCTGGGTGATGGCGGCGGCGGTGGTGCTGACCGTCGCGACCGGACTCGACTATGTGAGACAGGCCATTGTGCTGCGCAGGCGCGGAGTGGCCGAGCGCACGGCGGTGCTGGAGGATTCGGAAGCGTGAACTCCGAGGCAGCCGACGTGGTGCGACTACTCACGGTGAGGGGCGAGACGCTCGCCGTCGCGGAGTCGCTCACCGGCGGGCTGGTGGCGGCCGAGATCACCGCGGTCGCCGGGGCCTCGAAGATGTTCCGGGGATCGGTCACCGCCTACGCCACCGACTTGAAGCACCGGCTGCTGGCCGTCGACGACGGTCTGCTGGCCCGCACAGGGGCGGTGGATCCGCAGGTCGCGGCCCAGATGGCGGCCGGGGTGCGCAAGGCGCTGGGTGCCGACTGGGGCATCGCCACGACCGGCGTGGCCGGGCCCGAACCGCAGGACGGGCAGCCCGTGGGCACGGTGTTCGTGGCCGTCGACGGGCCCCACGGACCAGGATCCGGTTCTGCCGGTGGCGGAAAAGTGGAGGCCCTGCGGTTGAACGGCCGACGTGCGGAAATTCGTATGGAGAGTGTACGGAGCGTACTCGCACTGCTTCTGAAGGAGCTTGCGGGCGAACAGACCGGGAATGAGCGGGCACAGGATACGGAACAGAACGGGGGGTTTTGATGTTTGCAGCCCTGAGTGAACACGACATCGCTCCCCGCACGGCCGCGGCGCGAGGCGGTACGGTGGGGCGAGAAGGATGCGGCTACGCGGTCCGAGGAGGGAGCCACCGATGATTCTGCTCCGTCGCCTGCTTGGTGACGTGCTGCGTCGGCAGCGCCAACGCCAGGGCCGTACTCTGCGCGAAGTCTCCTCGTCCGCCCGAGTCTCACTCGGCTATCTCTCCGAGGTGGAGCGGGGGCAGAAGGAGGCATCCTCCGAACTGCTCTCCGCCATCTGCGACGCGCTGGACGTACGGATGTCCGAGCTCATGCGAGAAGTGAGCGACGAACTCGCCCTCGCCGAGCTTGCCAGGTCTGCTGCGGCCACCGAGTCCGTGCCCGCGCCGGTTCGCCCGATGCTGGGTTCCGTCTCGGTGACCGGTGTGCCACCGGAACGGGTGACCATCAAGGCGCCCGCCGAGGCGGTGGACGTGGTCGCCGCGTGACGTTCACACGCATGGCCCTGTAACGCGAAACGTGGGAGGCCCTGGCCGGGCCCTTCCGGGAAGACCCGGAGGGCATGGCCAGGGCCTCCGCCCTGTGTACCTGCTGTGCGTCCTAGGCCGTCGGTGTTTCCTTTGCGTCCATTTGCCGGTATTGGGCGGGGCGGTCATGGTGGAGGGGCGGATCGAGATCGGGTTTGGAGCAGGTCCGGATTTGGATCGTGTTCGGATCGGGTGAGCCGACGGAGGCTACGGAGGCTGTGCATGTACGTCGAGAGCCTGCTGTCGGACAGGAGCCCGCTTCCGGACGCGGACCCCGGGACCGTGGCCGAGGCGCCGCACGGCGTCCTCGTCGGCCTGCCGACGGTCGGCCCGCCGCCGGCGGATGGCGGACCCCTCGGCGACGGCCCGTCGGCCCGGTGGCCGACCGTGTGTGGTCCGGTGCTGCATCGGTGAGCCGTCCATGCGCCTGCACGGCGGGTGAGGCGGCGTTCTAGCGTCCGGCTGGAGGTGGGCCCATGGTGCGGCGGACAGTGTGCTGGGGGATGGTTGCGGGGCTCGGCGCGGTGTGGGCGTGGGCCGTCGTGCGCATCGTGCTCGGAGCGGACGTGGGCGCTCTGGAAGGTGCCGTCGCGGCGGGCGGGTGGGGGTTGAGCCTGCTGCCGGTGCACTGCATGCCGAAGGCGTCCGCCGCGGGAGCCGTCGGGCCGGAGCGGTGGGTGGCCGCCTGGCGGGCCGGTGATGTCACCAGGGCATCGCGACGCCACCGTTCGGACGCAGGATCTGGCCGGTCGTGAACGACGACGCGTCGGACGCCAGGTACAGCACGGCGTGCGCGATCTCCTCCGCCGTGCCGACCCGGCCCAGCGGCGCCCTGCGGGACATCAGCGCCTCGGTGTGGGTCTGCGCCGCGTGGTCGTGGCGCTCGGTCATGGGCGTGCGGATCCAGCCGGGTGCGACCGCGTTGACCCGGATGCCGTGCCGTCCGACCTCGGTCGCCAGGGTTTTTGTGAGCTGCACCACGGCGGCCTTCGCCGCGCCGTAGCAGAGCAGCCCGGGGCCGCCGGTGTCGACGGCGCCGGAGGCCATGGTGACGATGCTGCCCGGCGAGCCGCGGTCGAGCATCAGGCGTGCCGCCTCCTGGCAGGCGTGGAGGACGCCCTTGAAATTGACGGCCAGTACCCGGTCGAGGTCCTCGTCACGGGTCTCCAGCACCGGGCTGCTGTGCATGATCCCGGCGATCGCCGCCAGAACGTCCAACCGCTCGCAGGACCGCACGGCCTCCCGCAGTCGCGCCCGGTCCGTGACGTCCAGTCGATGGACGCGGGCGGTGCCGCCCCGGGCCTTGACCAGGTCGGCCGTCTCGTCCAGGCCGGCCCGGTCCCGGTCGGCGCAGTGCACGGTGGCGCCCGCCTCGGCGAGCAGTACGGCGGAGGCCCGGCCGATGCCGCTCGCGGCGCCGGTGACGAATGCGGTGCGTCCGGTGAGGTCGTACGCCTTGACGGGCATGCAGCGACCGTACGAGCGTTTCTGACGGTTCGTCAATTGTTGGTAAGGGGACGGATACCGCGGGCCTGGGCAGAACCCGGCGCGGGGGCCGGGCCCCGCTGGCAGTTCGGGCACCAGTACGTGGGGCGCTCCCGGGAGCCGTCCCCCTGGCCGGCCACCCGGACCGGGGTGTGGCAGCGCAGGCATGGGCGGGGCGCGCGACCGTAGACGAAGAGGTCCTGGCCGTGCCGGCCCGTGGTGGCGCGGACCGGCCGGTCGCGGTTGGCTTCGAGGAGCCGCTTCGCGAGGGCGGGCAACTGCGCGGCACGGTCCTCGGGCAGGGCGCCCACCGCGAGCCACGGGGTGACACCGAGCAGGAAGCAGAGTTCGCTCTTGTAGACATTGCCGATGCCGGCCAGGTTGCGTTGGTCGAGCAGTGCCTCGCCGAGGGGCCGTGCCGGGTCGGCGAGGAGGTTGGCGAGGGCCGTTCCCGGGTCCCAGTCGGGGCCGAGCAGGTCGGGGCCCAGATGGCCGACGACGCGGGATTCGTCGGGGGTGCGCAGCAGTTCCAGGACCGGGAGGCGGTAGCCCACCGCGGTGTCCGTCCCGGTGCCCAGGATGACGCGGATCTGGTGGGCCGGGCCGCCGCTCCAGCGCCGACCTTCGCCGTACACCTGCCAGGCGCCGTCCATCCGCAGATGCGTGTGCAGCGTGAGGCCGCCCTCGATACGGGTGAGCAGATGCTTGCCGCGCGGGATGACGTCCAGGACGGTGCGTCCGGTGAGATCGACCGTGGCGTACCTGGGCACCCGCAGGTCGCTGCGGGTCAGCACCCGCCCCGCGAGCGCGCCGTGCAACCGCCTCGCGGCCTGCCAGACCGTGTCACCTTCGGGCATGGGTCAAGGGTGGCACGGGGGCGGCGGGGGTGTCGGGGGCGGATGGTGTGACGTGGGATGGCGTGGGATGGCGTGGCATGGGTGGTGGGAAGGATGGCGGTGGTGGTGTGGCGGACGGTTAGCGGTGGCTGGGCGGAGTTCATCGCCGGGGTGAGGTGGATGGTCAGGAGAGTGGGGGGCGGACCGTGAGGCCGTGACGGCGGGAGTGGATGGCAGTGGTGGCGTGGTGGACGGTCAGAGGTCGGGACGGTCAGTGGTGGTGTCGTGCACGGCGAGAGCGGCGGGGCGATGTTCAGGGGTGTGGTGGTCGACAGGGGGCGGTGGGGCGCACGGGGGTGGTGGTGTTGTGGTCGACAGGGGGCGGTGGGGCGCACGGGGGTGGCGGGGCGCACGGCACTGGGGGTGTGGCGGTCGATCCCTCGTCCGTTCGCTCGGTGCCCCGCGGATCACGCCCTGAGGCGTAGGCCGCGCGGGGTCGCCACGAAACCGGCTCCTTCCAGCAGCGCGCCGATGGGGGAGGTCAGGGCCGAGGCGCCGTTGACCCGCTCCACCGTGACCGTGCCGAGCGCACCCGCACGGGCCGCGGCCGCCAGGGCGTCCGCGGCGGCGTGCAGACGCGGGTCGTCTGCGGGGTCGGTGTCCGCACCGGCGGGCCAGGCCAGCAGGGTCTTGCCGCCGCGCTCCATGTAGAGCGTCAGCTCGCCGCCCACCAGGACCACCAGTGAGCCCGCCTTGCGGCCCGGTTTGTGCCCGGCCCCGGTCGGTGGCTCGGGCCAGGGGAGGGCCGATCCGTAGGCGTTCGCCGGGTCGGCGGCGGCCAGGACGACCGCCCGGCCGTCGGCGGTGGACGTAGGGGGACGCCGGTCGGAGGTGAAGGCGGGGGTACGAGGACGGCGTTCGCCGTACCCGTACGGCAGGGCCTGGCTGCCTCGCGGACCGCCGTACCCCGGTGAGGCCGGCTCCCTGGGGTCTCGGTGATCTCTGAGGTCTTTGGGGGAGACGTAGTCCCCCGGGGCGGTGCGATGGCCCGTCGGCCAGGGGAATACGTCGTCCGGGTCGGGCTCGCCCATCCTGCCGGTTCCGTTCTCGGTGTCCCATCCGGTGGTGGTCGGATCGAGATCGGCGGGAGCCGGGCCGGAGGCGGCGGGGGCCTGGTCGAAGGCGGTGGGCGAGGGGTCGGTCCCGGGTCCGCCGGAGTTCGGGAGCGCGCTGTTCCCGGTTGGGCCGGGGGCCCGGGAGGTGTCCGTGAAGGGGGCGTTCGCGGGTGTGCCGGGGCCCGGGAAACTGTCGTTCCACGTTGCGTCCGCGCCTGGGAAGTCGTCGGGGCCGAAGCCAGGGGCGTCGCCCCATGCGAGTCCCCGGCCGCCGTCCCCGGAGCCGGGCGCGGCGGGCAGGCCGTCGCCGCGCTCCCGGGCGTTGGCCACCGCTCGCAGCCGGTCCACGGCGCCGTCCATCGCGAACTGCGCGGCGCCCAGCCCCTCGACGACATAGCCGCGCCGGGCCTGGCCGCTCTCCTCGAACGCGGACAGGATCCGGTAGACGGCCGAGAAGCCGCCCTCCACGCCCTCGGCGGCGACCGCCCCGCGAGTCACCACGCCGTGCCGGTCGAGCAGCGTGCGGGCCAGGGCGTGGGCGCGCACGGTGGGGTCGGGCTCGCGCTGCGGCAGCAGGGACCAACGGCCCGCGACGGTCGGCGGGCCGGCCCGGGAGACGGGCCGGGCGGCGGCCGTCAGGGAGCCGTAGCGGCCACGCGGGACCGTGCGCTTGGCGCGGTGGGCCGTGGAGCCCGCCGTGCGCCCCGAGCCCAGCAGGGACCGCATCGGGGTCAGCGTGTCGTTCGTCAGCCGCCCGGACCAGGCCAGGTCCCACAGGGCGTCGGCCAGTTGGGGATCGGTGACGTCGGGGTGCGTGGTGGCGCGGACCTGGTCGGCGATCTGCCGGAAGAACAGGCCGTACCCGCCGGAGAGGGCGTCCAGTACCGACTGGTGCAGCGCGGTCGGCTCCAGGGGGTGGGGCGGCGGCAGGAGCAGGGGGGCCGCGTCCGCCAGATACAGCGACAACCAGCCGTCCTTGCCGGGCAGCGCCCCCGCTCCCGCCCACACGACCTCGCCGGTCGAGGTGAGTTCGTCGAGCATCGACGCGGTGTAGTTCGCCACCCGCGACGGCAGGACCAGTTTCTCCAGGGCGGACGCCGGGACGGGTGCGCCCTGCAACTGCTCGACGGCGCGCACCAGTCCGTCGGCGCCGCGCAGACCGTGCCCCCTCCCGATGTGCTGCCACTGCGGCAGGAACTGTGCGAGCGCCGGCGGCGGCACCGGCTCCAGCTCGTGCCGCAGCGCGGCCAAGGAACGCCGGCGCAGCCTGCGCAGCACGGCCGCGTCGCACCACTCCTGGCCGATCCCCGCGGGATGGAACTCGCCCTGGACGACCCGGCCGCCCGCGGCGAGCCGTTGGAGGGCCCCTTCCGTGACCGCAACGCCCAGTCCGAAGCGGGCCGCCGCGGCCGCCGACGTGAACGGGCCGTGGGTGCGGGCGTACCGGGCCAGGAGGTCGCCGAGCGGATCCTTGACCGGTTCGGTGAATGCCTCGGGCACCCCCACCGGCAGCGCCGTGCCGAGGGCGTCGCGCAGCCGGCCCGCGTCCTCGACCGCCGCCCAGTGATCGGCTCCGGCGATCCGGACCCGGATGGCCCGGCGGGCGGCGGCCAGTTCCCCTGCCCACCGCGGGTCGGCGCCGCGCTCGGCCAGTTCGGCCTCGGTGAGTGGTCCTAGCAGCCGCAGCAGGTCGGCCACGCCCTCGGCGTCCTTGACCCGCCGGTCCTCGGTGAGCCACTGGAGCTCCCGCTCCAGCTCGGTCAGCGCCTCCGCGTCGAGCAGTTCGCGCAACTCCGCCTGGCCCAGCAGCTCGGCCAGCAGCCGTGAGTCCAGGGACAGGGCGGCGGCCCGGCGTTCGGCCAGCGGGGAGTCGCCCTCGTAGAGGAACTGGGCGACGTAGCCGAACAGGAGGGAACGCGCGAACGGTGACGGTTCGGGGGTGGTGACCTCGACCAGGCGGACCCGGCGGGACTCGATGTCGCCCATCAGCTCGACCAGCCCGGGGACGTCGAAGACGTCCTGGAGGCACTCGCGGACCGCCTCCAGGACGATCGGGAACGAGCCGAACTCGCTCGCCACCTGGAGCAGTTGGGCGGCACGCTGGCGCTGCTGCCACAGCGGCGTACGGCGGCCGGGGTTGCGGCGCGGCAGCAGCAGCGCGCGGGCGGCGCACTCGCGGAACCGGGAGGCGAACAGCGCGGAGCCGCCCACCTGGTCGGTGACGATGCGGTCGACCTCGCCCCTGTCGAAAGCGACGTCCGCCGCGCCGACGGGCGCCTGGTCGGCGTCGTACGCCGTGGACCCCTTCGCGGGTTCCTGGTCGAGCAGGTCCAGGCCCATCAGATCGGCGTCGGGCAGCCGCAGCACGATGCCGTCGTCGGCGTGCATGACCTGCGCGTCCATGCCGTAGCGCTCGGACAGGCGGGCGCCGAGCGCGAGCGCCCACGGGGCGTGCACCTGGGCCCCGAAGGGGGAATGGACGACGACACGCCAGTCGCCCAGTTCGTCGCGGAAGCGCTCCACGACGATCGTGCGGTCGTCGGGGACATGACCGCATGCCTCGCGCTGCTCGGCCAGATAGGACAGGACGTTGTCCGCGGCCCAGGCGTCGAGTCCCGCGGCGAGCAGCCGCAGCCGGGCGTCGCCCTCGGGGAGCGAGCCGACTTCGCGCAGGAACGCGCCCACGGCCCGGCCCAGTTCGAGTGGGCGGCCGAGCTGGTCGCCCTTCCAGAAGGGCAGCCTGCCCGGCACACCGGGCGCCGGGGAGACCAGGACCCGGTCGCGCGTGATGTCCTCGATGCGCCAGGAACTCGTGCCCAGTGTGAAGACGTCTCCGACGCGCGATTCGTAGACCATCTCCTCGTCGAGTTCGCCGACCCTGCCGCCGCCCTTCTTGGGGTCCGCGCCGGCGAGGAAGACCCCGAAGAGACCCCGGTCGGGAATGGTGCCGCCGGAGGTGACGGCGAGCCGCTGCGCGCCGGGGCGTCCGGTGACCGTCCCCGCGACCCGGTCCCAGACCACGCGCGGGCGCAGCTCGGCGAAGGCGTCGGACGGATAGCGGCCCGCGAGCATGTCCAGGACGGCCGTGAACGCCGACTCCGGGAGCGACGCGAAGGGCGCGGCGCGGCGCACGGCGGCCAGCAGATCGTCGAACTGCCAGGTGTCCAGCGCCGTCATGGCGACCACTTGCTGGGCGAGGACGTCCAGCGGGTTCGCCGGGACCTTCAGCGACTCGATGGCGCCGGTGCGCATCCGCTCGGTGACCACGGCGGCCTGCACCAGGTCGCCGCGGTACTTCGGGAAGACCACACCGGTGGAGACGGCCCCCACCTGGTGGCCCGCGCGGCCGACCCGCTGCAGACCGGAGGCGACGGAGGGCGGCGACTCCACCTGGACGACGAGGTCGACCGCGCCCATGTCGATGCCCAGTTCCAGGCTGGAGGTGGCCACCACGGCGGGCAGCCGGCCGGCCTTCAGGTCCTCCTCGACCAGGGCCCGCTGTTCCTTGGAGACCGACCCGTGGTGGGCGCGTGCGATGACCGGGGGCGCACCCTGGGCCGCACCCGAGCCGCCCATCAGCTGGGCGGGGGAGTGATGCTCCGTCAAGGGCTCGCCGGTCGCCCGTTCGTAGGCGATCTCGTTGAGCCGGTTGCACAGGCGCTCGGCGAGGCGCCGGGAGTTCGCGAACACGATCGTCGACCGGTGGGCCTGGACCAGGTCGGTGATCCGCTCCTCCACATGCGGCCAGATCGACGGCCGCTCCGCACCGTCGGAGCCGTCGGCGACCGGGGAGCCGGCCAGCTCGCCCAGGTCCTCCACCGGGACGACGACGGAGAGATCGAACTCCTTGCCGGACTCCGGCTGCACGATCTCCACCTTGCGGCGCGGCGAGAGATACCGGGCCACCTCGTCCACCGGCCGGACGGTCGCCGACAGCCCGATGCGGCGGGCGGGCCTGGGCAGCAGTTCGTCCAGCCGCTCCAGGGAGAGCGCGAGATGCGCGCCGCGCTTGGTACCCGCGACCGCGTGCACCTCGTCCAGGATCACCGTCTCGATGCCGGTCAGCGCGTCCCGGGTGGCCGAGGTCAGCATCAGGAACAGGGACTCGGGAGTGGTGATCAGGATGTCCGGTGGGCGGGTGGACAGGGCTCGCCGCTCGGCCGCCGGGGTGTCACCGGAGCGGATGCCGACCTTCACCTCCGGCTCGGGCAGGCCCAGGCGCACGGACTCGTGCCGGATACCGGTCAGCGGGCTGCGCAGGTTGCGCTCGACGTCGACGGCGAGGGCCTTGAGCGGCGAGACGTACAGCACCCGGCAGCGCTTCTTGGGGTCGGCCGGTGGAGGGGCGGAGGCCAGCTGGTCCAGAGCGGCGAGGAACGCGGCCAGTGTCTTGCCGGAACCGGTCGGGGCCACCACCAGCACGTCCGAGCCCTCACGGATGGCCTGCCACGCGCCCGCCTGGGCCGCGGTGGGCGCGGAGAAGGCCCCCGTGAACCAGCCGCGGGTCGCGGGGGAGAAGCCGTCGAGGGCTCGATGTGCGGAGCTGACCATGCGTCCATCCTGCACCCGAGCACTGACAATCGCTCTGACCTGCGTAGACGTCGTCGGCCGGGGTGTCCGGCGGTCGGCGGCGGGTGCTGGGGCCGGTGTGGCGGAGAATGCTCCCATGACGGGACCGGCGGAGCTGGCACGGCACTGGCAGTACGAGGAACTGCCCGGTGTCGACCTGCTGCGCGCCCGTTACGTCCGCAAGACCTTCGTCCGGCACACCCACGAGCACTACGTGATCGCGGCCGTCGCGGACGGTGTCGAGGTGTTCCACCACCGCGGGTCCGACGTGTACGTCGGCGCCGGATCGCTGGCGCTGGTCAACCCGGACACCTCGCACACCGGCCGGGCGGGCGTCCCCGAGGGCTGGCGGTACGGCGCGGTCTACCCGTTGCCCGACCTGGTGGCCGGGATAGCGGCCGAGACCACCGGGATCCGCGGCACCCCCGGCTTCGTCAGCGCCGTCCTCGACGATCCCTATGCGGCCGGCCTCGTCCACCAGGTGCTCCGCGCCGCCGACGAGGGCAACGCGCTGGCCGCCGACACCCTGCTCCGGGTGGCCGTGACCCGGCTGCTGCGGCTGAACGGCGGACCGATGCCACGGCGCGAGGTGCGTACGGCCGGCGCCCGGATCGCCGTACGCGCGCGTGCCGTGCTGGAGGACCGGATGGCCGAGCCGCCCACGCTGGAACAGCTCGCCGCCGACCTCGGTACCAGCCCCTTCGCCCTGCTGCGGGCGTTCCGCGACGCCTACGGCATGCCGCCGCACGCCTGGCTGACCGACGCCCGGGTGCGCCGGGCGCGGCGCCTGCTGGACGCGGGCACGACACCGGCCCAGGCCGCCGTCACCGTCGGATTCACCGACCAGCCGCACCTCAACCGTCATTTCACCCGGATCGTCGGCGTGCCGCCCGGGGCGTACCAGCGGGAGCGCAAGAACGTACAAGACCCGCGGTGGCGGCTGACCGTACCGTCCGAGGCGTGACAGAACAGACAGCTCTCGCAGACATACGCCCCAAGGACGGGGACAAGACCGATTCCGCCGTCGTCCGGGACGCCCTCGGCGTCGGAATCGCCGTAGGGCTGTCCGGGTTCGCCTTCGGGGTGACCTCGGCCGGGGCCGGGCTGAGCGTGCCGCAGACCTGCGCGCTCAGCCTCCTGGTGTTCACCGGCGCCTCCCAGTTCGCGCTCGTGGGAGCGCTGGCGGCCGGCGGCGGACCGCTCACGGCCGCCGCGGGCGCCTTCTTCCTGGGCGTGCGCAACGCCTTCTACGGGCTGCGGCTGTCACAACTGCTGGCCCTCGCGCGCGTGGTGCGGCCGTTCGCGGCCCACTGGGTGATCGACGAGACCACCGCGGTGTCACTGGCACAGCCGACCCGGCGCACCGCGCGTCTCGGGTTTCTCGTCACCGGGCTCAGCCTCTACGTGCTGTGGAACCTCACCACGCTGCTGGGCGCGCTGGGCGCGAAGGCCATGGGGGACACCGACGCGTGGGGCCTCGACGCGGCCGGACCCGCCGTCTTCCTGGCACTGCTCGCGCCGATGCTGACGTCGGTGACCGAGCGTGTCGTGGCGGGCCTCGCGGTGGTCCTGGGGCTCGGCCTGTTGCCCGTCCTGCCCGCCGGCGTACCGGTCCTGCTGGCCGCGCTCGCGGCGCCGCTCGTTCTGCTCGTGGAGGGCCGCCGCGGGGGACGGGCTGCCCGCGGCGACGCCTCCGGGCGCTGACGACGCCTTCGAAGGTGACGACGCGCAGTCCGTGACGGCCTGCCGGATCAGATGACAGAAGGAGTACGAGCACGTTGAACACCTGGATAGCCATCGGCGCGACCGCCCTCGGCTGCTACGCCGTCAAGCTTGCCGGGCTGCTGGTGCCCGCGGGCGCCCTGGAGCGGCCGCTCGTCAAGCGGCTCGCCGCCCTGCTGCCCGTCGCCCTGCTCGCCGCCCTCACGGCCCAGCAGACATTCGCCGACGGGCACGCGCTCGTGCTGGACGCCCGGGCCGCGGGGCTTGCGGCGGCGGCCGTGGCGCTGCTGCTGCGCGCTCCGTTCCTGCTCGTCGTCGCGGTGGCCGTGCTGGTGACGGCGGGCGTGCGCGCCCTGGGCGGCTGACGGCCCAGGCACGCGGACGCGCTCCGGGACTGCGCGTCCGGCTGCCCCGGACCGCTCAGCCCACGTGGCGGCCGTGTGCCTGAAGGGTCCGCAGGGCCTCGATCGTGGCCATACCGCGGGTCTCCAGGGCGGCGCCCGGGGCCCACTCGGGGCGGCGGTTCGGCCAGCCGCCGTCCTCCTGCTGCTGTGCGGCCAGGAGGTCAAGCGAGCGTGCCATCTCACCGTCGGTGAACCACGCGCGCGCGAGGGAGCGCGGGGTTCTGGCGAAGTCGTGCGGGAAACGCACGAAGCTCCGCTCACCGGAGGCGTGGCCCGCCCCGACGCGGCGGTCCGGCGAGCGGTCGGCGGTCGGCGGGGCGAGCCGCTGCGTGCGCACCAGGCGGCCCAGCCGGTCGGCGGCCGCCTCCGCGCGCGGGCGGTCGGGCACCGCGTCCAGGAAGGCCACCGCCGCCTCGATCTCACCGGGACGGGCCTGCTCCAGCGACTCCACGGCCCGCCAGCAGAAGTCCGTGGCCCGGAACAACCAGGCGTGCCACACCTCGTTGCGGTGCAACAGGCCGACCACCGGACCGGTGGCGAGAAGATCACTCGGCGGGTGGTCCGCGACCCGGACGTACGGGGCGGTCGGGTGGCCACGCCGGCCGGGACCGACCGCCGGCAGGGCGCCGTCCGCGGTGGACACCGACGTCAGATAGCGGCACACACGCTCCACCCGCTGTCCGCCGCACCGCCCGATGGCGTCCAGCACGCCCAGCGCGTGACCGGTGTGCAGCGGCTGGCTGACCGGGCCGCGCAGATCGGGCTCCAGCGCGTGGCCGTACCCGCCGTCCTCGTTGCGGTAGGCGTCCAACGCCCGCTCCACCGGGTCGGCGCCGCCGTTCAGGAAACGGTGGGCGAACAGGCGCTGCTCCAGCACGCGCGCGTGGAGCCAGACGAAGCGCTCGGCATGGACGAGCGGGGAACGCACCGAGGGCGCGGGGGAGAGCGCGGAAGCTCCGGATTCGGCCATGCGTCAGACCGTAGGGCGGAAAGTGTCACCGGCATGCCGTACCAGGCTGGGCCCACTCCTAGGGGCGGGATACTGGATTCATGCGGTTGACGGTCTTCTGGCAGCGGATGGCGGACCATTTCGGTCCCGGGTACTCCGACACCTTCGCACGCGATCACGTGATGGCGGAGCTGGGCGGACGTACGGTGCACCAGGCGCTGGACGCCGGCTGGGACGCCAAGGACGTGTGGCGCGTGGTCTGCACCGTCATGGACGTGCCCGGGGAAAAGCGCTGATCGGTCACGAAGACCGGAGTGGGGCAGCGGGCTGTCGGTGGCGTGGGCGAGACTTGCCCCGTGGCATCCACTGACGACACGGCCCAGATCACCCGGAACGCATCCCCGCCCGGCACGCCGCCGCCCGTCCGCCCCCCGGCGGGCAGCACCGCGCGGGGCGCCCGCATGCCGCGCTGGCTGCCACGCGCCATGGTGCTCGCGCTCGCCCTGATCGCCTCGTTCCAACTGGGCAGCTGGGCCTTTCACCAGCTGACCGGCCTGCTGATCAACATCCTCATCGCGTTCTTCCTGGCACTCGCCATCGAGCCCGCGGTGAGCTGGATGGCCTCGCGCGGCATGCGCCGCGGGCTCGCCACATTCCTGGTCTTCCTCGGCCTGGCGATCTTCACGGCGGGTTTCGTCACCCTGCTCGGCTCGATGCTCGCGGGCCAGATCGTCAAGATAGTCGAGGACTTCCCCGACTATCTCGACTCGGTCATCAACTGGGTCAACAACACCTTCCACACCGACGTCAGACGCGTCGACGTCCAGGAGGGGCTGCTCCACTCCGACTGGCTGCGCAAGTACGCGCAGACCAGCGCCGCCGGGGTGCTCGACGTGTCCGCCCAGGTGCTCGGCGGCCTGTTCCAACTGCTGACGGTCGCGCTGTTCTCGTTCTACTTCGCCGCGGACGGGCCACGGCTGCGCCGCGCCCTGTGCTCCGTGCTGCCCCCCGCCCGCCAGGCGGAGGTGCTGCGCGCCTGGGAGATCGCCGTGGACAAGACGGGCGGCTACCTGTACTCCCGTGGTCTCATGGCGCTCGTCTCCGGGGTCGCGCACTATGTCCTGCTGCAGTTCCTGGGCGTGCCCTACGCGCCCGTCCTGGGCGTATGGGTGGGCCTGGTCTCCCAGTTCATCCCGACCATCGGCACGTATCTCGCGGGTGCGCTGCCCATGCTGATCGCGTTCACGGTCGACCCCTGGTACGCGCTGTGGGTGCTGATCTTCGTCGTGATCTACCAGCAGTTCGAGAACTACGGGCTGCAGCCCAAGCTCACCGCGAAGACCGTCGACATCCATCCCGCGGTCGCCTTCGGATCGGTCGTCGCGGGCACCGCGCTGCTGGGCGCCGTCGGCGCGCTGATCGCCATCCCCGCGGTCGCCACGCTGCAGGCGTTCCTGGGCGCGTACGTGAAGCGGTACGACGTCACCGACGACCCCCGGGTACAGGGTCACCCGGTGCGCGGACCGAGCGGTCCCGGCCTTCTCTCACGCGTGCGGACGCAGTGGACGCGGCGCGCGGAGCGGGGGGAGCCGGAGGAGGCGCCTGAGGAGGGCTCCGCCTGAGGGCCGCGTCCGAGGACCCGGGCGCGGTGCCGCGCGACGGGCTGAACACTGCGCGGCCCGGAGTCCGCCGCGTCCGCCGCCCGGAGTCCGCCGCGTTCAACGGGTGAGGACCGCCCATATCCCGGCCGCGGCGACCGCGGCCGCGTAGCAGCCGATCGCCGCGGCCACGATCCGCCGCCGCGCCCGGTCGCTCCAGGAGGTGCGGGACAACAGCCAGGCCAGCGCCGGCAGGACCAGCACGGCGTGCAGGCTCACCGCGTGCAGTGGCTTCAGCGGGGCCGTCGAACGGTAGGCGGCCTCCTGGTGGCCGGTCCGGGTGAGCACCACCCCGCGCGCGATCATCGCGGCGCCCGAGGCCAGCGCCACGAGCAGGACGGCGAATCCGGCACGCACCGCCGCCGGCATGCCCACGGGACCCGTCGGCCGGTACCGGAAGGACACGGCCGCGAAAAAGGTGAGCAGCACCACGAGCACACCGCCGCCGACCGCGAGCGTCATGGACACCGCCGTGTCGAAGGGCGTCTCCATGTCGAGGTGCGAGGGTACCCGGCGCCATGCCTGCAAGGTGATGCCGCCGACCTCCACCACGCAGTCGGCGGCGAACACGGCGAGCAACACGGTGCGCGCCCGCTCCCCGATACGCAGATACGAGGTGACCCAGGTGACCGCGATCAGTGTCACGCCGAAGGAGAGCCCGAAGGTGACGGGCTTGCGCCAGGAGACGGGGCCGTACCAGGGGCCGCCGTCGACGGCGAACACCGCCAGGTGCACGAGGCCGGAGACGACGAGAAGCAGGCCGATCGCGTGGCAGAGACGCTCGACAGGGCGCGGATGATCCATGCGCCAAGGCTCCCGGGCGCCGGGCCCGAGGTCGTCGTCCGGTCGAAGACACCCGCCGTACGCCGTGGGAAGCAGCGCGGCGACTGGCGCAACAGCCGTGGGAGGGACGTGCGTCCGGGCGGTGTCGCCGTGCGGCACCGCGCGACGGAAGTGCCGGGTGGTGCGCTTGACACGAAAATCGAACATCTATTCTTATGGAGGTCCGGGCGAGGTTCTCGACGGGGGGTTCGGCCCGGTTCGGGTGGAGAAGAGCGGGAGTTATCCACAGGCCGGATCGGCGTCGGGACGCATTGTCAGTGGCAGGCGTTAGCGTCTTTGACGTGAAGCGATCGACTCAAGCAAACCGGGTGGAGCCCATGGCAGCAACCGATCGCGAGAAGGCACTCGATGCCGCGCTCGCGCAGATTGAACGGCAATTCGGCAAGGGCGCGGTCATGCGCATGGGCGAGCGGTCGAGGGAGCCCATCGAGGTCATCCCGACCGGATCGACCGCGCTCGACGTGGCGCTCGGCGTCGGTGGCCTGCCGCGCGGCCGTGTCGTCGAGATCTACGGACCGGAGTCCTCCGGTAAGACGACCCTGACCCTGCACGCCGTGGCGAACGCGCAGAAGGCCGGCGGTCAGGTCGCGTTCGTGGACGCGGAGCACGCCCTCGACCCGGAGTACGCGCGCAAACTGGGCGTCGACATCGACAACCTGATCCTCTCCCAGCCGGACAACGGCGAGCAGGCGCTGGAGATCGTGGACATGCTGGTCCGCTCCGGTGCGCTCGACCTGATCGTCATCGACTCCGTGGCCGCGCTCGTCCCGCGCGCGGAGATCGAGGGCGAGATGGGCGACAGTCACGTGGGTCTGCAGGCCCGGCTGATGAGCCAGGCGCTGCGGAAGATCACCAGCGCGCTCAACCAGTCCAAGACCACCGCCATCTTCATCAACCAGCTCCGCGAGAAGATCGGCGTGATGTTCGGGTCACCGGAGACCACGACCGGTGGCCGGGCGCTGAAGTTCTACGCCTCGGTGCGTATCGACATCCGCCGTATCGAGACGCTGAAGGACGGCACGGAGGCGGTCGGCAACCGCACGCGTTGCAAGGTCGTCAAGAACAAGGTCGCCCCGCCCTTCAAACAGGCCGAGTTCGACATCCTCTACGGCCAGGGCATCAGCCGTGAGGGCGGCCTGATCGACATGGGCGTGGAGCACGGCTTCGTCCGCAAGGCCGGCGCCTGGTACACGTACGAGGGCGACCAGCTCGGCCAGGGCAAGGAGAACGCGCGCAACTTCCTCAAGGACAACCCCGACCTGGCCAACGAGATCGAGAAGAAGATCAAGGAGAAGCTGGGCGTCGGCGTACGGCCGGAGGAGCCCGCCGCCGAGCCGGGCACGGACGCGGCAGCCGCCACCGCTCCGGGCGACGAGACGAAGACGGTGCCCGCCCCGGCAGCCGCCAAGGCCACCAAGCCCAAGGCCGCCGCAGCCAAGAGCTGACCCGTGACACGACGAACCGACTGGGCCGAGTACGCACACCTCGACGCTCCCCGGGAGCGGACGGGGAGAGGTGGCGTCGGGCCCGCCACCCGGGCGGGAGACGGTACGGACGGCGAGGGCACGTTCGACGACGGCCAACTGTTCGGGCGCGGATCCCGCGTCGGGACCGGCGCCTACGGTCCCGACGAGCCACCGGCCCCGTACAGCGGCGAGTCCCACGGAGGCGGGCCGCACGGGGGCGGTGACCACGATGACGGGGGCCATGGCTACGGGCCACGCGGCGGGGGGCGCCGTGGCGGTGGTTCGCGCGGGCGCCGTCGGCGCGGCTTCGGGGAGCCGCCCGGCGAAGACCGAGATTCCTTCACCTCGTCGAGGGCCGAGCAGGGGGAATCTCCGCGAGACCCGGCTGAGCAGGCACGGGCGATCTGTCTGCGCCTGCTCACCGGGACTCCGCGCACCCGCAGACAACTGGCGGACGCCCTGCGCAAGCGGGAGATCCCGGAGGACGTCGCGGAGGAGGTGCTGTCGCGGTTCGAGGAGGTCGGTCTGATCGACGACAGCGCATTCGCCGACGCCTGGGTGGAGTCCCGGCACCACGGCAGAGGGCTGGCCCGCCGTGCGCTCGCCCGGGAACTGCGGACCAAGGGGGTCGACTCGGCACTGATCGACGAGGCCGTGGCCCAAGTCGACGCCGAACGGGAGGAGACGACCGCTCGCGACCTCGTTGCCCGGAAGCTGCACACCACCCGCGGCCTCGACCGGGACAAGCGGATGCGGCGCCTGGCCGGGATGCTGGCCCGCAAGGGTTACCCCGAGGGCATGGCCCTCCGGGTGGTCCGACAGGCACTGGAGGAAGAGGGTGAGGACACGGAGTTCCTCGACGGCGAGGGGTACTGACCCACCGGACCGGTCGGCAGGAGACGAGACGGCCATGCCGCCGAGTCGTCTCACCACCGGGCGGCGGGGAGTCGGCGGCGTCGTCGGGTCAGGACGTCACCGGAAGGAGCGCCGACGCTGCTCCGTTCGGCTGCCCCGAGGGCCGGGGCGCCAGGTCGTCAGCGTTTGGAGCGCTGACGTGGGCCCGGTGTAACTGTCCGTCAATGGATCAGGGCGTCACCGGCAGTCCCGCTGCCCGCCACGCCTGGAAGCCGCCGATCAGGTCCGTGGCCCGGTGCAGGCCGAGCTGGTGCAAGGAGGCGGCCGCCAGACTGGATGCGTAACCCTCGTTGCAGATCACCACGACGCGCAGGTCGTGGCCGGTGGCCTCGGGTACACGGTGGCTGCCCTGGGGGTCGAGGCGCCACTCCAGCTCGTTGCGTTCCACGACGAGTGCGCCGGGGATCAGCCCGTCGTGCTCGCGCAGTGCCGCGTACCGGATGTCGACCAACAGGGCCTGCCCGCCCCGTGCGGCTTCGTACGCTGCGCGGGGCTCGATCCGCCGGTAACCCGCACGGACCTGGGTCAGCAACTCGTCGATGCCGAGCGGCCGTCCGTCTCGGTCCGGGCCTGCTGACCCGTGGCCCGCTGACCTGTGGCCTGTTGATTCGTCGCCCGCCGGCTCGTGGCCGGCCGACCCGCTCACTGCCAGTCCTCGGGGCGTTCGACCTGTTCCAGACGGAGTACCGGGCCGCTGCGGCTGTACCGGCGGATCTGCGGCAGCGGCGGGTAGTAGGCGTGGACGGAGATGGCATGCCGGTCGGTGGACTCGTTGAGCACCTCGTGGACATGGTGCCGACCGAAGGAGCGGCCCCGCCCGGCCGACAGCCGCCGCTCGCGGTCCACGTCGTCGGACAGTTCCAGCGTCTTCCAGCCGTCGGTGGGCAGCCGGGCGGCGAGGGAGTTCTCCTTCAGCTCGCCGACCGCGGTGAGGAAGGCACCGATCGACTCGGCGTGATCGTGCCAGCCGGTACCGGTACCGGGCGGCCAGCCGATCAGCCAAGCCTCGCTGCCGCCGGGACCTTCCAGGTGCACCCAGGTGCGCCCCTCCGGGTCGAGCGGAAGCGAGGCGATCAGTTCGGTGTCGGCGGCGGTCCGCCGTACGAAGTCGAGCAGGTCCGCCTGGGTGGGTGTGGCCGCGGCAGAACCGGCGGCCGGGGCGGCGGACGGAACAGAAGCGGAGGGAGAGACAGACACGTACACCGTCCTGTTGAGAGTTCGCGAAAAGCGCGCGGCAGCAGGGGCTCGGCGCGCTCATGAGGGGGAGAAATGCGACTTCAGCAGGTGCGGCGACACACACAGCCCGCATAGCGGACCAGGTCCATATGGACCCTCCGCCACAGGTGCACGCAAGTGTCGATCACGAAGCGGAGTACACCACTGCGCAGGCTCGGTGGTCAACTCGTCGTCGGTATGTGGACGGGCGCGTGGGAGTGCGCGGGGGGCGCGCGAGAGTGGTCAGTGCGTGCCGGTGCCCGCCCCCGCGGTGGCCTCGGTCTCCTCCTTGGCCGCGCCGCCCAGCGCCGCCTCCGCGGCCGAGTACAGGTCGGCCGGACGGACCCCGCCCAGCGCGGTGACCAGGTGCCCGTCCGGGCGCACGAGCAGCACGGTGTGCGCGGGGGCGCCGGGGTAGGTCTCGGCGACCAGCAGTTCGGCGGGGTGCGGCAGTGCGGTCACCGCGGCCGCCAACCGGGGCATGACCCCGGCGGTCACCCAGTGCTTGCGGTCCCACACGCCCGTGCCCGGCGCGATCAGTACGACGAGCAGCGCCCCACGGCCGAGTCGGTCCCGCAGCCGGACGAAGGTGCCGTCCTCCGCGGTGACGCGCACATCGGTGATCTGCGCGCCGGGCGGCGTGTCGACCGGGATCTCCGCGTCGAGGTGTCCGGGCGCGAGCGGCGAGTCGGTGTACAGCCCCGCAGCGCCGAGCGGCCCCCGGCCCAGATGGCCGTCGGTGAGCAGCGCGTCGTGGCCGCGTGCGACACCGGGGACGTACGAGCGCAGCCCGCCACCGCCGCGCAGTATCGGCAGCACCTGGTCGGCGGCGCGCAGCCGCGCGGCGACCACGGCTCGCCGCTCCACCTGGTAGCTGTCGAGCAGTGCCTCGTGCGGGCGGTGGTGCCAGGCCGAGGCCAGCTTCCACGCGAGGTTGTCGACGTCCCGGAGCCCTTCGTCGAGGCCCTGGGTGCCGAGCGCGCCGAGCAGGTGGGCGGCGTCCCCGGCGAGGAAGACCCGGCCCACGCGCCACCGTCGGGCGAGCCGGTGGTGGACCGTGTGGACACCGGTGTCGAGGAGGTCGTACGGCGGTGTGGTGCCGCCCGTCCAGCCGGCCAGGGTCTCGCGGACGCGCCCCACCAGGAGTTCGGGCGTGACGAGGTCCTTGCCCGGCGGCAGCAGCCAGTCCAGGCGCCACACACCGTCCGGCAGGGGACGGGCGGTCACCTCCCCGGCGGACGGCCCGGACGCCCGCCACGGCGGCAGCCGGTGCAGCAACGCCCAGTCCGGACGGGGAAGTTCGGCACGCAGCGCGGCGACGGCGTGCCGCTCCACCGCCGTACGGCCGGGGAAGCGGATGTCCTGGAGTTTGCGCACGGTGGAGCGGGGGCCGTCGCATCCGACGAGGTAGCTGCCGCGCCACCAGGTGCCGCCCGGGTCCCGGGTGTGCGCGGTGACACCCGACGGCTCCTGCTCGATCGTGTCGAGACGGCTGTTCAGCACCAGCCTGGCCAGCGGCTCGTCCGCGAGCGCGGCGCGCAGGGCGCCGGTCAGCACGTGCTGTGCGAGATGCAGCGGGCCGGGCTCGGTGTCGCCGAACTCGATCTCGCCCATCACCTGCTTGCGCCGCAGCGACCGCCATCCGGCCCAGCGCAGCCCGCGCTCGGCGACCGGCGCGCCGGTGAGCCGTGTCACCAGCGCGGCGGTGTCCTCGCGCAGCACGACGGTGCGCGCGGTGCGTGGTTCGTCCGTGCCGGGACCCTCGTCCAGAACGACGGACGGCACATCCTGACGGGCCAGCGCCAGGGCGAGCGTGAGCCCGACGGGCCCCGCTCCGACGATGATCACCGGGTCCACGGCGCGGCGCCCCCTGCCCACAGCTGTGCCTGGACGGACGTGGGTGAACAGAGAGGTGGAGCAGGGTGCACGATCACAGAACGTATGCAACCCATTGCCGGTGTTTGCGTCAAGTGACCAGAGGCAGTGGCGATCATGCCACTGCCCCGCACTGTTGTCGCTTCGTCAGCTCATCGGCTCATGGGACTGATGGAGATCGCCGGGCTGACCGGGCTACCCGCGCTCACGGGTCCCCTCGGCCGATACGTCCGGCCTGCCCCGTACTTCGGCGGAGCCGTGGTTCGGCTGACCCGGTGGTCCGCCTGGGCCGGAGGTCCGCTCGACTTGGCGGTCCGGTCGACCCGGTGGTCCGCCCGGCCCGGAGACCCGGACGCCGCCGGCCCGGAGACCCGGTCGCTGCAAAGACCCAGTCGGCTCGCTGGCCGACCCGGCCGCCGGGCCCAGTCGCCACGAGGTGCCAGTGGCCACGAGGTGCCGGCCGGTCCCAGCTGCCGCCGGTTCAAGGCGCCGCCGGTCCAAGGCGCCAGTCGGCCCAAGGACCCGGACGACTGCTCACGAGGCCGGCCAGCGGCTCACGGGCCCGACCGACCGCTCACAGGGCCGACGCCGACTGCTCACGGGACCGGGCGCTCAGCTCCTCGTCCGGCTCACTCGGCCCTCGTCCGGCTCACTCGGCCCTCGTCCGGCTCACCCGGCCCTCGTCCGGCTCACCCGGCCCTCGTCCGGCTCACTCGGCCCTCGTCCGGCTCACTCGGCCCTCGTCCGGCTCACCCGGCCCTCGTTACGTCGCCGTGCTCGCCCGGGGCGGCCAGTTCGTCGACCTCGCCGGCGCCGACCACGACGCCCGTGGACTTCCTGCCCCGCCGCAGCCGCCGCTCCAGCCAGCCCGCGAAGGAGGTGAGCGAGAAGTTGATCACAATGAAGATCAGGGCCACGACCGTGAAGGACGCGATCGTGTTGGCCCCGTAGTAGCTGCTCATCGTGTTGGCCGACGACAGCAGCTCGGGGAAGGTCAGGACCGCGCCGCCGATTGCCGTGTCCTTCACGATCACCACGAGTTGGCTGACGATCGCCGGGAGCATCGCGGTGACCGCCTGCGGCAGCAGGACCACCCGCATCGTCTGGCTCTTGCGCAGACCGATCGCCATCGCGGCCTCGGACTGGCCCCGGGGCAGCGACAGGATACCGGCCCGCACGATCTCGGCCAGGACCGAGGCGTTGTACAGCACGAGACCGGTGACCACGGCGTACAACGGGCGGTTGTCCGAGCTGACGTCGGTGTACTCGGAGTACAGGGCGAGTCCGAAGACCATCAGCACCAGTACCGGGATCGCCCGGAAGAACTCGACCACGATCGAGGCCGGTACACGCACCCAGACGTGGTCCGAGAGCCGGGCTATGCCGAAGACCGCGCCCAGCGGCAGCGCGATGACCATCGACAGCGCCGCGGCCTTCAGCGTGTTCTCCAGGCCGGGCCAGATGTACGTCGAGTACGCCTCGGTGCCGCTCAGGAACGGCTTCCACTTCTCCCAGGCCAACTGGTCCTTGTCCGCGAGGGTGCTGAACACCCACCACAGGACGGCGGCCAGGGCGACGACGAAGACCGCCGTGTAGAGGACGTTGCGCCGTTTGGCGCGCGGGCCCTGGGAGTCGTACAGGACCGAGCTCATCGCTTCACCGCCACTTTCTTGCCCACCCAGCCGAGGATCAGCCCGGTCGGCAGCGTGAGACAGCAGAAGCCGACGGCGATGACGGCTGAGATCAGCACCAACTGTGCCTCGTTCTCGACCATTTCCTTCATCAGGTACGCGGCCTCCACCACACCGATCGCGGCTGCCACGGTGGTGTTCTTGGTCAGCGCGATCAGGACGTTGGCCAGCGGGCCGACGGCCGCCCTGAAAGCCTGCGGCAGCACCACAAGGCCCAGTACCTGGGTGAAGTTGAGGCCGATCGCCCGAGCCGCCTCGGCCTGCCCGACCGGCACGGTGTTGATGCCGGACCTCAGCGCCTCGCACACGAAGGCGGACGTGTAGACGATCAACCCGAGCACGGCGAGGCGGAAGTTGATGACCTTGAAGTCGTCCGAGCCGAGGTTGATGCCCAGCGTCTGGTTGAGGCCGAGCGAGCTGAACAGGATGATCACCGTGAGCGGGATGTTCCGCACGATGTTCACGTACGCGGTGCCGAAACCGCGCATCAGCGGCACCGGGCCGACCCGCATGGCGGCCAGCAAGGTGCCCCAGATCAGGGAGCCGACGGCGGCCAGCAGCGTCAGCTGCACCGTCGTCCAGAAGGCCCCCAGCAGGTCGTAACCTTCAAGAAAGTCGAACACGATCTCCCGCGCTTCCGCGTGTAGGGATGCCCGGGTGCGCCGCCCCGAGAGCGGCGCACCGGCCGGGCGCTGCCTCAGCTCTTGATGTCGCCGATCTTCGGAGCGGGCTCGTTCTTGTAGTTGGCCGGACCGAAGTTGGCGTCCACGGCCTTCTGCCAGGAACCGTCGGAGGACATCTCCTCAAGGGCCTTGTTGATCTTGTCCTTGAGGTCGCTGCCCTTCTTGACGCCGATGCCGTAGTTCTCGTTGGTCATCTTGAAGCCGCCGAGCTTGAACTTGCCCTTGAACTGGGACTGCGCGGCATAGCCGGCGAGGATGTCGTCGTCCGTGGTGAGCGCGTCGATGGCCCCGTTCTGCAGACCGCTCAGGCACTGCGAGTACGTCTGGTACTCCTGCAGCTTGGCCTTGGGGGCCAGCGTGTCGTGCACGTTCTGCGCCGAGGTCGAACCGGCCACCGAGCACAGCTTCTTGTTGTTGAGGTCCGCGGGCGCCTTGATGCTGTTGTCGTCCGCGCGGATCAGCACGTCCTGGTGGGCCAGGAGGTACGGGCCGGCGAAGTCCACCTGCTGCTGGCGCTCCGGGGTGATCGAGTAGGAGGCGACGATGAAGTCCACGTCACCGCGCTTGAGCATGGTCTCGCGGTCGGCGCTCTTGGACTCCTTCCACTCGATCTGGTTCGCGTCGTAGCCGAGCTTCTTGGCGACGTACGTGGCCACGTCCACGTCGAAGCCCGAGTAGCCCTGCGGGGTCTTCTGGCCGACGCCGGGCTGGTCGAACTTGATGCCGATCGCGATCTTGTCGCCGTTGCCGGAGGAGGAACCGCCGTCGTCCTTCTTGTCGGAGCCGCACGCGGTGGCGGCCACGGAGAGGGCGAGCACGGCGGCCGAGGCTGCGGTGATCTTGCGGAGCTTCATGCTGAACATCCTTCGTGTGGTGAGGAAGCGGGCCGCCGGTGCGGGCGAACCCCGGCCGTGCGGGATGCGTGCGGGCGTCGTCGGGCCGTGCGGAGTGCGTGGGGGACTGATCGGTCGTGCGGGCTGCGGCGGAGTCGTCGGGACGTGCGGGATCCGGGGGGACTCGCGGGTCCCCGAACTGAGTGCCGGCGGCCTCGGGGCCTCGGGGCTGCGGGCCGGTGTCGTCGGAGCGGAATCCGGTCCGCCTGACGGTGCCGCCCGCCGTCCGGACCGCGCGCCGGCGGCGCCGGATCGTCGTCGGGAAGGCGAGCGGGCGCCGTCAAGCGGGCGCCGTCAGTGGTGCAGGATCTTCGACAGGAAGTCCTTGGCCCGGTCGCTGCGCGGGTTGCTGAAGAACTGGTCCGGCGCGGACTGTTCCACGATGCGGCCGTCCGCCATGAAGACCACGCGGTTCGCGGCCGAGCGTGCGAAGCCCATCTCATGGGTGACGACGATCATGGTCATGCCGTCTCGGGCGAGCTGCTGCATGACCTCCAGGACCTCGTTGATCATCTCGGGGTCCAGGGCGGAGGTCGGCTCGTCGAACAGCATCACCTTCGGATCCATCGCCAGAGCCCGTGCGATGGCGACGCGCTGCTGCTGACCACCGGAGAGCTGCGCCGGGTACTTGTCCGCCTGGGTGCCCACGCCGACCCGGTCGAGCAGGGTCCGGGCCGTCTCCTCGGCCTGCTTCTTCTCCGTTCTGCGTACTTTGACCTGACCCAGCATCACGTTTTCGAGCACGGTCTTGTGCGCGAAGAGATTGAACGACTGGAACACCATCCCGACGTCCGCCCGCAGCCGGGCCAGTTCCTTGCCCTCCTGGGGCAGCGGCTTGCCGTCGATCGTGATGGTGCCCGAATCGATGCTCTCCAGGCGGTTGATGGTGCGGCACAGGGTCGACTTACCGGACCCGGAGGGTCCGATGACCACCACCACCTCACCGCGAGTGATCGTCAGATCGATGTCCTGGAGCACGTGCAACGCGCCGAAGTGCTTGTTGACGCTATTCAGGACGACCAGATCGCCGGTCGCGGCCACGTCTTCCTTGGCCACCGATACTTCGGTCATCGCTCTCAGGCTCCGTCCTCCTCGGTTTTGGAGGACAGTAATGACCCAATGCGATGGCCGTCAGCACATCTGAGGGGAATCTGAGCATCACAATCCGATAGCAATCGGACACGTGTCGTAGCAGTTGCGCCCTGGTCACGTATCGGCCGAGTAACGGATGCTCTGGGTAACCAGAACACCCTTGACGCCGTCATCCTCCATCGGCGTGACTGCACTTGGTACGCACGATCTCGTCCACGCGCGCGTGGACGACATCTTGTTCCTGGAAGCTTATTCTTGCGGGCCGGTTGCGAACCGGGTCCGTACGACCGCTGAACCGGAGGGGGCCGGAATGAGACTGTTGCTCGTCGAGGACGACAACCACGTCGCAGCCGCACTGTCCGCGATCCTGGCCCGGCACGGGTTCGACGTCACGCACGCCCGCAGCGGCGAGGAAGCGCTCCAGGCGCTCGTTCCCGAAGGCCCCGGCTTCGGCGCGGTCCTGCTCGACCTGGGCCTGCCCGACCAGGACGGCTACGAGGTGTGCGGCAAGATCCGCAAACGCACCAACACCCCGGTGATCATGGTCACCGCGCGCTCCGACGTCCGCTCCCGCATCCACGGCCTCAACCTCGGCGCGGACGACTACGTGGTGAAGCCGTACGACACCGGGGAACTGCTCGCCCGGATCCACGCCGTCAGCCGGCGCACCGTCCACGAGGACTCCGCGGCCAGCGGCGAGAGCGCGCTGCGCCTCGGCCCGGTGCAGATAGAACTGCCCAATCGCCAGGTCAAGGTGGACGGCACCGTCGTCCAGCTGACCCGCAAGGAGTTCGACCTGCTCGCGCTGCTCGCGCAGCGGCCGGGGGTGGTGTTCCGGCGGGAGCAGATCATCAGCGAGGTCTGGCGCACCAGTTGGGAGGGCACCGGGCGCACCCTTGAGGTGCACGTCGCCTCGCTGCGCGCCAAACTGCGCATGCCCGCACTGATCGAGACCGTACGCGGCGTGGGCTACCGGCTCGTCGCCCCGGCCGCGTAGCGGGGACGGGTGCGCACACGTCTCCTCCCGCTGCTCATCGTCCTGATGGCCGCGGTGCTGCTCGCGCTCGGCCTCCCGCTCGCCATGAGCGGCGCCGCCGCCCAGCAGCAGACGGTGGTCGTCGACCGGATCGACGACACCGCCCGGTTCGCCGCGCTGGCCCAGTTCGTCACCGACGCGCCCACCGGGTCGCGCCGTTCGGCCGAGGACGAGCGCAAGCAGACCCTGCGCCGCGAACTCACCAGCTACTACGAGGTCTACGGCATTCGGGCGGGCGTCTTCTACCGCAACGCCTCACCGATGGCGAACGCACCGGGCGACTGGCTGCTGCCCCCGGAGGGCGAGGTGCGCGACGCCTTCGAGGAGGCGCTCCTCAGCCGGCGCAGCCACGACCCGCAGCAGGTGTGGCCCTGGCAGCGCAGCCGGCTCGTCGTCGCCTCGCCGGTGATCCGTGACGGCGACGTCATGGCCGTGGTGGTCACCGACTCGCCGACCGGCGCCATGCGGTCCAGGACACTGCGCGGCTGGCTGCTCATCGCCACAGGTGAGTTCGCCGCGATGCTGCTGGCCGTCGGCGCCGCCCTGCGGCTGACCGGCTGGGTGCTGCGGCCCGTGCGCGTCCTGGACGCCACCACCCACGACATCGCCACCGGGCGCCTGAAATCGCGGGTGGCGGTGGCCGGCGGCCCGCCGGAACTGCGCAGGCTGGCCCGTTCGTTCAACGAGATGGTGGACAACGTCGAGAGCGTGCTGGAGCAGCAGCGCGCCTTCGTCGCCGACGCCTCGCACCAGTTGCGCAACCCGCTCTCGGCGCTGCTGCTGCGCATCGAACTGCTCGCCCTCGAACTGCCCGCGGGCAACGAGGAGATCGCCTCCGTGCAGACCGAGGGCAGGCGGCTCGCCCAGGTCCTGGACGACCTGCTCGACCTCGCCCTGGCCGAGCACGCCGAGGCGGACCTGCGGCTCACGGACATCGGGCAGCTCGCCGCCGAGCGGGTGGCCGCCTGGGCGCCGGCCGCCGGGGCCAGGGGCGTCCGGCTGGCCGGCGACTGTCCGCCCACCACCGGCTGGGCGGACCCGATCACGCTGTCCAGCGCCCTGGACGCGCTGATCGACAACGCGGTGAAGTTCACGCCCGAGGACGGCGTGGTCGAGGTGGCCGTCGCCGCCAACGGCGAGAGTGCGACGGTCGTCGTCAGGGACACCGGACCCGGCCTGACCGATGAGGAACTGGCCCGCGTCGGCGACCGTTTCTGGCGCAGCGGACGCCATCAGAACATCAAGGGGTCCGGCCTCGGCCTGTCCATCACCCGGGCTCTGCTCGCGGCGGGCGGCGGCTCGATCGGGTACGGGCATCACGCGCCGCGGGGCCTGACGGTGACGGTGACGGTGCCCAGGCACGGCCCGTCGGCCCGCGGCACGCCCGTGGGGTGACCTTGCCCGACCGCGCGGTCGGGCCGCCACGACCGGCGGACCGACCACCTGGGCCACGCCGAGGTCTTGACGACGCCGGTTTGACGACGCCGGTCCTGACGACGTCAGGGGCTCGCCCGCCCGGTGGATCCGAGGGAGGGGCACGACGGTGCGAGCGCGCAGGCCGGACCGGTTTCGCGGGCACGCGCGCGTCGGTATGGTCCCGCCGTCCCGCCGTCCCGCCGTCCCGCCGTCCCGCCGTCCCGCCGTCCCGCCGTCCCGCCGTCCCGCCGTCCCGCCGTCCCGCCGTCCCGCCGGCCGCCCGGGTCCGGGGACGGCGGGCGCCGGGCCGTTCCCGGTGGTGTGCCTACGGTTTGACCGACCGGTAGTACCGCCGGGCGCCTTCGTGGAGGGCCAGCGGATCGGTGTAGATCGCGGTGCGCAGATCGACGAGTTGGGCGGAGTGGACGTGGCTGCCGATGTCGTCACGGCTCTTGATCACCGTACGGGTCAGCCACTCGGTCAGCTTCGGGTCCATGTCCTTGCGGGTGATCAGCAGGTTGGAGACGGCGATCGTCGGCACGGGCACGTTCTGCTGGGCGGCCGGATAGGCCGACTCGGGCATGCTGGTGGTGCGGTAGTAGCGGGTGACGTCGCCCTGGCCGCGCAGCTTGGCCACGAGGTCGGCCCCCATCGGGATGAACCGGATGGCGAAGTTCCGGGCCACCTCGGACAGCCCCTTGGTCGGCAGGCCGCCCGACCAGAAGAACGCGTCGATGTCGCCCGCCTTCAGCCGGTCGGGCCCGGTGTCGATCCCGTCGGCCAGCGGCGTGATGTCCTTTCCGGGGTCGATGTCGGCCGCTCTGAGGATCCGGTCGGCGATGAGCCGCACCCCGGAGTCGACCGGCCCGATGGCCACCCGCTTGTGCCTCAGGTCCGCGACCGAGTGCACATCGGAGTCGCGCGCCACGATGAGCTGCATGTAGTCGTCGTACAACCGGGCCACGCCGCGCAGGTCCCGCGCGCCGGGCTGGTTCCCGAGCAGGTACGTCTCCACCGCGTCGGCCGCCGCGATGGTGAAGTCGGCCTTGCCGGTCGCCACCCGCTGCACGTTCTCCTGCGAACCCGCGCTGCTCAGCAGCTTCACCGTCAAACCCGGCATGTCCTTGTCGAGTTCGCTGCGCAGCCGCTGGCCGTATTCCTGGTACACCCCGCGCTTCGTCCCGGTGCTGAAGACGATCGTCCCGGTCGGCGGGGTCTCGCCCAGGGGCAGCAGCCACCATGCCAGCAGTGCGAGGGCGACGGCGCCGACCGCCGCGCCCTGGAACGTCCGGCGCCTGCCGAGCCGGGGGAACACCTTGGACATGCGCGCGATCCTGCCAGTCCGTGCGCGCTCCTGACCAGGCCGAGCAGCCACAGTGATGTCACAGCCGGCCGCTACAGTCGCCGTATGACCTCTTCGCCCGCCGACCTCGTCCGTGAGTTCCACCTGGCCTTCGGCCTCGACGCCCGCAGCAGACCGGCCGAGGTGTCGCCCGAACTGGCCGCGCACCGTGGGGAACTGCTCGCCGAGGAGGCCGCGGAGGTCGCCGAGGTCTCGGTCACGGGCCCCCTGGACCGGCTCGCGCACGAACTGGCCGACGTGGTCTACGTGGCGTACGGCACGGCGCTGGTCCACGGGATCGACCTTGACGCGGTGCTGGCCGAGGTGCACCGCTCCAACATGAGCAAGCGCGGGCCCGACGGACAGATCTCCCGCCGGGCCGACGGCAAGGTGCTCAAGGGCGATCACTACGCGGCGCCGGACGTCACCGAGGTCCTGCGCCGCCAGGGCTGGGCCGCGGGCGGCGGGCTCCCCGAAGGCGCCTGACCTCGGGTCCCGGGCGGGAGCGGCGCCCGGCCCGAGGGCCGCGGCGGGGCCCGGTGGTGGCCCCACGGGCCGCACCGGCGGGGGCCCGCCGGGAAGCGCCTACCCTTGAGGAATGACCAGCAGCAGCGACCGGAGCCCCGCGGTGGACGTTCGAGGACCTAAGAGCTACGAGATCCGCACCTACGGGTGCCAGATGAACGTCCACGATTCCGAGCGATTGTCCGGGCTGCTCGAAGAAGCCGGTTACGTGCGCGCGCCCGAGGGTTCGGACGGCGACGCGGACGTCGTCGTCTTCAACACGTGCGCCGTGCGCGAGAACGCCGACAACCGCCTGTACGGCAACCTGGGCCGGCTCGCGCCGAAGAAGACACAGCGCCCCGGGATGCAGATCGCGGTCGGCGGCTGCCTGGCCCAGAAGGACCGGGACACCATCGTGAACAAGGCGCCCTGGGTGGACGTCGTCTTCGGCACGCACAACATCGGCAGGCTCCCGGTCCTGCTGGAGCGCGCCCGTGTGCAGCAGGAGGCCCAGGTCGAGATCGCCGAGTCGCTGGAGGCGTTCCCCTCGACGCTGCCGACCCGGCGGGAGAGCGCGTACGCGGCCTGGGTGTCGATCTCCGTCGGCTGCAACAACACCTGCACCTTCTGCATCGTCCCGGCGCTGCGCGGCAAGGAGAAGGACCGCCGCCCCGGCGACATCCTCGCCGAGGTCGAGGCCCTGGTCGCCGAGGGCGTCTCCGAAATCACGCTGCTCGGCCAGAACGTCAACGCGTACGGCTCCGACATCGGCGACCGCGAGGCGTTCAGCAAGCTGCTGCGCGCCTGCGGCGCCGTCGAGGGCCTGGAGCGGGTGCGCTTCACCTCGCCGCACCCCCGCGACTTCACCGACGACGTGATCGCCGCCATGGCCGAGACGCCGAACGTCATGCCGCAGCTGCACATGCCGCTCCAGTCCGGATCCGACACCGTGCTGAAGGCGATGCGCCGCTCCTACCGGCAGGAGCGCTACCTCGGGATCATCGAGAAGGTGCGCGCCGCGATCCCGTACGCGGCGATCACCACCGACATCATCGTGGGCTTCCCCGGGGAGACGGAGGAGGACTTCGAGCAGACCCTGCACGTCGTCCGCGAGGCACGCTTCACGCAGGCGTTCACCTTCCAGTACTCCAAGCGGCCCGGCACCCCGGCCGCCACCATGGACGGCCAGATCCCCAAGGAGGTCGTCCAGGCACGCTACGAGCGGCTCGTCGCCCTTCAGGAGGAGATCTCCTGGGAGGAGAACAAGAAGCAGGTCGGCCGCACCCTGGAGCTGATGGTCGCGGAGGGCGAGGGCCGCAAGGACGGCGCCACCCACCGCCTCTCGGGCCGTGCCCCCGACAACCGTCTGGTCCACTTCACCAGGCCCGAGCAGCCGGTGCGCCCCGGCGACATGGTCACCGTGGCGGTGACGTACGCCGCCCCGCACCACCTGCTCGCCGAGGGACCCGTCCTCGACGTGCGCCTTACACGCGCGGGTGACGCGTGGGAGAAGCGCACCGCCGAGGAGTCGGCCAAGCCGGCCGGCGTCATGCTGGGCCTGCCGAAGATCGGCGCTCCGGAGCCCCTGCCGGTCGCCGCGGGCGCCTGCGGCTGCGACTGACGTACGCTGCCGGTCATGCTCGTCGCCGCCGCCGTCTGCCCCTGTCCGCCCCTCCTCGTGCCCGAGGTCGCCGCGGGCGCCGCGCCGGAACTGGACGCCGCGCGTGCCGCGTGCGCGGACGCGCTCGGTGTACTGGCGGCGGCCCGCCCCGACCGGCTGGTGGTCGTCGGGCCCGCCGAGCAGGAAGGGCGCGGTGCCCACCCGCAGGGCGCCCGGGGATCGTTCCGCGGGTTCGGTGTGGATCTCGACGTGCGGCTGGGCCCCGCCGGGGATCCGTCGGCCGACGAGCGCGAGCTGCCGCCGTCGCTCGCCGTGGCCGCGTGGCTGCTGCAACGGACCGACTGGGCCGATGCCCCGATCGAGGGACTCGGCGTCGGGGAACCGCTGGCGCCCGAGCGGTGTATTGAAGTGGGAAGGGAAATCGGCGCGCGGGCCGCGCGGACGGCACTGCTGGTGATGGGCGACGCCAGCGCGTGCCGCACGCTCAAGGCACCGGGCTACCTGGACGAGCGGGCGATGCCGTTCGACGAGGAGGTCGCGCGTGCCCTGGGGACGGCGGACTGGGCCGCACTCGTGGCACTGGACGCCGAGTTGGCGTACGAACTGAAGGTCTCGGGCCGCGCCCCGTGGCAGGTCCTGGCGGGTGCCGCCGAGGGCGCGGACCTGACCGGCACCCTCCTCTACGAGGACGCGCCCTACGGCGTGGGGTACCTGGTGGCGGCCTGGTCATGAGGCATGTGGTCCGCGTCCCGGACGCGGACCACATGATCAGGAGGACGGCGGGGGTGTCTCCGACGTACCGCCCGCCGTGCCGGTCGTCTCCTTGGTCGGCGTGGTCCCACTCGCGCCGGCAGCGCCGCCGTCCGCCTCGGACTCGCCCTTGTGCGCGATCCGGTCCATGGCGTCCTTGGCCTTGTGGGTACCCGCGTGGATCTTGTCGCTGTACTTGCCCTTGGTCTTCTCGTCGACCACCTTGGCGGCCTTGTCGAGACCGTCCTGGATCTTGCCCCCGTGCTGCTGCGCGAGGTCCGACACCTTGTCCTTGGCCGGGCCCAGCTTGGCCTTCACATTGTCGAAAAGACCCATGGTCCACTCTCCTTGCCGGACGGTTGCGTGCGGGCACCCGCACCGTCCCCGTCGTCGCCGCGGCGCCCGCGCCGGTCCCGGTCGAAAGCGACCGGAACGCGGGGCGGCGCGCCCGCATCCGCTTCCGTCGAGTGCCCGTACGTGAAGTGCCCACATACGCTCCATACGGTACCCGCGCGGGCGGAATTACGCGTGACCCCGAACCTTTCCTGACGGCCCTCGAACCGGCCCGGGGCGCGGGGAACGGCGCCGGGCGGGGCGTGCGGCCCGGCCGGTCGGCCGGCGGTGCTGCCGGGCGGGCTGTGAGACCCGCTGCCGCATCCGCCGGGCGGGTCGGGGAACCCTGCCGGCGGGGCCGCACGCCCCGCCTGGACCCCGCCCGGTGGGAAGAGGAGCCCTGTCGGGAGGGGCGCGACCCCCGTGGGGCGGGTCCGCCGTGCACGGCCGTCGCACAACCCGATCGCAATACGGCCCGGGGGTTTGCGAAACTGGGGCAGTGAGCAGTGCACCCCCCGCCCCCCGAGTCATCGCCGTCGTCGGACCCACCGCGGCGGGCAAGTCCGATCTGGGCGTCTTCCTCGCCCAGCGGCTCGGCGGCGAGGTGATCAACGCCGACTCCATGCAGCTCTACCGTGGCATGGACATCGGCACCGCCAAGCTGACGCCCGAGGAGCGCGGCGGCGTCCCGCACCATCTGCTGGACATCTGGGACATCACGGTCACCGCGTCCGTCGCCGAGTACCAGAGGCTGGCGCGCGCCCGGATCGACGCCCTGCTCGCCCAGGGACGCTGGCCGATCCTGGTCGGCGGCTCGGGCCTCTACGTCCGCGGAGCGGTCGACAACCTGGAGTTCCCCGGCACCGACCCCGAGGTCAGGACCCGGCTGGAGGACGAACTCGCACTGCGCGGCTCGGGGGCGCTGCACGCACGCCTCGCCGCCGCCGACCCCCAGGCCGCCCGCGCGATCCTGCCCAGCAACGGCCGCCGTATCGTCCGGGCCCTGGAAGTGATCGAGATCACGGGCCGGCCCTTCACCGCCAACCTTCCGGGCCCCGACTCGGTCTACGACACCGTCCAGATCGGCGTCGACGTGGCCCGCCCCGAACTCGACGACCGCATCGCCCGCCGCGTCGACCGCATGTGGGAGGCGGGCCTGGTCGCCGAGGTGCGCGCACTGGAGGCGCGCAGCCTGCGCGAGGGGCGTACGGCGTCGCGCGCGCTCGGCTACCAGCAGGTGCTCGCGGCACTGTCCGGGGAATGCACCGAACAGGAGGCCCGGGTCGAGACCGTACGCGCCACCAAACGCTTCGCGCGCCGCCAGGATTCGTGGTTCAGACGAGACCCCCGTGTGCACTGGTTGAGTGGGGCCGTGGCAGACCGTTCGGAACTTCCGCACCTCGCACTGACGTTGGTCGAACGACCGGTCACAGCCTGATCACGTGATGGCATCGGGATGCGCCGCCGGTTATCGGGGCCTGTGGCGCCATGCCATCATCGAGCTTCGATCGACCAAGTGGAGTCCGAGTTGGGAGGGCGCGTGGCGATGGAGGCCGGCCCTCGCGACACCGCACAAGACACCGAGCACGCCACCCCCGGAAGGGGCGAAGCGGAGCAGGGCGAGGACGGCCTGAGCCCCGACGGACCCGACGAGACGCCGGGTGGTGTGACCGACGACGGGCCGGCACCCGAGGAGATGTTCACCAGCGGGCCCGAGGTCGAGGTCGAACTGCGGCCGCAGCGTCGGCTGCGCATCTGGCAGCTCGCCCCCATCGTGGCCCTGGCCGCGGTCGGCTCCCTCATGTTCGCCTTCCCGCTCGCCTTCGACTTCGGCGACAGCGGCGCGGTGATCGCGATGCTCGGCCTGCTGATCTGCGCCTGCTCCGCCGGCTGGGGCATGATGGCCGCCCGCCGGGTCGGACACACCCTGCCGGGACTGCCCCCGCGGGGCTCGGGACGCCGCCCTGACTGGCGGGTCCTCCTGGCCTACGTCCTGGTCGTGGCCGTGGTGGCGGTCCTCGCCGTGTGGCGGGTGGCCCGACTGCGCCACTGATCCGGACGTGCCGGGCCGGCGCACGGCAGGCCCGCCGGACACGGCGACGCCGTTGCGGTCGCGTACCTCCGCGCGACCGGTGAGCCGCGGGCCTCGAACCGCTGTGGGTCTTTGAACCCCAGTCGCTCTTGGAATCGTCGCAGGTCCTGGAACCGCCGTGGGTCTTGGCGCCGTCGTCGGTCCCGGCACCGCCGCACGACCCGGCGATGTCGGGGCGACCCCGTACGATCGAGGAATGAGCACGCGGATCGCCTTCCTCAAGGGTCACGGCACGGAGAACGACTTCGTGATCGTCCCCGACCCGGACAACACCCTCGACCTGACGCCGGCCGTCGTCGCGGCCCTGTGCGACCGCCGCGCCGGCCTCGGCGGCGACGGTGTGCTGCACGTGGTGCGCTCCGCGGCCCACCCGGAAGCCGCGGGGATGGCGTCCGACGCCGCATGGTTCATGGACTACCGCAACAGCGACGGATCGATCGCGGAGATGTGCGGCAACGGAGTGCGGGTGTTCGCCCGCTACCTCCAGCACGCCGGGCACACGGACGAAGGCGATCTCGCCATCGCCACGCGCGCGGGTGTGAAGACCGTGCACATCGCCAAGAACGGCGACATCACGGTCGGGATGGGGAGCGCGCGGCTGCCCGAGGGAGACGTGACGGTCGCCGTCGGCGAGCGCAGGTGGCCCGCGCGGAACGTGAACATGGGCAACCCGCACGCCGTCGCCTTCGTCGACGACCTCGCGCACGCCGGCGATCTCCTCGCCCCGCCGCCGTACAGCCCGGCCGCCGCCTACCCCGACGGGGCCAACATCGAGTTCGTCGTCGACCGCGGACCCCGGCACGTCGCGATGCGCGTGCACGAGCGCGGCTCCGGCGAGACCCGCTCCTGCGGCACGGGCGCGTGCGCCGTCGCCGTGGCCGCCGCCCACCGGGACGGGGCCGATCCGGCCGTCACCGGAGCGCCGGCGACCTACACCGTGGACCTGCCCGGCGGACGCCTGGTGATCACCCTGCGGCCGGACGGCGAGATCGAGATGACCGGTCCCGCGGTGATCGTGGCCGAGGGCGAGATCTACGCCGAATGGCTGGAGAACGCGGTCCGCTGACCCGCGCGGCGCGGCGGATGCCCGGGAACGGACCCCGCGAAACGCGGCGCGACCACCCGCCACGCGCGCTCTCGGCGACGGCCGCGCTCGTCGGTGACGGCCGCGCTCTCGGCAACGGCGTCCGCGGCCGAGTGAACCGGTTCGAGACCCCGGTCACCGCTGTCCGCGGCCGAGTGAACCAGTTCGAAACCACGACCGACCCCAGAGCGCTCAGCGCGATCGTAAACCTCCGGATCGTCGCTCAAACAGGTGATCCGTTTCACGCTCGGCGAGAGGCGGTCAGTCGGGCGTGATGGGCTCGATAGCATCAAGCACCGGCACGGACGGGGGGACGTCGCCATCCCTGAGCCTCGTATGCCCTGGGGCTCCGTCCGCCGGTCCACGAGCCGGAGGTGCCCATGAGTGCGGAGGCCACTAACCCTGCGACGCCCGGTCCTGCAATCCCTGCAGTGGCCCGCAGGAAGGCCCGCCCCCGGATCGATCTGCGCCGGCTCGGGCGGGCCGCGCTGCTCGGCCCCGCGGCGCGCGACCGGCTGCCCGACGCCATCGGCCATGTCGTCGACGCCCACCGGGCCCACCACCCCGACGCCGACCTCGAACCGCTGCGCCGCGCCTACGTCCTGGCCGAGTCCTCGCACCGCGGCCAGCTGCGCAAGAGCGGCGAGCCCTACATCACGCACCCCCTCGCCGTGACCCTGATCCTCGCCGAACTCGGCGCCGAGACCACCACCTTGACGGCCTCCCTGCTCCACGACACGGTCGAGGACACCGATGTGACGCTGGACCAGGTGCGCGAGCAGTTCGGCGAGGAGGTCCGCTACCTGGTCGACGGGGTCACCAAGTTGGAGAAGGTCGACTACGGGGCGGCCGCCGAACCCGAGACCTTCCGCAAGATGCTCGTCGCCACCGGCAACGACGTCCGCGTGATGTCGATCAAACTCGCCGACCGGCTGCACAACATGCGCACCCTCGGCGTGATGCGCCCCGAGAAACAGGCCCGGATCGCCAAGGTGACCCGCGACGTCCTGATCCCGCTCGCCGAACGGCTGGGCGTCCAGGCGCTCAAGACCGAACTGGAAGACCTCGTCTTCGCGATCCTCCACCCCGAGGAGTACGCGCGCACCCGGCAACTGATCGCCGACAACGAGACCCGCCCCGACGACCCCCTGGCCGTGATCGCCGACGAGACCCGCACGGTCCTGCGCGATGCCGGAATCCAGGCCGAAGTCCTCATCCGGCCGCGGCACTTCGTCTCCGTGCACCGCGTCTCCCGCAAACGGGGACGGCTGCGCGGCGCCGACTTCGGACGCCTGCTCGTCCTGGTCAACGAGGACGCGGACTGCTACGGCGTGCTGGGCGAACTGCACACCTGCATGACACCCGTCGTCTCGGAGTTCAAGGACTTCATCGCCGTACCCAAGTTCAACCTGTACCAGTCGCTGCACACCGCCGTCGCCCGCGCCGACGGCCAGGTCGCCGAAGTCCTCATCCGCACCCACCAGATGCACCGCGTCGCCGAGGCGGGCGTGGTCGCCCTCGGCAACCCCTACGCCCCGCCCGCCGACGAACACGCCTCGGCGGCCGACGGCGAACGCGCCGACCCGACCCGCCCCGGCTGGCTCTCCCGGCTCCTCGAATGGCAGCGGGGCGCCCCCGACCCCGACACCTTCTGGTCCACGCTCCGTGAAGACCTGGCCCAGGACCGCGAGATCACCGTCTTCCGGCCCGACGGCGGCACGCTGGGCCTGCCCGAGGGCGCGACCTGCGTGGACGCCGCCTACGCCCAGTACGGCGAGGACGCGCACGCCTGCATCGGCGCCCGCGTCAACGGTCGCCTCGCCACCCTCAGCACCGTCCTCAGGGACGGCGACTCCGTCCAGCTCCTCATGGGCCAGGACCCGGCCTCCGAACCCTCCCGGGACTGGCTGGAGCACGCCCACACCCCGGCCGCGCGGATCGCCATCCAGCGGTGGCTCGCGGCACATCCCGAGGCGCCGGCGCAGGATCCGGTGGGGGAGCACGTCCGGTTCGGGCAGCGCCGCGCCGACACCGCCGACGCCGCCGGCACTCCCGGCGCCGCGGCCGTTCCGCGGTCCGGGACGCCCGCCACCGACCCGACCGCGCCCGAGGCCGATCCCCGCCGTCCCGCTTCCGGAGGCGGGCCCGAGGGCGCCGGCACTCCTGCCGGCGGTGCGCCGGGCGCGCACTCCGCGGGCAACGGCGTACGCGCCGGAGGCCCCGGCGCACGCTCCAAGGGCCCCGGCACGCGTGCCAAGAACGGTGGCCGCCGCCTCGGGGGCGCCGACCTCCTCGTCGACCGCCCCGGTGCCGTCGTACGACTCGCCGGGTGCTGTACGCCCGTGCCGCCCGACGAGATCACCGGCTTCTGCGTGCGCGGCGGCGTGGTGACCGTGCACCGCGTGCACTGCGCCGCGGTCACCCGCATGAAAAGCGGGGGGCGCGCGGAAATCGGCGTGCGCTGGGGTGAGAGCGCCGCGTGCCGGGTCACGCTGGTCGCCGAATCGTTCGGCCGCCCCCATCTGCTCGCCGACCTCACCGAGGCGATGGCCCTGGAGGGCGCCGAAATCGTCTCAGCGACCGTCGAGCCGCCGAGCCAGCAGCGCGTCCGTCACACCTACACCCTGCAACTGCCCGACGCGGCCCGACTCCCGGCCCTGATGCGGGCCATGCGCAACGTACCCGGCGTGTACGACGTGGGCCGCGCCCAGCACCAGGACCCGCCCGCCTGAGCTGCTCTCCGGCCCGGGTGGGATGTCGGTATCCGGGGCGCGGCAGGGTGCCGGACCTCGGCCCGGCACCCAGGTCGCGCCGGGCCCCGGCCTGCCCGGGGGCGTCCGGTGGCGGGCCAGGGAGACCAGGGTGGCCAGGGAAGGCGCGTGAAGACAGGCAGACCGGCGTGGTCTGGGCGCTCCCGGGCACCCCTGAGTGCCCCGGCGGCGCCCACCGGACCAACCCGTTCGGGTGGGCCCGGCGCGAGTCGCCACGGTCGCGCACGTGCGCGCTGGTAGCGGTGGTGCATGCTGCTCACCCCTCGCACCCGGTCGCCCCGGGCCGCCCGGGGCCGGAAGGCCGCCCTCCTGGCCGCCGCCGTGTCCCTGTGCCTGCTGTCCGCGAGCGCCCCCGCCGCACCGCTGGGCGTCGGCGACCGACTCTTCCCGTACCTCGGCAACCCCGGATACGACGTGGCGTCGTACGACCTCGACCTCACCTATCCCGGCAGCAACGACAAACCCCTCAAGGCCGTCACCACCATCGACGCCTGGACGACCACCGTCCTGGACCGGCTCAACCTCGATTTCGCGCACGGCACGGTCGAATCCGTGGAGATCGACGGCAAGGCGGCAGGTTTCGTACGGGCCGGGGACGACCTGGTCATCACCCCGGACAGGCCGCTGCCCCAGGGCGACTGGCTGCGGATCACCATCCGGCACACCAGTGACCCGAGGCCCGTCAAGGACCGGGACGGCGGCTGGGTGCGCACCACGGACGGCCTCGCCATGGCCAACCAGGCCGACGCCGCGCACCTCGTCTTCCCGTGCAACGACCACCCCTCCGACAAGGCGCTGTTCACCTTCCGGATCACCGCCCCCAACGACTACACGGCCGTCGCCAACGGCCTGCCGACCGGCGTGGACCGGGTCGGCTCCAAGACCACCTGGACGTATCGCAGCCAGCACCCCATGGCCACCGAACTCGCCCAGGTGTCCATCGGCCGCTCCAGCGTGCTGCACCGCAAGGGCCCGCACGGACTGCTCGTCCGCGACGTCGTGCCGACCGCCGACCGCAAGACCCTCGAACCGTGGCTGGCCAAGACCCCCGACCAGATCGCCTGGATGGAGAGCAAGGTCGGAACCTACCCCTTCGAGACCTACGGCCTGCTCATGGCCCAGGCGGCCACCGGCTTCGAACTGGAGACGCAGACGCTCTCCCTGTTCGAGAAGGAACTGTTCACCGAACCCGCCTACCCCAAGTGGTACGTCGAGTCGATCATGGTGCACGAGCTGTCCCACCAGTGGTTCGGCGACAGCGTCAGCCCGCGGGCGTGGTCCGACCTGTGGCTCAACGAGGGGCACGCCACCTGGTACGAAGCCCTGTACGCGGAGGAGAAGGCCGACCGGCCCATGGCGGACCGGATGAAGGCCGCCTACGGCGCCTCCGACCGCTGGCGGGACTCCGGCGGGCCGCCCGCCGCGCCCAAGCCGCCCAAGCCGGGCCAGAAGATCGGGATCTTCCGGCCGAACGTCTACGACGGCGCCGCGCTGGTCCTCTACGCACTGCGCCAGGAGATCGGGCGCCCCGCCTTCGAGCGGCTGGAACGGGTCTGGGTGCAGACCCACCGGGACAACACCGCGACCACGGCCGACTACGAACGCCTCGCGTCCGCCATCGCCGGCCGTGACCTGACCGGGTTCTTCAAGGACTGGCTGTACGGCGCGAAGACCCCGCCGATGCCCGGACACCCGGACTGGAAGTCCACACCGCCCGCCAAGAACGCCTCGGGGCCGACCACGAGGAACGCCCACGGGCCCGCTACGGGGAACCCCCACGGGCCGACCACAGGGAACGCCACCCACGGGCCGACTGCGAAGAACGCCCACGGGCCCGCTACGCGGAACGCCCCGGAGCCGGCCGCGGAAATCGCTCCGGAACCCCCGAGGAAGACCCCGGCGCTGAAGGCCGCGGGCTGAGACCGGGCGATAAGCCGATGACGAGACGGCCGTGCCGTGCGACCATCGTGAGGTCGGCGCGGCACGGGACCCGGGAATCTACCGCGGCTCTCGTGCGTTGTACCAAACGGCCGCCGTAACGGAATCCACTGCGACGTAAGGACCCAATGACCTCCTCTTCTTCCGCTTCCCAGGACACCAGGCGCAAGCGCCTCGCGCACGACCACCCCGAAGGTCTTCGGGCCGATGCCCTGATGGAAGAGGACGTCGCCTGGAGCCACGAACTCGACGGAGAACGGGACGGCGACCAGTTCGACCGCTCCGAGCGCGCGGCCCTGCGCCGCGTGGTGGGTCTCTCCACCGAGCTGGAGGACGTCACCGAGGTCGAGTACCGGCAGCTCCGCCTGGAGCGGGTCGTGCTCGTCGGGGTGTGGACCTCCGGCACCGTGCAGGACGCCGACAACTCACTCGCGGAGCTGGCCGCCCTCGCGGAGACCGCCGGCGCACTGGTGCTCGACGGCGTCGTCCAGCGCCGCGACAAGGCGGACCCGGCCACCTACATCGGCTCCGGCAAGGCCGAGGAACTGCGCGACATCGTCCTCGAAACGGGCGCGGACACCGTCATCTGCGACGGTGAACTGAGCCCGGGCCAGCTGATCCACCTGGAAGACGTCGTCAAGGTCAAGGTCATCGACCGTACGGCCCTGATCCTGGACATCTTCGCCCAGCACGCCAAGTCCCGGGAGGGCAAGGCGCAGGTCGCGCTCGCGCAGATGCAGTACATGCTGCCCAGGCTCCGCGGCTGGGGCCAGTCGCTGTCCCGCCAGATGGGCGGCGGCAAGGGCGGCGGCCTCGCCACCCGTGGCCCCGGTGAGACCAAGATCGAGACGGACCGGCGACGGATCCGCGAGAAGATGGCGAAGATGCGCCGGGAGATCGCGGAGATGAAGACCGGCCGTGAGATCAAGCGCCAGGAGCGCAGGCGCCACAAGGTGCCGTCCGTCGCCATCGCGGGCTACACCAACGCCGGCAAGTCGTCCCTGCTCAACCGCCTCACCGGCGCGGGCGTCCTGGTCGAGAACGCCCTGTTCGCGACCCTGGACCCGACCGTCCGCCGGGCCGAGACCCCGAGCGGCCGGGTGTACACGCTCGCCGACACCGTCGGCTTCGTCCGGCACCTGCCGCACCACCTGGTCGAGGCGTTCCGCTCCACCATGGAGGAGGTCGGAGACTCCGATCTGATCGTGCACGTGGTGGACGGCTCGCACCCGACCCCGGAGGAGCAGCTGGCGGCCGTGCGCGAGGTGATCAGGGACGTCGGCGCCACCGATGTGCCCGAGATCGTCGTGATCAACAAGGCGGACGCGGCCGACCCACTGGTGCTCCAGCGGCTGCTGCGTGTCGAGAAGCGGTCCATCGCGGTCTCGGCCCGAACCGGCCGGGGCATCGACGAACTGCTTGCGCTCATCGACGACGAGCTGCCCAGGCCGTCGGTCGAGATCGAGGCCCTGGTGCCCTACACGCACGGCAAGCTGGTCGCCCGTACCCACGCCGAGGGTGAGGTGATCTCCGAGGAGCACACCGCGGAGGGCACACTGCTCAAGGCACGGGTGCACGAGGAACTGGCGGCCGACCTCGCGCCGTACGTCCCCGCGCCGCTCGCCTGAGCCACCGCGACACAGCCGGAGGACGAAGGCCCGCTCCCACGGAAGCTTCTTTTCGTGGGAGCGGGCCTTCGCCTCCGGCCTGCCGCAGCCACTCCCTGCTCAACCTGCCTCCGCTACCCCTTGCCGCGCTGAAATACGGCTGGGCGATGAGGAGGCGACGCAACCAGCGACGTAGCCAGGTAGCGAGGTGCCGGACGGTCAGGCGGTGCGGCCCGGGGTGTGAAGATTCCCCCGCGGACCCGCGAACGCCTCACACCCCGGGTCGCGCCGGCCAGCCGCTACCGCTCGGCGAATTTCCCGCTGACCGCGCTGTACACGTCCTTGGCCACACCACCCAGCCGAGGCCCCGCCAGCCACCCTGAACTCTCCGGTCCGATGGACGTGTTGGACACCAGCACCGGCTCGCCGTCGGAACCGGTCTCCACCCAGCCACCACCGGATGATCCGCCGGTCATGGTGCAGCCGATGCGGTACATCGTCGGGTCCGACTTGCTGATCGACAGCCGACCCGGCCTGTCCTGGCACTGATACAGCGACTGGCCGTCGAACGGCGCCGCCGCCGGATAACCGGTCGCCGTGACGCTCTGTACCCTCGGCACCGCCGGGGCGGCGAAGTCCACCGGAAGCGCAGAACCGACCGTCTCCTCCAGCGACTTGCCACTGCCACCCTGCTCGGGCGTCACATGGATCACCGCGAAGTCGTACGCGGCGCCCTCCCCGCCCGTCTGCCCGCCCTGCTCGATCCACTGCTGCGAGGTCTGCACCCAGTCACCCCACCAGACGCCGTACGGAGCGATCTGATCCTTGGTGGCGCTCTGCACCTCCTCGTTCGTCATGCCCTGGTCGTTGTACGACGGCACGAACGCGATGTTGCGGTACCAGCCGCCCTTCTTGCCGGCATGCACGCAGTGTCCCGCGGTCCACACCAGGTTGGACTTGCCGGGATGCGCAGGGTCCTCCACCACTGTCGCCGAGCAGACCATCGTGCCCTCGGGGGAGTCGAAGAACACCTTGCCCGCTGTGGCGGCGTTGGCGCGATACGGCGGCTGCACCGCCTGCGCCTTGACCGGCGCCGGCGTCGGGTCGGTCACACCCTGGTCACCGGAGAGGTCATTGTCGTCGACACCCCGGTCCGGGTCGTCGGCGCCCCGCATCCGGTCCGGGTCCCACAGGCCCTTGATGATCGGATTGATGAACTCGTTGGCCTCGCGCAGCCAGTCGTCCTTGTCCCAGTTCTTCCAGGCGCCGTTCTTCCACTGGTCGAGGTCGATCCCGTGCTCTTTGAGCTTGTCCTTGATGTCGTCGGGGATCGTGATCTTGCCGTCCCCGCCGGCCGCGGAGGCACTCGGCCCTCCGCCTGCGCTGTCGCTGCCACCGGCGCTGCACGAGGTGGCGGTGAGAACCAACGCCGAGGCGAGGGCGACGGCCGCCAGCACTGGGGAGATTGCGGGGCGTGTACCCCTCCCACGGCGAGCGGTGAAGGACGGCCGTATCGATCGCATGGTCTTGACTCCCCCTGGTGGTAAGGAAACTCGGCGCCGCGGCTGCGAAGTCGGTTGAAGCTCCAGGGCAGTTCATGCCGCTGTCGCGGCTCCCCGCGCACGGCACCACACACTATGCGCTCGCTGTGGGCGGCTTCCGACGGAACAGCAACAACTACGTCACGGCAAGGATCTTGAAGCAAACCGTAACCAGGTGGGCGGTCCGAGGTTGTAGCGGCGAGGGGCCTGCTGCCCATGCCCGGTCCCGTGGATCAACTCGCCTCTGGACAGCGGGAGGACTCGGAGCTGTGGCTGCGACCGATTCGGCAAGCGATTCGGTGTCCGGAGAGACGTCCGGAGGAGCGCACGCCGCGCACGACGGCACCCCGAAACGCCGACCGCCCCGCGATTCGACGACCCGCACCCGCAGCCACCACCACCCCGACGCTCCGATGCCGGCGCCCGGACTGCCCACCGCCCGTACGGAAGGCAGCCGCACGAACTGTGTGAAGGGCAACAGCCGCTCGGGACGGGCAGCGGACGTGGGCGTAAGCGTGGGGGCGGCACGGCCGAGGGAAGCGGATGTGGGCCAGGGGTGTCGGCGGGCCGACCCCGATCCGGCGAGCACGACAGCGGATCGGGTGAGGGGACCTGGTTCGAGGGGAACGGGTTCGAGGGGAACGGGTTCGAGGGGAACGGGTTCGAGGGGAACGGGTTCGAGCAAAGGGGGTTCGAGGGAAGTAGGGCCTGGCCGGGGGCAGGACCGGACGGGGCAGCCGGGTGGGGTGTCCGGCGCGGTGAGCGGCAGGTGGTCGGGAGGATGGCGGCCCCATCCCGTGACGCCACGCCGGCGCCGTGACCGGCCTGCCGAACTCGGCGGTTGTCATGCCGGCATCGAGCGGCAATCGCCTCCGCCGACCAACGCCGACAGACAGCCGGTCACGATGGCCGACCGACTGACCAACATGGTGATGGCTGTGCCGGACAACGCCACCGAGTCCAACACCTGCCCCTGGCACCCCGCAGGCCACACCATCGGTTTCGCCGCAGGTCTCACCGTCGGGTCCGATGCAGGTCGCACCGTCGGATCCGATAGAGGCCGCACCATCCGTCCCGGCGCAAGCCGTATCCGCACCATCCGTCCGGGCGGCCCTTTCGCCGCAAGCCGTACCGGCCTTTCCGGCACAGGCCGCACCAGACTCTCCGGCACCGCACCCTCCGCACTGACCCCATCCCCCGGTCGGCAGCTACGGGCCGGACGGGAGACACACGCCGGACAGGAGCCGCGTGCCGGACGGGAGACACACGCCGGACAGGAGCCGCGTGCCGGACGGAAGAGACAGGCCGGATGGCACACGTGGGATGGCCGCAACCGCCCATGACGTCCCCCGCCCCGGCACCTTCCCGTGAGCCTCTTACCCGTGAGCCTCTTGAGTCACGTACTCCCCATGCCACCGTCCCTTCGCCCCTTCAAGGAATCACCACGTTCGCTCCCTCTTGAACCGCCTCCCCCACCATCGCGTCACCGCCCCGACTCTTCGCCGTACGAGGCCGAGCGACCTCGGAGGCCATCGATCACCTGCTCCGCGCGCTCCCAAGGAACAGTCTTGAACGCCAACTCCACCCCCTGCGGCCGTTCCCACGCCCGTGACACCACCTCCCGGAAGACTCAGCCCTCGTTGTCGCCGACAGCCGAGCGGGTACCCGAGCAGCGACCACGGACCCCGGACGCGCAACGCCCACACCGCGCATCCGACGACCTACTGGAGCATCCCGACCCCCATACGGCCGCCCAGAGCGCCGCCGTGGAGAACCTGCTCCGCTGCTGGGTCCGCGAGACGAACCTCACTGCTCCCGACGTGGGCACCCACACGCTCCGTATCCCGCTGCCGACGAGCGGCACTGCCCTGACAGCACTGGTTCGCTACTGGTCCCCGACCGGCTGGCACCGCTTCGGCCTCCCCCACCTGGCCGATGCTCCCGAGAGCGCCCCACCCGTGGACGCCGCGACGCTCGCCGCCCTGATCGCCCGGGAGACGGCCGGTGGCACCGGCACCAACCCCGTCACCCCGGACACCGCGGTGATCAGCGACTCCGGAGACCTGGTAGCACGGGTGGCCGATTCGGTCCGCCGTACCGCCGCCTTCATCAGCGACCGCCGTGCCCACCCCGCCGACGGCCATGACCGGTTCCTCAGCGCTGAACAGGCGCTCCTGCTCGGGCACCCGCTGCACCCCACCCCGAAGAGTCGCGAAGGTCTGTCCGAAGCCGAAGCCCGCCCGTACTCACCGGAATTGCGCGGCTCCTTCCCTCTGCACTGGCTGGCAGTAGCACCTCCCTTGCTCGTCACCGATTCGGCCTGGACCGAACGCGGACGTCCCCTTCGCGCGCAGCACCTCGTGACACGGCTCGCCGGTCCGGGGCTGCCCCTGCCCGACGGGTACGCAGCTCTGCCCCTGCACCCCTGGCAGTCGCGGGAGATCCGGCACCGGGAGGACATCGTCGCCCTCCTCGACGCTGGGCTGCTCCGGGAACTCGGTCCCTTCGGCTCCCTCTGGAATCCCACCTCCTCCGTACGTACCGTTCACCACTCCGGCGCTCCCGCGATGCTCAAACTCTCGCTGGGCCTCCGGATCACCAATTCCCGTCGGGAGAACCTTCGTAAGGAACTCCACCGCGGTGTCGAGGTACACCGCTTGTTGCGTTCCGGCCTGTCCCAGCGGTGGAAGGCCGCGCATCCGGGCTTCGACATCGTCCGTGACCCTGCGTGGCTGGCCGTCGACGACCCGGCCGGCCTGCCCGTCCAGGGCCTCGACGTGGTGATCCGGCACAACCCCTTCGCACCGGCCGACGACGTCTGCTGCATTGCCGGACTCGTCGCGCCCCGGCCCATGACGCGCCCCGACGCAGGCCCGCACCCCGTGTCCCCGGGAACACGACCGCACGGGTCACGCCTGGCCGACGTCGTCACGCGGATCGCCGAGCGGACCGGCCGCCCCCGTGGAGCGGTGGCCGTGGAATGGTTCCTGCGCTACCTGGAGCAGATCGTGCGTCCCGTGCTGTGGCTGGACAGCGAGACGGGGATCGCCCTGGAGGCACACCAGCAGAACACGTTGCTCCTGCTGGACGGCGACGGCTGGCCCGCTGGTGGCCGCTACCGCGACAACCAGGGCTACTACTTCCGCGAGTCCCGACGAGCCGAACTCGACGCCCGACTGCCAGGCATCGGCGAGCACAGCGACACGTTCGTCTCCGACGAGATCACCGACGAACGTTTCGTCTACTACCTCGTCATCAACAACGTGTTCGGCCTGATCGGCGCTTTCGGTTCACAGCAACTTGCCGACGAGCGCCTGCTGCTGGCCGCGTTCCGTCGCTTCCTCGCCGACACCGCCGTGGGGCCCGCACCGCTGCGGACCTCACTGCCCGCCCGCCTGCTCGACTCTCCGGTCCTGCGCTGCAAGGCCAACCTGCTGACCCGGCTGCACGGCCTCGACGAACTCGTCGGGCCGGTGGACACCCAGTCCGTCTACGTCACCATCGCCAACCCCCTTCACTCCTGAACCGAACAACACCCACTTCCACCACCCTCCGAGGAATGCGATTCACCTCGGCCCCCGAGAGGAGCGCGCCGTGCCTCCCGCCGACGCGAGCACCGATGCCGACTCGATCCCCGCTCACCCGGGCTCCTCCGACTCCGGAGGGAACAGCGAGGACACGCTGGACCTGCGCCTCCCCGACGAACTCGTCGCTTTCTTCGCAGGGGAGCCGGACGACGACGAAGGCGGGAGGGCCGCGGGTCCGATCGCCACGACCGGTGTACAAGGGCCGTCTTCGGCGGGGGCCTCGGCGGGCCCGGCGGCGGATGTCGGCCGGCGCCCATGGGAGTTGGGCTCCGGACCGACCTGCCCGCCGCCGGACACCGTCTCGTCCTTCGCGGTCTCGTCCTTCGCGGGCGAGGCCGGCGACCCGGGCTTTGGGGCGGCCACTCGGTCGTTCTCCGCGGCGGGCGCCACCACGGTCTCCATTGCGGGCGACGACCTGCTCGACCATGTCGCGGCCTGGGGCGCGACCACGACGTCCGCGGGCCGGTTCCAACTGGTCCCCGTCTGCCTCGACCACGACCTTCTGCTCATCAGCCGGTGGATGAACGACCCGGCGGTCGCGGCGTTCTGGGAACTGGCCGGTTCACCGGAGCGGACCGAGGCCCACCTGCGTGCGCACCTCGCAGGTGACGGCCGCAGCGTTCCGTGTCTCGGCGTGCTGGACGACACTCCGATGAGCTACTGGGAGATCTATCGGGCCGACCTGGACCCACTGGCCCGCCACTATCCGGCCCGTCCGCACGACACCGGAATCCACCTCCTGGTCGGCGGTGTCGCCGACCGGGGCCGGGGTCTTGGATCCACGCTGCTCAGAGCCGTGGCCGACCTGGTTATGAGCCGACGGCCGACTTGCGCACGAGTCGTGGCCGAGCCTGACCTTCGCAACACTCCGTCCATCGCCGCCTTCCTGAGCGCAGGCTTCCGATTCACCGCCGAGGTCGAACTGCCCGCCAAGCGGGCCGCTCTGATGATGCGCGACCGGTCACTGCGCGATGTGCTGTAGCGCCGAGTGACGACGCGTTCACATGTAGTACGAATCTCGCGTCGATCCGGTTCCCGTTCTCGCACTGTCAATTTCGACGGGGAGCCGGACTGCCGGTCCGCTGCGGTCTCCCGCGGTTTCCGAATCCGTGGCTTCCCGCCTCCGACCCGGCGCCGCCGTCTCGTCCCGTATCCGCCGAGGAGCCCCGCCATGATCCGCCCAGACCTTCCCCGACACCTGCCGAGGCCGCCCGGCCCACTGCTTGGCCCTCGGTCCGGCGTCGGCCGAACGCCGCCGTTCACCGGGCCGCCCCTCTGCCCCGTCTTGATCGCGCGTTTGTCGGTGCCGGGCCGTAGGGTGGTCGGGCTATGACGAAGCCCTCACTCCCCGAACTCCTCCGTGCCGCTGTCGAGGCCGTCGGCGGCACGGAGCGCCCCGGTCAGGTGACCATGGCCGAATCGGTCGCCGAAGCGATCGACGACGGATCCCATCTGCTGGTCCAGGCCGGCACCGGCACCGGTAAGTCCCTGGGTTACCTGGTGCCCGCGCTCGCCCACGGGGAGCGCGTGGTCGTCGCGACCGCCACGCTGGCCCTGCAGCGCCAGTTGGTGGAGCGTGATCTCCCCCGAACGGTCGAGGCGCTGCACCCGCTGCTGCGTCGGCGCCCGGAGTTCGCGATGCTCAAGGGGCGATCGAACTATCTGTGTCTGCACCGTCTTCACGAGGGTGTGCCGCAGGACGAGGAGGAAGGGCTCTTCGATCAGTTCGAGGCGGCGGCACCGACCAGCAAGCTGGGCCAGGACCTGCTCCGGCTGCGGGACTGGGCGGACGAGACCGAGACGGGGGACCGGGACGATCTGACCCCGGGTGTGTCCGACCGCGCCTGGGCGCAGGTGTCGGTCTCCTCACGGGAGTGTCTGGGCGCCTCGAAGTGTGCGTACGGCGCGGAGTGCTTCGCCGAGATGGCCCGAGAGCGGGCCAAACTCGCCGAGGTCGTCGTCACCAACCACGCCCTGCTCGCGATCGACGCCATCGAGCGCGCCCCGGTGCTTCCCCAGCACGAGGTGCTGATCGTGGACGAGGCGCACGAACTCGTTTCACGTGTCACCGGCGTCGCGACCGGTGAGCTGACTCCAGGCCAGGTCAACCGGGCGGTGCGCCGCGCCGCGAAGCTGGTCAACGAGAAGGCCGCGGACCAGCTCCAGACCGCGGCCGAGGGCTTCGAGCGGCTGATGGAACTGGCCCTGCCCGGCCGCTTGGAGGAGATCCCGGAGGACCTCGCCTACGCCCTGATGGCCCTGAGGGACGCCGCTCGCACGGTCATCTCCGGGATCGGCGCGACCCGGGACAAGTCGGTGCAGGACGAGGACGCCGTCCGTAAACAGGCCCTGGCATCGGTGGAGACGGTGCACGACGTCGCGGAGCGCGTGGTGAACGGCTCCGAGTGGGACGTCGTCTGGTACGAACGCCACGACCGGTTCGGCGCTTCCCTCCGAGTCGCCCCCATGTCCGTCTCCGGGCTCCTCAGGGAGAAGCTCTTCGCGGACCGTTCCGTTGTCCTCGCGTCGGCGACGCTCCAGCTGGGCGGCGATTTCAACGGGATCGGAGCCTCCCTCGGCCTCGCCCCGGAGGGCACGGAGGGAGAGGATCTCCCCCGGTGGAAGGGCATCGACGTCGGCTCGCCCTTCGACTACCGCAAACAGGGCATCCTGTACGTGGCCAAACACCTGTCCCGACCGGCCAGGGACGGCGACCGCGCCGACATGCTCGACGAACTGGCCGAACTCATCCAGGCGGCGGGCGGTCGCGCTCTCGGCCTCTTCTCCTCCATGCGGGCCGCACAGCTCGCCGCCGAGGAACTGCGGTCGCGTATCCCTGAGTTCCCGATCCTGCTCCAGGGCGAGGAGACCCTCGGCGAGCTGATCAAGAATTTCGCCGCCGATCCCAAGACCTGCTTGTTCGGCACGCTGTCGCTGTGGCAGGGCGTCGACGTCCCGGGAACCAGCTGCCAACTGGTCGTGATGGACAAGATTCCCTTCCCGCGCCCTGACGATCCGCTGATGAGCGCCCGGCAGAAGGCGGTGGAGGACGCGGGCGGCAACGGCTTCATGGCCGTCGCCGCCACTCACGCGGCACTGCTGATGGCGCAGGGCGCGGGCCGGCTCGTCCGGGCGTCCGGCGACCGGGGTGTGGTCGCCGTACTGGACCAGCGGCTGGCGACGGCACGGTACGGCGGTTACCTCAAGGCGTCACTGCCCGACTTCTGGTACACCACGGACCGTAACCAGGTACGTAAGTCCCTCGCCGCCATCGACGCCGTCGCGCAGCAGGCGGAAGCACAGTGATCACGGGATCGGCCCGTCCCTGAGCGGGGACAGGCCGGTCGATCACGCTGAGCCGACGGCGGCCGGCTTCCACAGAGGCGGCTGGCTTCCGTAGGTACGACGGCGGTCGTGAGATACGACGGCGGCCGTTGTCCGCACATACAGGCAGGGCCCCGGAACCGGCGCAGGGGTTCCGGGGCCCGGTCAGGGGACGAACCGGCGGCTCGTCCGTCCGGCCGTCAGACGCGGCGCAGGACGGCGACGACCTTGCCCAGGATGGTCGCGTCGTCGCCGGGGATCGGCTCGTACGCCGAGTTGTGCGGGAGGAGCCAGACATGGCCGTCCTCGCGCTTGAAGCGCTTGACGGTGGCCTCGCCGTCGAGCATCGCGGCGACGATGTCGCCGTTCTCGGCGACCGGCTGGCGACGGACCGCGACCCAGTCGCCGTCGCAGATCGCGGCCTCGATCATGGAATCGCCGACGACCTTCAGGACGAACAGTTCGCCGTCCCCCACCAACTGGCGGGGGAGGGGGAAGACGTCCTCGACCGACTCCTCGGCCAGGATCGGGCCACCGGCGGCGATACGGCCGACCAGGGGCACGTAGGAAGCGGCGGGCTTGCCTGCGGTGTCCGTGGGCTGCACGGTCACGGTCTGGTCGGAGCCGCGGACCTCGTACGCGCGCGGGCGGTGCGGGTCACGACGCAGGAATCCCTTGCGCTCCAGCGCCATCAGCTGGTGCGCGACCGAGGAGGTGCTGGACAGGCCCACTGCCTGGCCGATCTCCCGCATCGACGGTGGGTAACCACGCCGCTGCACGGAGTCCCTGATGACCTCGATGACTCGGCGCTGCCGATCGGTGAGCCCCGAACTGTCCGCCCGGATGCCTGGAGGTCGGCCGGGCATGGAGCGCTTGTGCGCTTCGGGACTCGCGGCATCGTTCATGGCATGCACCGGCTCAATTCGGCCCTGGGGGCGGTCCTGGGCAGTGATGGCGGCACTGTCTGCGGTCGTGGTCACGTCGGCCCCTCTCGATGGTCTCCCTGCTGCACAACGGTAGTTGCTTTCGAAAGGTTGCGCCAAACACACGTTCGAGTGAAAAAACGCGGTTCGTCTCGCGTGATCACATGTCTGGGTGTATGGCTGACGCGGTACCTAGCGGATAAAGAGGCTCATTGTTGTACTCTTCACCGCCGAGGTGCCGACCTCGTGGGTTGTGCAGTCAGTCTGCCATCCGGCGGCCCGTCGGCCGGGAGCCGGTCCTCATCTGCGCCGGAGTCCTACGTGTCCTCCGTGCGGCATCCACGGTATCTCCGTATTCCCCGCGGGGTGCCCGCGCGACACGCGCGCGTGCCGAAGTATTGAGCCAGGCACCACATCTAGTGGTTGGATTGCTACAGCTGCCCACAAGTTGTGGTCCCCCGGGTCTTCGATGTCCGAGAGATCGCCTATGCTGGTGGCTGCTTCGAGGGACCCGGGTGGTCTGTCGAGGCCATTGAGTCTGCTGTGAGGAGGGTTGGAGATCATGCACTGCCCCTTCTGCAGGCACCCCGACAGCCGTGTCGTGGACAGTCGTACGACCGACGACGGCACGTCGATCCGCAGGCGCCGGCAATGCCCGGACTGCTCCCGTCGCTTCACGACCGTGGAGACGTGTTCGCTCATGGTGGTCAAGCGGTCGGGAGTCACCGAGCCCTTCAGTCGTACCAAGGTCATCAACGGCGTGCGCAAGGCATGCCAGGGGCGGCCTGTCACGGAGGACGCGCTCGCCCAGCTCGGCCAACGGGTCGAGGAGGCGGTGCGGGCCACCGGAAGCGCCGAGCTGACCACGCACGACGTGGGGCTGGCCATACTCGGCCCCCTGCAGGAACTGGACCTCGTCGCCTTTCTGCGGTTCGCGTCCGTCTACCGGGCGTTCGACTCGCTTGAGGACTTCGAGGCGGCGATCGCCGAGCTGAGGGAAGTGAGGCAAGGCCCTGCCGCGGACGACGAAGACGCGGGATCGCGGGGCCGGAAAGAAGAGCGCGGGCGCGGAGGGGCCACCGAGGCCCCGGTGCCCGCCCACGCCGCCGACTGAGGGCGCGCCGGAACGGACCAGCGGTCCGGGATCCGGCCCGACGGCGGCGATCGAAGACTTGTTGCGGGCGGCAGCGCATAGGTGCTCGCAACACATGACAGAACACCGTGCCACGGGAACATCGGGGCACTTCAGGGCGTTTTAGCCCGTACAGGGAGGCGGCATGACAGAGACGGCGAGCGGTCCGGCACGAGGTTCCCGAGCCAAGGGCGCCAAGGCCACCAAGGGGCTGCGTATCGAGCGCATCCACACCACTCCCGGCGTGCACCCGTACGACGAGGTCGAGTGGGCGCGCCGTGACGTCGTCATGACCAACTGGCGCGACGGCTCGGTCAATTTCGAGCAGCGTGGCGTCGAGTTCCCCGACTTCTGGTCGGTGAACGCGGTCAACATCGTCACCAGCAAGTACTTCCGTGGTGCCGTGGGCACCCCGCAGCGCGAGACCAGCCTCAAGCAGCTGATCGACCGCATCGTGAAGACGTACCGGAAGGCCGGTGAGGACTACAAGTACTTCGCCTCGCCCGCCGACGCCGAGATCTTCGAGCACGAGCTGGCGTACGCCCTCCTGCACCAGATCTTCAGCTTCAACAGCCCCGTCTGGTTCAACGTGGGCACACCCCAGCCCCAGCAGGTCTCCGCCTGCTTCATCCTGTCCGTCGACGACTCCATGGAGTCGATCCTCGACTGGTACAAGGAAGAGGGGATGATCTTCAAGGGCGGCTCCGGTGCCGGCCTGAACCTCTCCCGCATCCGCTCCTCCAAGGAACTGCTCTCCTCCGGCGGCAATGCCTCCGGTCCGGTCTCCTTCATGCGGGGTGCCGACGCCTCCGCAGGAACGATCAAGTCCGGCGGAGCCACCCGCAGGGCCGCCAAGATGGTCATCCTTGACGTCGACCACCCCGACATCGAGGACTTCATCGAGACCAAGGTGAAGGAGGAGGAGAAGATCCGCGCCCTGCGCGACGCGGGCTTCGACATGGACCTGGGCGGCGAGGACATCACGTCCGTCCAGTACCAGAACGCCAACAACTCGGTCCGCGTGAACGACGAGTTCATGAAGGCCGTCGAGCAGGGTGGAAAGTTCGGCCTCCGCGCGCGGATGACCGGCGAGGTCATCGAGGAGGTCGAGGCCAGGGACCTGTTCCGCAAGATGGCCGAGGCCGCCTGGGCCTGCGCCGACCCCGGCATCCAGTACGACGACACCATCAACCGCTGGCACACCTGCCCGGAGTCCGGCCGGATCAACGGCTCGAATCCCTGCAGCGAGTACATGCACCTGGACAACACGTCCTGCAACCTCGCCTCGCTGAACCTGATGAAGTTCCTGAAGGACGACGGCAAGGGCAACCAGTCGTTCGAGGTCGAGCGCTTCGCGAAGGTCGTCGAACTCGTCATCACCGCGATGGACATCTCCATCTGCTTCGCCGACTTCCCGACCCAGAAGATCGGCGAGAACACGCGCGCGTTCCGCCAGCTCGGCATCGGCTACGCCAACCTGGGCGCCCTGCTGATGGCCACCGGCCACGCCTACGACTCCGACGGCGGCCGTGCCCTCGCCGGTGCCATCACCTCCCTGATGACCGGCACGTCCTACCGCCGCTCCGCCGAACTCGCCGCGGTCGTCGGCCCGTACGACGGCTACGCCCGCAACGCCGACGCCCACAAGCGCGTCATGAAGCAGCACGCCGACGCCAACGGCACGGCCGTCCGCATGGACGACCTGGACACGCCGGTCTGGGCCGCCGCCACGGAGGCATGGCAGGACGTGGTGCGCCTCGGCGAGAAGAACGGCTTCCGCAACGCCCAGGCTTCCGTCATCGCGCCGACCGGCACCATCGGCCTCGCGATGTCCTGCGACACCACCGGCCTGGAGCCGGACCTCGCCCTGGTCAAGTTCAAGAAGCTGGTCGGCGGCGGCTCGATGCAGATCGTCAACGGCACCGTCCCGCAGGCCCTGCGCCGCCTGGGCTACCAGGAGGAGCAGATCGAGGCGATCGTCGCCCACATCGCCGAGCACGGCAACGTGCTCGACGCCCCCGGCCTCAAGCACGAGCACTACGAGGTGTTCGACTGCGCCATGGGCGAGCGGGCGATCTCCCCGATGGGCCACGTCCGCATGATGGCCGCGATCCAGCCGTGGATCTCCGGCGCCCTGTCCAAGACGGTCAACATGCCGGAGACGGCGACCGTCGAGGAGGTCGAGGAGATCTACTTCGAGGCGTGGAAGATGGGCGTGAAGGCCCTCGCGATCTACCGCGACAACTGCAAGGTCGGGCAGCCGCTCTCCGCCAAGAAGAAGGACGACGAGAAGAAGACCGAGGTCAAGGCCGAGGCGGCCCCCAAGGTCGAGAAGGTCGTCGAGTACCGTCCGGTTCGCAAGCGCCTCCCGAAGGGACGTCCCGGCATCACCACGTCGTTCACCGTCGGCGGCGCCGAGGGCTACATGACGGCCAATTCCTACCCGGACGACGGTCTCGGCGAGGTCTTCCTGAAGATGTCCAAGCAGGGCTCGACCCTCGCGGGCATGATGGACGCCTTCTCCATCGCCGTCTCCGTCGGCCTCCAGTACGGCGTGCCCCTGGAGACGTACGTCTCCAAGTTCACCAACATGCGCTTCGAACCGGCCGGCATGACCGACGACCCGGACGTGCGGATGGCGCAGTCGATCGTCGACTACATCTTCCGCCGTCTGGCCCTGGACTTCCTGCCCTTCGAGACGCGCTCCGCGCTCGGCATCCACTCCGCCGAGGAGCGCCAGCGCCACCTGGAGACCGGTTCCTACGAGCCGACCGAGGACGAAGTCGACGTGGAGGGCCTGGCCCAGTCCGCGCCGCGCCAGACCGACCTGAAGGCCGTGTCCACCCCGCAGGCCGACACCGCCGTGGTCAAGCCCGCCCCGAAGCAGGCGCACACCAGCGCCGAGCTGGTGGAGATGCAACTCGGCATCCAGGCCGACGCACCGCTGTGCTTCTCCTGCGGCACGAAGATGCAGCGAGCCGGTTCCTGCTACATCTGCGAGGGCTGCGGCTCGACCAGCGGTTGCAGCTGATCCCGTGAGAAGGGGGGGGCGCCGGCCTGTGGTCGGCGCCCCCCTTTTCGCTCGTGCGGCGGTCGGCGGCCTCGTACTCTCCAGCCATGACCGCGTCGACCTCAGCCGCTCGGCCGGGACGACGTTCTACGGGCTGCCGTCCTCCCCGGGCTGCCGTTCTAGCCGGGCTGACCGCCGGGTCCGCCGCGTAGGCCCATGACCCTGGAGAAGACGGCGGGATCGTCCTCGAAGCCGTGCACACCGGGACGGAAGTCCCAGCCGCCGGACTCGTCACGCACGAACTCCGCGAAGGTCGCCGCTGTCGCCCCGAGGACGGATGCGAAGTCGTCCTCGGCCAGGACGGTGTAGCCCTCCTGGATGCGCACCGCCGGATTCAGGACATTCACGAACCTCCGGTCCACAGGCCGCTGCTGGATGACGACACCGACCACCACGCGCGCGTACCGGCCGTCGAGCCGGTTGAGTTCGAGCGTCATGACCTCGTCCGAGCCGAAGCCCTTACCGTCCGCACTGTCCCGATTGAGGGAGATCGTCCCGTCGGGCGAGCGGCTGTCGAAATGCACCAGATAGGCCGGCGTGCCGTAGGGATCGTCCCTTTCGTACGTGGCCGCGATGAGGTCGAGATCGGCGGGTGGCTGTCCTACAGGGCTCGGATCCCACCGCAGCGCGATCTCGACCTTGCGGATGCCCTTGCTCAGGCCGTTCACCAGGATTCCCCTTCCGTCCCCCTCTGGGAACTTGCCAACTCCCCGGTAGCCAAGGTTCGTTGTCCATCGTGCCACGCTCCACGGACCTGTGCGCGGGTGATCTCCGGCGGAGCATGACCGGCGTCACGCCCCATGGCCTTACGATGGCGCGGTGCTGGTCAAGTGGATTCGCTGCACCGTGGTGGACCGCCGCGGGTTCGAGCGGGGGCAGCGAAAATGGGCGGGGCTTCTGGGGGAGCCGGGATTTCGTGGACAGGGCGGTGGCTGGAGTCGGCAGCGGCCCGGTGTGGCGCACATTTTCGCCTTCTGGGAGAGCCGCGCTTTCTACGACTCCTTCATGGCCCGCTCGCACGACCGGCTGTCGGCGGCCCAGGTGGGGACGTTCAAGGAAAGCCAGGTCAAGCTCTTCGAGTACCGCTTCGACGTGAAGACCGGCTTCGAACCGCGATTCGCGGACTCCGACCTGATCCGTTTCGCCCACTGCCGCGTCCACGAGGCACGAGTGGAGAACTTCACGCTGATGCAGGAGAAGGTCTGGAACCCCGCCATGGCCGGCTCGCCCGGCATGATCCGCGGCATGTTCGCCGAGGCACCTGAGCACGAGTTCCTGATCCTGTCGATGTGGCGCTCGGCTGCCGAGCACGGCAAGTACCGCACCGAGCGAGTGGAACGGCTGGCGCTTCGCGCCCAGACCGAAGCGGACATCTCGGCGCTCACGGGTGACATCGTGGAACTGGAGCCGACCTGGACGGTTTGACGACCGAGCGCGTGCGGCGCGTGGCCCTGAGTGGCCTGCGGTGCAGGATTCGTGTGACCTACGCCGTATGGAGCGCGTATGAGTGCTCGGCCGGACGTCACCCGATCTAGGGTTTTGGCATGGCACGACCACGGCGCATCGTCCTTGTCCGGCACGGCGAGTCGACGGGCAATGTCGATGACTCCGTCTACGAGCGGGAACCCGACCACGCCCTCGCTCTCACCGAGCGTGGCTGGCGGCAGGCAGAGGAGACGGGCAAGCGGCTCCGCGAAGTGTTCGGCCGGGAGCGGGTGAGCGTGTACGTCTCGCCGTACCGGCGTACCCATGAGACGCTCCGCGCCTTCCACCTCGACCCCGAGCTGATACGGGTGCGTGAGGAACCGCGCCTGCGCGAGCAGGACTGGGGGAACTGGCAGGACTGCGACGACGTCCGGCTCCAGAAGACCTACCGCGACGCGTACGGGCACTTCTTCTTCCGTTTCCCGCAGGGCGAGTCGGGTGCCGACGTCTACGACCGGGTCGGGGGCTTCCTGGAGAGCCTGTTCCGCAGCTTCGAAGCCCCCGATCACCCGCCCAACGTGCTCCTGGTGACCCACGGCCTGGCGATGCGGCTGTTCTGCATGCGCTGGTTCCACTGGACGGTCGCGGAATTCGAATCACTGTCGAACCCCGACAACGGGGAGATGCGCATGCTCGTTCTCGGGGACGACGGCAGGTACACGCTCGACCGGCCCTTCGAGCGCTGGCGGGATCCGCTGCCGAACTGGCTCACCGATTAGAGTGGCCCGGTGGTGACCGCTGATCCCTCTTCCCAGGGGCGTCTGGAGCGTGCCCTGGCCAGTCTGCGCGGCCTCGCGGTGGGGGACGCGCTCGGCTCCCAGTTCTTCGTCCCGGCGAACCACCCGCTGCTGAGCCGCCGCGAGTTGCCTCCCGGCCCCTGGCAGTGGACCGACGACACGGAGATGGCCTGCTCCGTGGTCGCCGTCCTCGCGGCTCACCGCCATATCGACCAGGACGTGCTCGCCCATTCCTTCGCCGCGCACCACGACTTCGACCGTGGTTACGGTCCGGCGGTCAACCGACTGCTGCGCCTCGTCCGCGAGGGCCACGACTGGCGTGAACTGGCCGCCGGGCTTTTCGACGGGCAGGGGTCCTGGGGCAATGGTGCCGCGATGCGTATCGCGCCCCTCGGCGCGTGGTACGCGGACGATCCGGAGCAGGCTGCCCGGCAGGCGGAGATCTCGGCGTACACGACACACCGGCACCGGGAAGCCGCCGCCGGGGCGATGGCCGTCGCCGCGGCCGCGGCGCTGGTCGCCGCGCCGGACGGCCCGCCCAGCGCTGAGGCGCTTCTCGACGGGGTCGTGGCACTGGTGCCGGAGAGCGCCGTGGCCGAGGGTCTGCGACGCGCCCGGGACATGCTGGACCAAGTCGACGCGGATGCCGTCGCCGCCGTCCTGGGGTGCGGGCGGCGCACGTCCGCTCATGACACCGTGCCCTTCGCCCTCTGGTCGGCGGCCCGGGCGCTCGGCGACTACGAGGCGGCGTTCTGGACGACTGCCCAGGTCGGCGGTGATGTGGACACCACCTGCGCCATCGTGGGCGGTGTGCTGGCGGCCGGCGGGGCCGGGAGACCGCCCGCCGAGTGGCTGAAGCGTGCGGAGTCGCTTCCGGGCTGGGCCGTGGCTGCCGGCTGACGACCGGGCGCCGCGTCGACTGGAACTCTGCGTAACTTGCGGGAACTCTGCGTGATCGTGGCGCGTTGTCCCGACATCGACTGCGTGACGTGTGGGCTGCGCGGACGCGGGGTTCAGTCAACGGCGAGGGGGGCTTGGAAATGGTGAACGGCGGGGTGTTGGTGATGGCGTTCGCCCTGCTGACGCCGGTTCCGCCGGTGCTGCTGGGCTTGCCGTGGATGCTGTTTCTGCCAGTGGTGCTGATCTTGCCAGGAGTACTGGTTCTGCCGGTGATGCTCGTTCGGCCGGTGATGCCGATCTCGTTTTCCTTCCGCACGACCACGGTGCGGACGGCCGAACCGTCGCCCTCGCCGTCCGTCCCCCGGGCTTGGTCCGGCCATCCGCGATCCTGTGGGCCGCCTTCCGCCTCAGCCGATCCCTGGGCCGGCGGCTCCGGAGAGGGCTTCGAGGTCGCTCTTACGGACCTTGATCACCAGCCAGGCGGTGGCCAGGGCGAGTACGGCCATCGCGGCCGCGGGTACGAAGGCGGTCGAGATGCCCTGCGCGAGCACCTCGTGGCCCCAAGGCGCCGGAAGTTGCTGTGTCTTGGCGAATTCGGCCTTCTGTGCAGGCGAGCCGTCGGCGAGGAATTTCGGCAGTTGCTTCGTCGCCTCGTCCTTGCTGGCCGAGCCGAAGACCGTGGTGAGGATGGACAGGCCGAGCGAACCGCCCACCTGCTGTGTGGCATTGAGCAGCCCGGACGCGGCGCCCGCTTCGTGCTGGGCGACGCCGGAGACGGCCGTGACCGTCACCGTCACGAAGTTCAGACCCATGCCGAAGCCGAAGATCACCAGCGGGCCCAGCACTCCACTGAGGTAGGAGCTGTCGGGGCTGATGAAGCTCTGCCAGACGAGCCCGACGACCACGAACGCCGAGCCCGTGATCATGAACGGCTTGGGGCCGAGCGAGGGAAGGAACCGCTGCGACAGACCGGCCCCGACGGCGATGGCGACCGTCACGGGGAGGAAGGCCAGCCCGGCCTTGATCGGGCTGTAGCCCAGCACGTTCTGCACGAACAGCACGATGTAGAAGAACATCCCGAACATCGCCGCGGCCAGGCTCAGCATGATCACATAGGTGCCGGAGCGGTTGCGGTCGGCGAACATCTTCAGCGGGGTGATCGGTTCCTTGGCCCGCATCTCGGTGAAGACGAAGGCCAGCAGCAGAACCACGGCCGCGCCGAACGACGCGAGGGTCAGACCGTCGCGCCAGCCGTCCTCCGAGGCCCGGATGAAGCCGTACACGAGAGAAGCCATGCCCAGGGTCGACGTCAGCGCGCCGGCGATGTCGAATCGTCCGGGGTGGCGTTCGGACTCGTTGATGAACCAAGGTGTGAGCGAGACGATCAGAAGGCCGATCGGCACGTTGACGAAGAGGACCCAGCGCCAGTCGAGCCAGTCGGTGAGCATGCCGCCGGCGAGCAGACCGATGGCACCTCCACCGGCGGACACGGCGGCGAAGACGCCGAACGCCCGGTTGCGTTCCGGCCCCTCGCGGAACGTGGTGGTGATCAGGGCCAGCGAGGTGGGCGAGGCGATGGCGCCGCCCACGCCCTGCAGTGCGCGCGCGGCGAGCAGTTGCCAGGGTTCCTGGGCGAGACCACCGAGCAGCGAGGCGAAGGTGAACAGCAGGATTCCGGCCATGAACGCCCGACGGCGGCCGAGTATGTCACCGGCTCGCGCTCCGAGCAGCAGCAGGCCGCCGAAGGTGAGCGTGTAGGCGCTGACCACCCAGGTGAGGTCGGTGGTGCTGAACTTGAGTGTGTCTTGAATGTGCGGGAGCGCGATGTTCACAATCGTCGCGTCGAGGACCACCATGAGTTGGCAGGCCGCGATGACGGTGAGCGCGATACCGGAATGCCCCTTCCGGCCGGTTGCTCCTGGTATGTCGTCCTGAATGAGCTGAGAGGTTGTCACTATGGGTCCCCCACGAAGGCATTAGTGAACGATCGCGTTCACTGTCGCGCCAACGGTAGTGAGTCCCCAACAGGGAACGCAAGCGTTCACTTAACTCTTCATCGCGCACCGGCGTCCCCCGTTGCTGCCGCGTAACGTCCGCCCTGTATCGGAATCCCCAACTCCCCTTGCTTGCTGGAGAAACCCAGATGGTTACCTCGCGCGAGACGGCCGCCCCCGCTCAGACGGCCACCCTCCGTCGGCGTGGCGCCGTACTCGAACGTGCGATCCTCGACGCCGCGCTGGAGCAGCTCAGCACCGTCGGCTGGAACGGCCTCACGATGGAGGGAGTCGCGGCCGGTGCCCAGACCGGCAAGGCCGCGGTCTATCGCCGCTGGCCGTCGAAGGAGGACCTTGTCGCGGACGCGCTGCGGAGCGGTCTGCCGAGTATCGAGGAGGCTCCCGACCTCGGGAGTGTGCGCGAGGACCTGCTGGCCCTGTGCCGTCAGGCCCGGCAGGCGATGTTCTCCCGTCCGGGTTTCGCACTCCGCGCGGTGATTCACGAATGCGACTCGATACAGGCCGAGCGCTTCCATGCCGTGATCGTCGAAGGCGTCGTGGAACCGATGATCAAGCTGCTGGCCAAGGTCGTCGGCCGGGGAATCGAGCGGGGCGAGGTGCACCCCGGCGCGGCGAACGGCTACGTCTACGACGTCATCCCGGCGATGATGATGTATCGCAACAAGATGTGCGCCAGCGAATGGGAGGACCCGGACATCGAAGAGATGATCGACCTGCTGATGCTGCCCTTGCTCCGGCCGAACGGGGTCTGACGTCGAGGCGAGTCGGCGTTCCGGCCGGAGGGGCGGGCCGGGGTGTCGCGCGGGGATCCGAGCGGCGTACGCTAAGGGCGCCATGCCGTACGAACCGCCTACTCACACCGTCGAGCGCTCCCTCCGCGCCACGACCGGAGCGAAGGTCATTGCCGGTGTCGACGAGGTAGGGCGCGGCGCTTGGGCCGGACCCGTCACCGTCTGTGCGGCCGTCACCGGCCTTCGTCGGCCCCCCGACGGTCTCACCGACTCCAAGCTGCTCACCATCAGGCGGCGCACCGAGATGGCCGAGGTGCTACGGACGTGGGTGACGTCCTATGCTCTCGGACACTCCTCACCGGAGGAGATCGACGAACTCGGGATGACGGCGGCGCTGCGGCTCGCGGCTGTGCGCGCGCTGGGGGCGCTTCCCATCCGTCCCGACGCGGTGATCCTGGACGGGAAACATGACTACCTGGGCGCACCCTGGAGGGTACGTACGGTGATCAAGGGTGACCGCTCCTGCGTGGCCGTGGCGGCGGCCTCGGTGATCGCCAAGGTCCAGCGCGACAAAATGATGGCCGAACTGGGTATCGACCATGCAGACTTCGGTTTTGCGGACAACGCCGGGTATCCGTCTCCCGTGCACAAGGCCGCACTGGAGGAGCGGGGCCCCACCCCGCACCATCGGTTGTCGTGGGCGTATCTTGATGCGCTGCCCCAGTGGCGGCATCTCAAGAAGGTCCGCAGTTGGGCGGATGGAAGCGTTCCGGAGATCGAGGGTCAGCTCGGCTTCGATTTCTGACGATCCCACTCGCACTGTTGTGCCACCCGGTCACGCGAGCCGTACCAACGTTTGATAAATATCAGCTCATGCCTCTCATTCCCGAGGAGCCTCAGATTCACGAGAGTGCCCAGGGTCCCCGCGCCACGCCGGCCAGCGGCCGCAACGCGCCGACCCCCCGTCCCGTACCCGGCCCCCGCCCCGCGGCTCCGTCCCGCCCCGGTCGCCCAGGCCCTGTCCGGCCCGCGCCGCCGGTGCAACGTACGCCGCGTGACGTAGCCCCCGCCAAGCCGCTCCCTTCGGGGCCGGCCGCTTCCGACGCCCCCGTGGCGAGTCCGCAGATCCAGTTGATCCCAGCCTCCGCCGAGGGAGCACTGGACGCCGCCGACGAGGCGCTGGACATGCTCCTTGAGTCGGGTCGTGCCCCCGGTGACGTGCTGGTGATCACCACCGGTCGGCCGCACCCGTGGGCCGAGCATGAACTGTCCTTCGGCGACGCCTCCTACTGGGCGCAGCATGATGCGGGCGACGACGTCTTCTATGCGGACGCCGCCGTCGCCTCCCGTGCCGCGTCCCGTCCGGTGGTCGTGGTCGCGGTCAACGGTGGCCCCGCCACCGCTGCCGCCACCGCCCTCCCGCTGGCCCACGCCCGGGCCGGTGCCCTGCTGATCTGCTGTGGTGACCCGCAGCAGATCAACTCGGTGCTGGGCACGGTCGTCTGAGCCGCGTCCGGATCTCTGCCGGACGTCCGGGACGGCTGATGGGCCGTTGTGGCGGCACACGCACGGTGCTGCTTTTGGCATGCCCGGAAACCGGTGGCCGCCATTCCCCCAGGCGCGTCACGGCGGCACTCGCGCGATGATCTGCGGTGGTCCGGGGGTACCGCTCCACCGCGGACCTCGTGGGCGTCGGTCGGACGGGTAGGCGCCGGGGTGGGACAGTCCCGAGGACGCCGAGGCGAGCCGGGAACCCGGGTTTGAGGACGATACCGCTCAGCGGGCCGCCGCGCGGCGCATTACCTCAGAGACGGCGCCACCGGTGCGGGGCGACGGGGGAGGGGCGTCCGCGGTGGCGAAAGGTTCCGGCGCCGAGTCCATATTCGGGCGGCGTCCGCCGCGGCCCTCCCTCAGTACCTGCCAGCCGTCGTGGGTCAGCGTGATGTACGCGCCGCACCGCAGCCCATGGAGAGTGCAGGCGTCACGCAGTCCCCACATCCAGGCGCCGTCCTCCTCCGTCCAACGTGCATCGCCCTCACGGCAGTAGAGCAGTACCGCGGTGCGTACGGGCGTGCGGCGCCGCAGGTCGTGCGGAATGACCCGGCGCAACTGGGCCAGCAGGACATTGCGGAACATCCAGCCGTCCGCAGGGGCCGGGCGGCGGGTGAACGAGGCGCTTGCCAGCAGCCTTTCCTCAGGGTCCAGCACGCCGACGACCGCGGTCATGGCCTTGGGCCGGTGCCGGGTGTGCAGCCCGCTCACGACCTCGCGGGGGTTGCGCAGCAGCGGGATCCCCGCGGCGGCCCACTCGGCGGGTTCGAGCAGACGGCTGGCGGAAGCAGCGGACGTGGATGTGGACAACGGTGCCGCCGAGGACGGAGCGAATCCGAAGGTCACGTTCCTCCCTTCGGCTACGCGCCCACACTGCGGGCGAGGTCGGATTCAGGGGGTGCGCACCGCAGCAAGCCCAACCGGAACACGGACGAGCCGTGCGGGGAGCGGACTTCAATTCTTCCTGTCGAACTGGGATGCGGCAACGAGCAATTGGGGCCACCGACCGTTATCCAGCGGTCTGTGGCTTATATCCCTACCCAGAGCGCCCTCCGGCGACTCGTGGGGTGTGCGAGTACGAGTTTTTTCGGGCGCCGGGGGACCGGGAGCGCCGGCATGCGGTGCGACACGGCGGGCGATCAGTTCTGGACGGCCAGGACCAGCGGCAGTACTCCCTGTGCTCCCGCCTTTCTGAGCGAGCGGGCCGCGACCGCAAGGGTCCAGCCGGTCTCTGTGTAGTCGTCCACGAGCAGGACGGGACCGCTCGCCGGCGCAAGCGCGGACGCCAGGGCGGGAGGCACCGCCAGCACGCCGTCCAGGGCGTGCAGACGCTGCGCGCTGTTGCTGCGCGACAGCCGCGGGGCCTCCCCGACGTACTCCAGTGATCCCAGCAGCGGCAAGCGGCCGATCTCCGCGATCCGTGCGCCCAGGGAGTGGATCAGCTTCGGCCGGGTGCGGGAGGCCAGGGTGACCACGCCGACCGGCCGCGGCTGCGCGTCGGAGGCACCCGGGGCCCAGCCGCCGGGGCCCTTCGCCCAGTCGGCCAGCACCTCCACCACGGCTCTCGCCACATCGTCCTGCACGGGCGCGTCCGCTGCCCCCGGCGCGAGCATCGGCCGCAACCTATTGCCCCAGCCGATGTCCGACAGACGCCCCAACGCGCGCCCCGGCGCCGCCTGTTCCCCGGCAGGGATCCGCCCCTTGAGATCGATGCCGATGGCCGGCAGCCCCGTCGGCCACATGCGCCTGGGCTCGACCTCGACGCCCGCGCGCCCCAGATCGATGCGCGCGGCGTCCAGCGCGGTCCCGGAGGTGTCCGCCGAGAACCGGGCCCCCGCGCAGTTGTCACAGCGTCCGCACGGTTTCGCTCCCTCATCGTCCAGTTGCCGCTGCAGGAACTCCATCCGGCAGCCCGTGGCGGCGACGTACTCGCGCATGGCCTGCTGCTCCGCCTTCCGCTGGCGGGACACCCAGTCGTACCGCTCGGTTTCGTAGGTCCACGGCTGCCCGGTGGCGATCCAGCCGCCCCTGACCCGCTTGACCGCCCCGTCCACGTCGAGGACCTTCAGCATGGTCTCCAGGCGCGAGCGCCGCAGCTCCACCAGGGGCTCCAGGGCGGGCAGCGACATCGCGCGGTCCGCCTCGGCGAGGACGGCGAGCGTGCGGCGCACCAGTTCCTCCGGCGGGAAGGCCAGCGAGGCGAAGTACTCCCAGATCGCCTCGTCCTCCCGCCCCGGCAGGAGAAGCACCTCGGCGTGCGCCACGCCGCGGCCTGCGCGGCCCACCTGCTGGTAGTAGGCGATGGGGGAGGAGGGCGAGCCGAGGTGCACCACAAACCCGAGGTCGGGTTTGTCGAAGCCCATGCCGAGCGCGGAGGTCGCGACCAGCGCTTTGACGCGGTTGGCGAGCAGATCCTCCTCGGCTTGCTGCCGCTCGGCGTTCTCCGTCTTCCCTGTGTAGGAGGCGACGGCGTGACCGCGCTGCCGCAGAAAGGCGGTGACCTCCTCGGCGGCGGCCACGGTCAGCGTGTAGACGATGCCCGAACCCGGTAGGTCGTCGAGGTGGTCGGCGAGCCAGGCCATGCGGTGCGCGGCGTCCGGCAGCCGGAGCACGCCCAGGCTCAGGCTGTCCCGGTCCAGGGGGCCGCGCAGCACCAGCGCGTCCGACGAGCCTCCGGTGCCCAACTGCTCCGCGACATCGGCGGTCACGCGGGCGTTGGCCGTGGCGGTGGTGGCCAGCACGGGCACAGCCGGCGGGAGGCCGCTGAGCATGGTGCGCAGTCGCCGGTAGTCGGGCCGGAAGTCATGGCCCCAGTCGGAGATGCAGTGGGCCTCGTCCACGACGAGCAGTCCTGTCGCGGCGGCCAGTTTGGGCAGGACCTGGTCGCGGAAGTCCGGGTTGTTGAGGCGTTCCGGACTGACCAGCAGGACATCGACGTCGCCCGACGCGATCTCCGCCTGGATGCCGTCCCACTCCTCGGTGTTCGAGGAGTTGATGGTCCGGGCGCGGATTCCGGCGCGCGCCGCGGCCTCCACCTGGTTGCGCATCAGCGCGAGGAGCGGCGAGACGATCACGGTGGGACCGCTGCCCTGGGCCCGCAGCAGTGAGGTCGCCACGAAATAGACCGCGGACTTGCCCCATCCCGTGCGTTGGACGACCAGGGCTCTGCGGTGGTCGGCGACCAGTGCCTCGATCGCCCGCCACTGGTCCTCGCGCAGCCGTGCCGCGCCCGTGGTGTCCCCGACCAGCCGGGCGAGGACGGCGTCGGCCTGCGCACGGAGATCCGTGTTGCTCGTGTGCTCCATGCGTTCCATACAACAGGACGGCGCCGACAACCGGGCGACCCTGTGGACAGAGAGGGCGGCCCGTGGGCGAAAGGAGCGGGCGTTCCGCCGGATTGTCGTGTTCCTGCTCGGACTTATCCACAGGCTCAAACGGAATCTCATGATCCGCGAGATCGTCTGCGCATGACGAATCACAGCGAACCGACTGGACCTGCCGAAAACAGCGACTTCACGGCGCGGAAAGCACTCGACGGTCGCGCCGGCCACGACACCCAGGTCACCTTGCGCACCCCGGCCGAACTGGCCGACGCCCTGCCGTATCTGCTCGGCTACCGCCCTGAGGACAGCATCGTGCTGGTAGCCCTCCACGACCGGGACGGACGCGGCAGGTTCGGCGGCCGGGCAAGGCTCGGCATCCCGGCGAACAGGGACGACTGGGGAGCAGCCGCCCGGCAGCTGGCACAGGGCCTGGTGACCGGAGGCGAACGCCGAGGAGCCCGCCCCGAACAGATCGTCGCCTACGTCTGCCAGGAACCGGCGAAGGGTGAGTCGGGCCGCGAGGTCATGCTGCGCCTGCAACCGCTCGCCCAACTGCTCCGCACGGAATGCGGTGCTCTGGACGTGCCCGTCATCGAGGCACTGTGCATCTCGGACGGCCGATTCTGGTCATACTGCTGCCCGAGCAAGGTCTGCTGTCCGGACGACGGCTCCCCGATGGGCTTGCCGGGAACCTCCGTGCTGGCCGCCGCCGCGACCTACGCCGGTCTGCACGTACGCGGCACGCTGCGTGAGCTACGGGCCCGGCTGCTGCCCTGGGAGACGTCCGCCGCACTGGCACAGGAGACCGCCCTGGACACGGCGGGCATGGCTCTCGTACCCCGGATCCTCGACGACACGGCCCGGGCGGAGGTGGCGCAGGAAACACTCGTGCTCGCCGAACACGCCCTCGGCCGGTTCGCGGCGGTCACCCCGGTGTCCGGCATGGTCCCCGCGGATCTGCGTGACGACGACCTGCTCACCCATGACGAAGCGGCACGGCTGATCCTCGGCCTTCAGGACCGTACGACCAGGGACCGCGCCGCCGCGTGGATGGAGGGGGACGAGGCCGCGCCGGCCCTGCGTCTGTGGCGTGCCCTGGCCCGTCGATGCGTCGGACCATACGGAGAACACGCGGCAGCACCGCTCACCCTCGCGGGCTGGGTCGCCTGGTCCACCGGCGACGACCTGGAAGCCAGGGAAGCACTGGCAATGGCTCTCGGGGCCGATCCGGACTACCTGTTCGCCCGCCTCCTGCACCAGGCATGCAACGAGGGCCTGGACCCGGAGGCGATCCGTCGCTGTCTGCGCGCGGGACGCGACGAGACGGCGCACACCGAAGCCACCGAAGCCACCGAAGCGCCGACGGGGACGGATCGGGTGAATAGCGTCGATCAGGCTGATCAGGCTGATCAGCCTGGGCAGACCGATCAGGCAGACCGGACCAGTCGGACCGGCCATGCTGATCAGCCCGATCGATGTGATCAGACAGACCGGAAGACGTCCTCCAGCCAGGGCTCCGATAGTCAAGGCCCCGAGGAGTCGAGCCCACGCCGTCGGCGCCGGGTGCGCATCCGGGGCGGCGCCGACGACGATGTCCGTCCGGTACGGGCGAAGGCCCGGCGCCCGGTGGCCGCCTCCTCACACCCGCCCCGGGCCGGGGGCTCCACCCGCCCCGGCGTCCCGGCCCCGGGAGGCCCGCATACACGCGCGGCGGGCAGGAGCGACGGGCGACGAGGTCCCGCGTCCACTGGAGGGACGCGGTCCACGAGCGACGGCCCCGAGGGGGACTCGTGAGGGTCCGCCGGTGGTGCCGTGGCCGATGGCGCGAGGCGGTCCTGGACCGGCTGCGAATCTCCGGCCGGAATCTCCATCGGGTCGGCGGCCTGGTCCGCCGGCCGTTCCGCCGGCCGAGTGGATTGCTGCCTGGCCGTCGAAAACACTTGCTGACCCGCCACCGGGACCGGCAGCCGAACCACGGTCCGGTGCCGATCGGCCGGAAGTGTACGGGCGGCGAGGCCGGACAGGAGCGGTTGCCCAGCCCGAGCCCGGTCGGCGACACCGAGGTGAGGCGTGACCCCGAGCCGCCCCGTTCCGTTCACCTGAGTGGCGGATCGGCCGGACAGGCCGCTCCGTCTCAGTTCCTTCGCCCCTCCGGCGCCCTCCCTCCGGCGCCGTGCACGTCCGAGGCGCACAGCGCGCAGAAGAAGGCGCCCGATGCATCAGCCCACACCGCCCACCGCCGACAACCGACCCGCACTGCCCAGACCCGCGGCGCCCGCACCGCCCAGACCCATGACGTCCGCACCGCGGGGACAGACCCACCGGCAGCACACCCCGCCGACGGGCCAAGCCCTCGATCGACCGCCGCCGTGGAACCGACAGCCGAGCGGATCCACGACCCAGGCCCGCGGTGTCCCCGGCACACCGTCGCGGGGCGGCCCGGCACCTTGGCCCTTGTCCCCACCTCGCCGTTCGACCGACCTGCCACCCACCCATACGGCCCTGATCTGCGTGGCGCTGCCGGGCCTCGCCATCTCGACCGAACAGGCTCAGCTGACCGGACGGGGCCTGGAGGGCTTCTACCGCGCGGGCCGGAGACTGCTGTCCCGATGCCGGCTCCGGATCGCCGGACGCGAACCGCTGGCGGTGCAGGCCGCGATGACCGGGGCCGACCGCGTGCGGTTCTTGGGCACGCTGTGTTCCAGTTCGGCCGCCGGTCCGGATCCGGACGTCCTGGTCGAGCGCGTCCGGTACGCGGACGGCACCGAGCGGATCACCCTGCGCAGCGCGGCCCGTCGTCCACTGCGCCTGCCGGTCGAGGTGGCCCTCGGTACCGATCTCGCGGAGCTCAGCGCGATCGCCTCCGGTGCGGTGGGTGCCGAACTTCCGGCGAGTGTCCACGACTCCGGCCTCCGCTGGACCTGCGCGACGGGGAGCTCATCGGTCACGGCGAACCCGCCCCCCGCCGACGCCCTGGCCTCCGCGGAGTTGCTTCGCTGGGAGATCGACCTGCCACCGGGCGGGACGGCGAGCGTGGAACTGCGGGTACGGCCGGACGGCTCGGGGCCGCTCCGGGCCGTGGGCCATGCGTCGGCGAGCCCGTTGGCGCACGCCCGCGCGCTGGGCGATTTCCCCGGGACCGGCGCTCTGCTGCGGACGAGCATCGAGGATCTGCAGGCACTGCTGGTACGGGACCCGGCGCACCCCACCGACATCTGCCTCGCGGCGGGTGTGCCCTGGCGCTGCGGTCCGGCCCCGGCCGAGGCGCTGGCCGCCGCCCGGATGACGCTTCCCCTCGGCACTCGCCTCGCCGCGGGCACACTGCGGGCATTGGCCCGGACCCAACTGCCGGGCCCGGGGCCGCGGGCCGGCCTCATCCCCGGGCCACTGCGCGACGCGGGCGCCCTCCTGCCACCGGGCTGCACCGGAACCGAGGCGACGCTGCTGTTCCCCGCATTGCTCGCGGAGGCCCGCCGTTGGGGGCTGACGGAACGGGAGACGGGGGAACTGCTGCCTGCGGCCGAGCGCTGCCTGACCTGGCTGCGTCACACCGTGGGCGACGGCACCTACCTCCGCGACCCGCAGCCCATGGGGCCCGCCCGTTGCGAGACTCAGGCACACGCCCACCGGGCGGCGCTGCTCGGGGCCGACCTGCTGGACGCGTACGACAGGCCCGGTGGTGCCTGGCTGCGGCAGTGGGCTCAGGACCTGCGGACGGCGTTCCGAAAGGATTTCTGGGCCGAGGACCGCGGCGGTGGCCGCCCGGTGATCGCCCGTGCCGAGGACGGGCGCCCCCTGCCGCACCTGGGCTCCGCCGCGGCCCATCTCCTCGACACCGGCCTGCTCGGTGCGGGTGAGCCGGCACCCGGCCTGCTCGACAGCGCGCAGACCGCGCAGCTGGCCCGGCTGTTCACCAGCCAGACCATGGACTCGGGCTGGGGGCTGCGAGGGCTGGCCGCCGACGAGCCGGGACACAACCCTTTCGGCCATCGGACCGGGGCGGTGCGCGTCCACGAGACCGCGCTCGCCGTCGTCGGCCTGGCCGCCGCGGGCCACGAGACGGAGGCGAACGGAGTGCTGAGGGGCCTGCTGGCGGCCGCCGAGCACTTCGGGTACCGACTGCCCGAGATGTACGCCGGGGAGCAGCGCACCGAGGGGAGTGCCCCCGTGCCCCACCCTGCGGCCTGTCGGCCCGCGGCCACGGCGGCGGCCTCCGGCGTGCTGCTCCTGTCGGCGCTCGCGGGTATCCGCCCCGACGTTCCCGCCCGGACGATCGTCCTTCGGCCGGTGCAGAGCGTCCCCCTGGGAGAGATCGTCCTGACCGGGCTGAGGGTGGCGGGCGCGCCCTTCTCCCTGCGGATCAGCCGACACGGGCTCGCCATGGTCGAGGAGGCCGCGGACGGCTTGCAACTGGGAGCGTGACCTCGCACGACGCCTTTCGGGTGAAAGAAGTTCGAAGACCTTCGTGGGTCCTCACCGGACCCCAGTGGATCAGCCATCGAAGCGGCCGGCGAAGGGAGTGTTTATCGTCAGGCAGACGACTATGATCGCCGCATGCCCTACGACCCGTCAGCCTTTCCGCCCTTCGCCGTCACCGTGGATCTGGTCGTGCTGACCGTGCGCCGCCACTCCCTGTGTGCGCTGGCGGTGCGCAGGGGCGAGGCGCCGTTCCAGGGGCGGTGGGCGCTGCCCGGCGGCTTCGTACGGATCGACGAGGATCTTGCGCGGGCCGCGGCGCGTGAGCTGGCCGAGGAGACGGGACTGTGCGTGCACGACCCGTCCGCCCCCGTTCAGGACAACGGCGCCCATCTGGAGCAGCTGGCGACCTATGGCGATCCCGGGCGGGATCCACGGATGCGTGTGGTCAGCGTCGCCCACCTGGCGCTCGCCCCCGACCTGCCCGCGCCCCGGGCGGGCGGCGACGCGAGCAACGCACGCTGGGCACCCGTGGAGGAACTGCTCCAGCAGGCCGGCTACGGCCGCGACATCGAGCCGCCGGCACCGCTCGCCTTCGACCATGCCCAGATCCTGGCCGACGGCGTGGAGCGAGCCCGGTCCAAGATCGAGTACTCCTCCCTGGCGACCGCGTTCTGCACGCCCGAGTTCACCGTCGGCGAGCTGCGGCGTGTCTACGAGGCGGTATGGGGAGTGGCGCTCGACCCGCGCAACTTCCACCGCAAGGTGACCGGGACCCCCGGTTTCCTCGTCCCCACCGGCGGGACGACCACACGCCAGGGCGGCCGCCCCGCCCAGCTTTTCCGGGCCGGCGGTGCCACTTTGCTCAACCCTCCGATGCTGCGCCCCGAGGTGTGACACCACATCCCGGCCGGCGGGGGTCGTTTGCCGACCGGTGGGAAGCCGACCTGGGGACTCATCGGCGAGGCTGCGCCTGCGATCCGTCCGCGCTGTCGGCGACGCGCGGCCCCTCGCCCGGTCCGGACCGGGAACGGTCACCGAGTGGAAACCCCGCGTAATGCCCGACAGGAAATAGCCCCACCGAGGGGCAGACAGGGTGATACCCGGAAAACCGGACTCGGCGCGCTATCTTGCTGCAGGTGATCCAGGCCTTCGGACTGACCAGCAACCCCCGCAAGGCGCACCCGCCCGCCGTCAACGACGTCTCCTTCGAGGCGCACGCGGGCCGTGTCACGGCACTTCTGGGTGCGCCGCGGGCGGGCAAGACAACGGCACTCAGACTCATGCTCGAACTCCAACACGGCCGCGGGATCACCCACTTCAGAGGGCGTCCGTTGCACCAGATCTCCCATCCGTCGCGCGAGGTGGGTGTCCTCCTCGGTGACGTACCCGGACATCCGGCCCGCTCGGTGCGCGGGCATCTGCGCATGCTCTGCGCCGCCGCCGGGGTTCCGGCCCGGCGCGCCGACGAGGTTCTCGAAGTCGTCGGCCTGGTCAGTCTGCGGGAAGAACGTCTGGGCACGCTTTCCCGCGGTATGGACCGCCGGCTCGGTCTGGCCTGCGCCCTGCTGCCGGACCCGCACACCCTGGTACTGGACGCCCCCGCGGACGGACTGTCGGCCCGCGAAGCCCGTTGGCTGCACGACATGCTCCGGGCGCACGCGGCCCAGGGCGGCACCGTGCTGTTCAGCACCGCCGAGCCCAAGGAGGCGGCACGCAACGCGGACCGGGTCGTCACCCTGGACCACGGCAGGCTCGTCGCCGACCAGGAGGCCATGGAGTTCGCCCGCACGCGGCTGCGACCCAGGGTCGTGGTCCGCACCCCGCACGCCGCCCGCCTCGCGGCCCTGCTCGTCAAGGAGGCCCGTACCGACCGACGCTCGGTCGAGGTCGTTCACGAGGAGGGCAACCGCCTCTCCGTGTACGGCAGCTCGACCGCCGACATCGGTGACGCCGCCTTCCGCCACGGCATCCTCGTCCATCAACTCGCGGACGAGGTGGGCGACATGGGGCCCGGTGCCGGAACCCGAACGGCGGACGGGGAACGCCCGGCCGTCCTGTCTGGGGAACCGGGCGTGCCGCTGGCGACGGATGAGCGGCCCGGCGGGCCGCAGTCCGAGGACGGTCCGCCGGGAGACGAGCAGGGTCGAAGCCCGGCGAATCCGGACCCGGAGGATGTCCGGTTGCAACCGGGCTACGGCGGGTCCGTCCTGGAGCGACCGTGGGCCGGCCACGAAGCGGCTCCGGAGACGGAGCCAGCCCCCGCCGACGAGCCGCTACCCGCGAGAGTGCCATCGGTCGTGATGTCCCGGGACCTGCCCGCCTTTCCCGTCGCTGAGGACGCGCGGATCAACGCCGACGGTCACCTGGACCCCGACGGCCGCCTGCTGAGCGGCGTGAAACCGGCCGTACGCACGGCCGAGGTGCCGGGAACGCCTGGGACCGGGCCCACACCCCCGCTCGCCGCGCAGGCCCCCGACGCGGCGCACACCGCATCCCTCCGCGCCGCCGACTCCTCGACGCCGGACCTGCCCGGTATTCCCGGCACACGGGCCCACGCGGACTCCTCGCCCTCGCCGGACGGGTCGCTCACCGCCGATGCCCTGTCCACCCTGCCGCCCCCGATCTCCGTCCGCCCCGCCCCCAGCCCCCTCCGCCCCCTCCGCTACGAGTTGCGCCGCGCCACCGGGATCGGCACGGGCTTCCTCACCTGCGGTGCCGTGCTCGCGCTGTCCGCGCTCATGGCCGTCCTGCTCGCCCGTATCGGCCACACGCCGCAGGCACGGCTGTTCGCGGCATGGCCGCGGGAGGTGCCGCTGCCGCCCGCGGCGCTCGGCGCGGGACTGCTCGGTGCGCTGGCCTTCGGGGACGAGTTCCGCCACCCCGCCCTGGCGGCGGACCGCGGCTCCGTGCCCCGCCGACTGGGGCTGCTCACCGCGAAACTGCTCGTCTCCGGGGCCACGGCGCTGGCGCTGGGCTTCCTCACCGTGGGCTGCGACGCCGAAGTGCTCTACGTCGTCTACGGACGGGAACTGGCGGAAGTTCCCGCCGACTGGCTCTCGCTGGGTGCGAGTTGGTTCGGACTCGTGATCGGGTGCGCCTGGGCCGGAGTGCTGGCGGCGGGCATCTTCCGGTCCACCACGGCAGGGCTCGCAGCGGTGCTCGCCGTACCGGTCGTGGTCGTCCCCCTCGTACAGAAGGCGCTGGCAGGCCCGACCGTGCGGACCGCGGCGGACTTTCCGGTCCGGATGCGGGAGGTCCTGCTGCTCCAGTGGCCCTTCGGGGGAGAGCGGTACCTGGCCGCTGCGGCCCGGGTGCTCGTCCAACCTGTGGGCGGCGCCCTGACGTTGTCCCTGACCGCTCTGCTCTGTGCGTATCTGCTCGCGACCCTGCGCAGCAGGGTCAGATGACGACCGTCCGCGCGCTTCCGATCCCAGCGTGTGCACAACTCCCCGGAGCGCGCCCATTTCTTTCCGATAAGGCGTCAATTGCGACGGGGTGAGCGATCACCCTTTCGTGTGCTTTTCACCAAAGACCTCAAGGGAGTTGGAGACAGCGCCGACAAAGGATCCGTGAGTACCCTTGCGCACACCATGATGACCGCCGCCCGCTCCACCGACTCAGGTCTGGTCGGCCCGGGCGAACTCGACCGCTACCCCTACGCCGAGGGCCCAGCCGCCGACCGGGTCGGAACGCCCGCCTGGGACGGCGCGGACCCCGAACTCGGCCGGGTGGGACGACGTGCCGCGGGCAGCCGCGGACGCGGCCTGCACGGCCAACTCGTCCAGCAGTTGGGACAGATGATCGTCTCGGGCGACCTGGGAGCGGACCGCCCGCTCGTCCCCGAGGAGATCGGCCAGCGCTTCGAGGTGTCCCGTACCGTCGTCCGTGAGTCCCTCCGCGTCCTGGAGGCCAAGGGCCTGGTGAGTGCCCGCCCGAACGTCGGAACCCGGGTTCGCCCCGTCAGCGACTGGAACCTCCTTGACCCGGACATCATCGAGTGGCGCGCGTTCGGGCCGCAGCGCGACGACCAACGCCGCGAGCTGAGCGAACTGCGCTGGACGATCGAACCGCTCGCCGCGCGTCTCGCCGCGGGGCACGGGCGCGAGGACGTCCAGCAGCGCCTCTCCGACATGGTCGAGATCATGAGCCACGCCATGGGGCAGGGTGACGCGCTCACCTTCTCCCGTGCCGACGCCGAGTTCCACACGCTGCTCATCCAGATCGCGGGCAACCGCATGCTGGAGCACCTGTCGGGCATCGTGTCGGCCGCGCTCCAGGTCTCGGGCGGGCCGGTCACCGGCTGTGACCGGCCCAACGATGCCGCCCTGGCCCAGCACGCGCGAATCGTCGACGCGCTCGGCACCGGCGACGCCGCCGCGGCCGAGGCGGCGATGCGTCAACTGCTGACCGTCCACCCCGAGGTGGAGCGTGTGGTGCCCGCGCCGCGCGAGCACTGACCGCGGACCGCGGGCGCCGCGGACGGAGCGCACCGCCCCCTGGCGGCGGCGCCGGGCCAGGGAACCGTCCGTCGCCGGACCTCACCGGGTCCCTCCCTGCCCGGAGGGGTCCGGCGGGGCCCGGCGGTCTTCGGTGAGGTTGGGCCGTACGGCGACGCGGCCCGCCGGGCGGAGCGGCCCCGACCGGCACACCCGCCGACCCCCTCTGCCCGTGTCTGACCGTTTTTAAGTGCTTACGGGGTGTGACTCGGGCCACGAAGATTGGGCGTAACGCTCGGGGGATCAGTGCGATGACCTAAGAGGTGACAGTCGTGGAGGGAATACGGACGCCATGAACGGCGCTGTGAATCTTCCCGGCATCCGCCCGTGCCGTCGGCCCATCCCCAGGCCGGTGGTCGGTTCCTGTCCGTCATGGACGGGGCCGGAAGCCGTTTTCCAACGTTCCGAGAGGTTGTTCGTGTCGGCCAGCACATCCCGTACGCTCCCGTCGGAGATCGCCGAATCCATCTCTGTCATGGCGCTCATCGAGCGGGGAAAGGCTGAGGGGCAGATCGCCGGCGACGATGTGCGTCGGGCCTTCGAAGCTGACCAGATTCCGGCCACTCAGTGGAAGAACGTACTGCGCAGCCTCAACCAGATCCTCGAGGAAGAGGGTGTGACGCTGATGGTCAGTGCCGCGGAGCCCAAGCGCACCCGAAAGAGCGTCGCAGCGAAGAGTCCGGTCAAGCGCACCGCCACCAAGACGGTCGCGGCGAAGACGGTGACCACCAGGAAGGCCACCGCCGCCACGGCTGCCCCGGTCGTGCCGGCCGAGTCCGTCGCTGTCGAGCCTGCCGGGGAAGTCGCGCCTGCCAAGAAGGCCGCAGCCAAGAAGACGACCGCCAAGAAGGCCGTCGCGAAGAAGGCCGTGACCAAGAAGACGGCGGCCAAGAAGACCACCGCCAAGAAGGACGACGTCGAGCTGCTCGAAGAAGAGGTGCTCGAAGAGACCAAGGGCACCGAGGAGCCGGAGGGCGCCGAGAACGCGGGCTTCGTGCTGTCCGACGAGGACGAGGACGACGCTCCCGCGCAGCAGGTCGCCGCCGCCGGTGCCACTGCCGACCCGGTCAAGGACTACCTCAAGCAGATCGGCAAGGTCCCCCTGCTCAACGCCGAGCAGGAGGTCGAACTGGCCAAGCGCATCGAGGCGGGTCTGTTCGCCGAGGACAAGCTGGCCAACGCCGACAAACTCGCTCCCAAGCTCAAGCGCGAACTGGAGATCATCGCCGAGGACGGCCGCCGCGCCAAGAACCACCTCCTGGAGGCCAACCTCCGTCTGGTGGTCTCCCTGGCCAAGCGCTACACCGGCCGCGGCATGCTGTTCCTGGACCTCATCCAGGAGGGCAACCTCGGCCTGATCCGTGCGGTCGAGAAGTTCGACTACACCAAGGGTTACAAGTTCTCCACGTACGCCACGTGGTGGATCCGCCAGGCCATCACCCGCGCCATGGCCGACCAGGCACGCACCATCCGTATCCCGGTGCACATGGTCGAGGTCATCAACAAGCTCGCGCGCGTGCAGCGTCAGATGCTCCAGGACCTGGGCCGCGAGCCCACCCCGGAGGAACTGGCCAAGGAACTCGACATGACCCCGGAGAAGGTCATCGAGGTCCAGAAGTACGGCCGTGAGCCCATCTCGCTGCACACCCCGCTGGGCGAGGACGGCGACAGCGAGTTCGGTGACCTCATCGAGGACTCCGAGGCCGTCGTCCCGGCCGACGCAGTCAGCTTCACGCTTTTGCAGGAGCAGCTGCACTCCGTCCTCGACACCCTGTCCGAGCGCGAGGCGGGCGTCGTCTCGATGCGCTTCGGTCTCACCGACGGGCAGCCGAAGACCCTCGACGAGATCGGCAAGGTGTACGGCGTGACGCGCGAGCGCATCCGTCAGATCGAGTCCAAGACGATGTCGAAGCTGCGTCACCCCTCGCGTTCGCAGGTGCTGCGCGACTATCTCGACTAGTCACCGACGCCCGTCCCGACCGCCTCGGCCGGTCACGAACGACGGCGGCGAAGGCCCGGTCTTCCCACACGGGGAGCCGGGTCTTCGTGCTGCGGGTCGACGCGCCCTGCATGACTCTGGGTGTCCCAAAGGCACTCAGAGTGAGGAGCGTGCATGCGTCGCCCCATCGCGCGAGCACTGATCCGGCCGCTGGTCCTGGCGGCCACCGCGACCGCCATACCGCTGGCCGGCGCCGCCCCCGCGGTGGCGGACGGCGTTGTCGTCGGCGGCTTCCCCGCTGACGTCTCACAGAGTCCCTGGACGGTCGCGCTGGCGAGCCGTGACCGGTTCGGGGGTACGCGGGCCGGGCAGTTCTGCGGTGGCGTGGTGATCAGCAGGACCACCGTGCTGACCGCGGCCCACTGCATGACCGAGGAGGTCCTGGGAACGCTGCCGAGCCAGGCGCACGACCTCAAGGTCATCGCGGGCCGTACGGACCTGCTGTCGACCCAGGGCGAGGAGATCGCCGTACGCGAGATCCGGATCAATCCGGGCTACGACGCGGACAACAACGTCGGTGACTTCGCCGTGCTCACCCTCGCCACCTCGCTGCCGCGGAGCGACGTCGTCGACATGGCGCCGGCGGGCGACCGGGCCTACGCGCCGGGCACGGGCGCCACCGTGTATGGGTGGGGTGATCTGACCGGCGCCGGGAACTATCCGCGGCGGTTGCATGGCGCACGCGTGCGCGTGCTGCCCGACGCCCAGTGCGCGCACGCGTACCCAGGCGGGATCGACGGAACGTATCGCGCCGACACCATGCTGTGCGCGGGAGAGGCCAGGGGTGGCCCGGACGCCTGCCAGGGCGACAGCGGAGGGCCGCTGGTCGCCGAAGGGCGGCTCATCGGACTCGTGTCATGGGGGAGCGGCTGCGGGCGGGCGGGGAGCCCCGGTGTGTACACCCGCGTCTCCGAAGTCGTCAGGGCGCTGGACGCGGGTACCGTCCATGCCGCGCGAACGCCGCACACGGGCGTCTGACGGCCTCGGACCGGCCGCCCGGGGTACGGGTGGCCACGACGACGGGCGGCCGCTCCTGGCGGAGCGGCCGCCCGTTCACCGGCTTGTGCCGAGACTGGCTCGTCGTGGCTGCGCGAGGTGTCAGCGCTCTTCTTCGGAGGCGGATGCCGGAACGGTCGTCAGCCGCTCCGTCTCGTCCTGTATCTCAGCGGCGATCTTCTTGAGTTCCGGCTCGAACTTGCGGCCGTGATGGGCGCAGAAGAGCAGTTCGCCGCCGCTCAGCAGGACGACGCGCAGGTATGCCTGGGCGCCGCAGCGGTCGCAGCGATCGGCGGCCGTCAACGGGCTCGCGGGGGTCAGAACAGTAGTCACGTCGCCTCTTCTCTAGCTCGACGAGCTGTCGTACCAGGGTCAACATCCAACCAGCCCGAAAACGTTCCCGCTCGTGGCTTCTCCTCGAAAAAAATCTTTCCGGGGCGGCTGTCTGCTGCCGGTCTGGCGGCGAATGTGCCGTATTACGTGTCTATGTGTCTTACGGGTTCGCGCTGTTTATCGGGTTTCGGTCCCCCCGGCTGGCTTGCCGGTTGTGCAAGAGGACGTGCCCGGAGCCTAAATGGTTCATGCCTCGAAGGGAACGTGATATGTACTTCACTCCATGGGGGGATCGAACACCCATGCGACCCTCGACTAGTCTGAGTTCAGACGAGGGTGGCGTTACAACGGCTCTACCTGGCCTCGGTACCCTCTTGGCGGCGACCGAAGCCGCGCCCTTACCCAGAAGGGCCCCACCTGAAATTCAGCGAGGAGCGAACCGCGTGACCGCCGATACGTCCGTGCCGTCCACTGCGCTGCTGGCAGGAGCAGACTTGGACGGCTCCAACTACACCGCGCGGCACCTGCTCGTCCTTGAGGGTCTTGAGGCCGTGCGCAAGCGTCCGGGCATGTACATCGGTTCTACCGACAGCCGCGGGCTGATGCACTGCCTGTGGGAGATCATCGACAACGCCGTGGACGAGGCCCTCGGCGGCTACTGTGACCACATCGAGGTGATCCTCCACGACGACGGTTCCGTGGAGGTGCGGGACAACGGCCGTGGCATCCCCGTGGACGTCGAGCCCAAGACCGGCCTGTCCGGCGTCGAGGTCGTCATGACCAAGCTGCACGCCGGTGGCAAGTTCGGCGGCGGCTCGTACGCGGCCTCGGGCGGTCTGCACGGCGTGGGCGCCTCCGTGGTCAACGCGCTGTCCGCCCGCCTCGACGTCGAGGTGGACCGCGGTGGCCACACCCACGCCATCAGCTTCCGGCGCGGTGTCCCGGGCGCCTTCGCGGCGGGGGGCCCCAGCGCCAAGTTCGAGGCCAAGAGCGGCCTGCGCAAGACCAAGAAGATCCCCAAGACCCGCAACGGCACGCGCGTGCGGTACTGGGCCGACCGCCAGATCTTCCTCAAGGACGCCAAGCTCGCCCTGGAGACGCTGCACCAGCGCGCCCGCCAGACCGCGTTCCTCGTACCCGGCCTGACCATCGTCGTACGCGACGAATTCGGTCTCGGCGAGGGCGGCAGCAAGGGTGAGGAGTCCTTCCGCTTCGACGGCGGTATCAGTGAGTTCTGCGAGTACCTGGCCACGGACAAGCCGGTCTGCGACGTCCTCCGCTTTTCGGGCCAGGGCATCTTCAAGGAGACTGTTCCGGTCCTCGACGAGCACGGCCAGATGACGCCTACGGAGGTCACCCGGGAACTGGGTGTGGACGTCGCGATGCGCTGGGGTACCGGCTATGACACGACCCTGAGGTCCTTCGTCAACATCATCGCCACCCCCAAGGGCGGTACCCACGTCGCCGGCTTCGAGCAGGCCGTCACCAAGACGATGAACGAGGTGCTGCGGGCCAAGAAGCTCCTGCGCGTCGCCGAGGACGACATCGTCAAGGACGACGCCTTGGAAGGGCTCACCGCAGTCGTCACCGTGCGCCTGGCCGAGCCCCAGTTCGAGGGCCAGACCAAGGAGGTCCTCGGGACGTCCGCGGCCCGCCGCATCGTGAACACCGTGATCTCCAAGGAGCTCAGGGCGTTTTTGACCTCCACGAAGCGGGATGCCGCGGCACAGGCGCGGGTGGTCCTGGAGAAGGCGGTCGCCGCGGCCCGTACGCGCATCGCGGCCCGCCAGCACAAGGACGCGCAGCGTCGCAAGACGGCCCTGGAGTCCTCGTCCCTGCCCGCCAAGCTCGCCGACTGCCGCAGCGACGACGTCGAGCGCAGCGAGCTGTTCATCGTCGAGGGAGACTCCGCGCTCGGCACGGCGAAGCTCGCCCGGAACTCCGAGTTCCAGGCTCTGCTGCCGATCCGCGGAAAGATCCTCAACGTCCAGAAGTCGTCCGTGACCGACATGCTGAAGAACGCCGAGTGCGGCGCGATCATCCAGGTCATAGGAGCGGGCTCGGGGCGGACGTTCGACCTCGACGCGGCGCGGTATGGCAAGATCATCATGATGACGGACGCCGACGTCGACGGCTCCCACATCCGCTGCCTGCTGCTCACTCTGTTCCAGCGCTACATGCGTCCCATGGTCGAGGCCGGCCGGGTGTTCGCCGCGGTGCCGCCGCTGCACCGCATCGAGCTCGTCCAGCCGAAGAAGGGCCAGGACAAGTACGTCTACACGTATTCGGACCGTGAGCTGCGCGACAAGATCATGGAATTCCAGACCAAGGGTGTCCGGTACAAGGACTCCATCCAGCGCTACAAGGGTCTGGGCGAGATGGACGCCGACCAGCTGGCGGAGACGACGATGGACCCGCGCCACCGCACCCTGCGCCGGATCAACCTGTCCGACCTGGACTCCGCCGAGCAGGTCTTCGATCTGCTGATGGGCAACGACGTCGCTCCCCGCAAGGAGTTCATCTCCAGCTCGGCGGCGACGCTGGACCGCTCGCGGATCGACGCGTAGCCGACCGGCTGCGAAGCGTGGCAGCGGGCTGGCTGCGGCCCCAGGGGC